>NZ_JAIUIQ010000042.1:0-53633 GCF_020165735.1 Mesorhizobium sp. B283B1A
CAAGCGCTTGAAACGCGCACCATGTCTGGACATGCAAAACCCCCGAAGGTTGTGTCCAACTTTCGGGGGTCAGTTCAACGTCCGGGGCTTTTTCTTTGCGTGGCCAGCCAGTCACTTTGCGATGCGCTCCTGATCCTGTTTGCAACAGGCATTCACTTTTCCCGGTAGTCCAGCAGCTTCGCGTGCCGAAGCTTCTCCTCACCCTTCAGGAATCGCACGCGACCGACGAGACCTGGCTTCAGCCATTCGGCCTTGTCGCTCTTGAGCCCTACAGGCGCTGGCCCGCCTACCTTTCCTTGCACGCGATCCCATAGGCGTTGGCGCATATCGGCCTTGAAGGTGACGAAAGCGCTGCCGGCATATCTGCCCTTGTCGGCCATGAGCACCATTGCGGGCTTTCCCACCTCGCGCTGCACGCCAATGATATCCATTTCCTTTTCGGCATAGCATTTGATCTTGCGCCAGTTCATCGTCGGCCCGCTGCGGTAGACGCTGTCCTTACGCTTTGAGACCATGCCCTCCAGCCCTGCCCTGTCCACCCGGCTATAGACTGCGGCCCCGGTGCCGGGCATGGCTTTGCTGAACTGAATGCGGCCGACGGCTGGTATCAATTCCTGCAGGATTTCGCGGCGGTCTTCCACCGGCAGTTTGCGCAAATCATGCCCGTTCAGGTGCAGGAGATCGAAGGCCACCAAATACAGGGCGCGCGACGGCTTACGGCTGGTGACGGCTGATTGTAGGGCGGGGAAGTCGGACAAGCCAGCCTCGTTGACCGTGATTGTCTCGCCATCGATGATGAAACTTTCCGCCTCGATCGCCTCCGCCTCTCCGGCAAGTTCGATATAGCGGCCGGTCCAGTCGTAACCGTTCTTGGTGAACAGACGGATCCCGTTTTCATCCTTGATAATCTGGGTGCGATACCCGTCAAATTTGATTTCATGGAGCCATTCGTCGCCTTGCGGTGGCGTGTCGACCAGCTCGGGTTCCATGGGCTTGATGAAATTCAGTGGCATGCGCTAACCCGCATAGTGCGATTCAATTAGCGCGCGCTAAAATGGTTCCGGAACATTTTAGGTAAATCAAATGTTTGATAGCTATGACGAAGCTATCCGACCTTGGACCTGCTATCAAAGGTACGCTTCACGGCGGGCCGCCGGCTAGCGAAGCTGACCATCTCTATACTTGTCCGACGTGTGGCCAGCCCGTGGACCAGCGCGACCTGCGGCAGGTCATCTGGCATGAGCAGCCAGGGCACGAGCCGCTGGAGATGGATGCCTAGAGAACGCTTTGCCCTTTATGTCACCAGCCGAAATGCAAAGCGGTTGCGGATGTGGTCGTTGAAATAGCGGCCTTTGGCAAAGGCAGATTTGAACCCGGCAAAGCTCTCCGGCGGCACGTCCAAGAATTGGTAATGCCTGCCGCTTGCCACGAACCACACCGACAAAATCCTGCTGTCTGGATCGTATTCGAACTTGCGTATCGAGGTCGACGGCACGGCATGCCCGAAAAGGCCCGCCGGCCGGAGCCAGCGGGAAGGTCTAGAGTGCGCTGGGATCAACCAGCACGAGTCAACGAATCGCGGCGGGGTTGGTTGCGATATCCAGGCGGACGCGGCAGGTGGGCCGGTTCGGCCGATTCGGATTATTCGTGGCATGTCTGTGGTTGCGAGCGCCGCGGTCAAACCAAAGGATTCGCTTCCGCCGCTTCCACCTGGCACCCGGAAGGTTTGACGCAATGAACCTTGCCCCTGCGGGAGGGGCGACAAATACAAATTCTGTCACTACCGAGTTGCATAGGGGAACGTGCGGCAATCTCGTTGTTATGTGGGACAAATCTGTGGGATGAGATCAGCCACTGAAGATCCCTCCGCGTAACCTTTGATTCTGTTGGCGCACCCGACAGGATTCGAACCTGTGACCTCTGCCTTCGGAGGGCAGCGCTCTATCCAGCTGAGCTACGGGTGCTTCCCGGGAACCGGAAAACGAACCAGCCGGTGAACCGGCAAGTCACGGCTTCTTAGCGGAAGCCGGGGCGGGCTTCAACGGGCAATTGGCGATTGGCTGTGCGGACCCCTACTGCCCAGCCTCACTCTTCACCGTTGGCCGCCGCACCCCGCGCACGGCTCGCTTCGCCTTCTTCGCACCCGTCAGCTCGTGCATCGCGTCGAGCTGCATCTGCTGCATTTCGGCGAGCCGCGTCCATTGGCGGGAGATGAGGTAGTCGAGTTTTTCGTGCAGGTGGCGCACTTCGAGCTCGGCCTTGAGGTTGACGCGGTAGTCGTTGAAGGAGCGCAGGCGATCCTTGGTCTCCTGGCGCTTCTGGCTCATCATGATGATCGGCGCCTGGATAGCGGCGATGCAGGAGAGCAGGAGGTTGAGCAGGATGAAGGGATAGGGGTCGAAGGCGCTGCTCATGCCCGCGATCAGGTTGATGCCGATCCAGATCAGAAGCACGCTGCCAAACGAGATCAGGAACCACCAACTGCCGCCGAAGGCCGCCATGTTGTCGGAGACGCGGTCGGCGAAGGAGCGGTGCTCCTCGAACTCTTCTTCCGAGTTTTCGGAAATCGTGTCCTGCCGGGCGATCGATTCCACCACCTGGCGGTCGAGCTCGGAGAACTCGCCGTGCTCCTGCTGCAGCAGCTCCTCCATGTAGCGCATGCGGTAGCGGCCGAGCTCCTCGCGGCTGATGCGGGCGCCCTTGGGCAGGTCCGGATGATCCGCGTGGATGCGGTCGGCGAGGCTCGGGCGCAGCGTGTCGATGCGCACCAGGTCGCGCTTGCGGAATTTGCGGCCCGAGATAGCCGACGGTTTCTTCTTCGGCTTGAACCGCGATGCGCCGGGGCCTGAAGGTTCGGAGTCCGGAACCTCGGGCGTGTCGAAATGCTCGTCGGAAACCTCGTGCAGGTCTTCCTGCGTGGTCGACGCCTCGAAATATTCGCCGCCGCTGTCGTTCTCATTGTCCGCCGCCTTCTGCTCGGATGCCTTGGGAACGGTGCTCATGGTGCTGGCTCCTGCTGTGGCGCTAAGGTGTGATGATATCCAGGTGAGGCCGGCCTGCAAACGACGGCCTTCTGCGCTTCCGGTGCTCACGTACGAAAAGTACGCTCCGCTCCGGTTCTCGAAAGCCATCGTTTTCAGCTCGGCCTGACCTGAATCTCAACACACCTTGGGCCTTCTGCCTGTCGCAGGCAGACGATACGCCAACGGGGCGGCGCATAGCCACCGTCGGTCTTCGCAGCCTATGCCATGGCTTCCGGACAATTGCGTGACAGTCGTGAAACAATAGCCGGCTGCCCACCTTTGTTGGCTCAGGCCGCAGGACTACTGCTGTTCGGCGAACATCAGCCGGGTCTTGGTGTCGGCCACCATGGGCGACAGGCTGCGCTGGATCAGCGCCTCGACATGGTCGTTGCGCTGGCGGGCCGAGTCGGCGCCCATCACCACCACGATCAGGCGTCGGCCGTCGGCATTGTAGGAGGTGACGATGTTGAAGCCGGAGGCCCTGATGTAGCCGGTCTTGATGCCGTCGACGCCGCGCACGCGGCCGAGCATGTCGTTGTGGCCGCGCACCAGCCGGCCACGGAACATGAAATCGCTCTCGGAGAAATAGTGGAAATGCTGGGGAAAGCGGGAATGCAGCGCCATGCCGAGCACCGCCATGTCGCGCGCCGTCGTCATCTGGCTGTCGTCTGGCAGGCCGGATGCGTTGCGGAAGGTGGTGCTGGTCATGCCGAGCTGGCGCGCCTTGGAGGTCATCATGGCGGCGAACTGATCCTCCGAGCCGCCGAGATATTCGCCGACCGCCACCGCCACGTCATTGGCCGACTTGACGACGATGGCGCGGATGGCGGAATCGACGTCGATGGTTTCGCCGCGCCGGAAGCGCATCTTGGTCGGCGGTTGCGAGGCGGCGTGGTCGGAGACCGGGATCTGCGTTTCCTTGGTGACGCGGCCGGAGTCCATCGCCTCGAACAGCAGATAGAGCGTCATCATCTTGGTCAGCGAGGCCGGGTAGCGCTGCGCGGTCGAGTTGACCTCGAACAGCTGCTTTCCGGTCTGTGCGTCGACGACGATGGCGGCATATTTCTGCGGCGGCGCGGGCACGGCCAGAACCGAATCCGGCGGCGTCGTGGTCGAGCAGCCGGCCAGCAGCACCAGCAAGGCAAAGGCCGCGAGAACTTTGTGGACGAACGAAAGGGGATGCAGGTGGGACAAGGGGCAGGTCTGTTCTTGGTAGGCCGTTGCTCGAGATGCGGCGAAGCTAACGTAACGCGATTGATGCGTCCATTTGGTTAATGATGGTTAGCCCCAGGAATATGGTGGCCATCGGAGACCTGGGTTCCTCTCCCTCACCGAGCGGTCGGTGATATGCGATCGCCCTGCGGAGTGGGGAGAGGAAGTGGTTGCGAAGGCCGCCCCGAAATAGCCCCGTTCCTATCTTTCTGTGCCAGAATCGCGTTTCCTGTGGGAAGGGGCGCGGCATCTGGCGGCTTTGGGGGGTGGCATGACGAATATCGGGGCCGGGGGCGCAGCGCCCTCGCTTATCAGGGCATCTCTCAGCCGCACCGGCAAATGGGCCGGCAGCATCGCCTTTGTCGGCGGGGCGGTTTCCGACATCCTCAATCCGCTGGCGCCGTTCGCCGCCTATATCGCGCTGGTCGCATCGATCGCGGCGGTCATCATCGCCATTGCCATCGTTCTGCGGCTCGTGCTGGCGGCCAAGGCGCTGCCGGCGCTGGTGTTCGCCACCAGTGCGGCGGCGGTCGCCGGCGGCGTCTATGCCGTGCAGAAGGAGACCAGCTCGCAGAACGGCATCATCGCCAGCCTTGTGCCGGCGGTCGCGAGACTGCAGCAGTCGATCGGCATCGTCTCCGAAAAGGTGGCGAAGATCGAGCAGACGGTCACGCAAACGCAGAAGACCGTCGAAGAGGTCAAGAAATCGACCGACACGGTGGCACAGAAGGCCGATCAGATCGCCTCCGCCCAGCAGCAGCAGACGCAGCAGGGCGCCGAGACGCAAAAGACCGTCGAGGCGGTCAAGCAGACCACCGACACGCTTGCCGCCGGCCAGCAACAGCAGCAGGCCCAGGCGGAGAAACTGCAGGCGACGACCGAGCAGATCGCCGTCTCGATCGACATGATCGCCAAGGGGTTTGCCCAATTGGCAGCGCAGGGCGGGGCGATCGCCGAGCCAAAACGGCCGGACGAGTTCTACCACAATGCCCGAGTCTACGAACTGTCGGGCGACATGCTCAACGCGCGGCGCGCCTACCTTGCCTTTGCCGGCTTCGATGTCGATGCCATCGACCCCTATACGCGCTTCGCCACGCTGCTTCGGGTGCAGGACGGCAAGGCCGGCGCGCGCGAAGTGTTCGGCCAGCTTGCGGAGAAGGCCAAGGCACCGTCGATCAAGCTCGTCCACCTGCTGCAGTTCGACGACGCCCAGCGGGTCGACAAGCTCAATGCGTTCATCGCCGCCAATCCCGGCTACGCGCCGGCCTATTACCTCCTGGCGCAGGAGTTTTCGGAAGACCGCCTCGGTAGCCAGACGCTGGCCGACAAGCGCGGCGAAGCCCAGGCGCTGACGAAATTCGTCGCTTCCGAGAAGGATGGCGGGCTGCTCAAATATTTCGTCGACCAGACCCAGCTGGCCGATTGGCTGGACCGCAGCCGCAGCCGGCTGACAGCGCTTGGCGACGTGCTCGACCCCGCCCGCTTCGCGCCGTCGCTGACGCCGATGCGCTCCAACCAGGGCTGGTCGATGACCATCTCGCTGCCGGAGCCGGCGACCGCGATTTCCTGGCGTCTCGGCGACAGCGGCGCCTTTACCGATACTGGCGTGCTGGCACTCAACGACCAGCGCACCGGCAAGCCGATGCCCAATCCGAGCTTCGAGTTGCCGGACAGCACGGCCGCGACCACCATCGCGATAAAATATCTCGACATCCGGGGCCGCGAGACCGGTCCGTTCGACATCCGCTTCGATCCCGATGCGGCGCTTCAGCAAGGCGACAAGCAGATCCTCGACCAATTCTGGACATCATGGATCGCCTTCGATGCCGGCGGCAATCATGGGCTGGTCTATTTCACGCAGATGCTGTCCTACCGCTGCGCCATCAAGGAAGTCCGCTACAGCCTGAACGGCGCGGCACTCGACAAGCAGATCAAGATGCCGCCCTGCGACAAGAGAGATCCTTATGCCATCCCCTACGACTACCAGCCCTATTTCAAGGTCGCCGACAGCGTGAAATCGATGTCGGTGCAGGTCACCTACACCGACAGCACAAAATCACCGGTGCGGGAATACAAGCGGCAGTAGGTCTGCTTACCCTGCCCCTTGTGTTCCCTGTGGGGAGGGTGAAAGCGGCGCTGATGCGAAATGCCCGACATCACGCTTGCGCAAGCCGCGCCGAACGGGTTCTGGTTGCGCCTTCAGAATCGGGTGAGAGCGCAATGGACATCAGCACGATCAAGGCCAGGGGCATTTCCGTTTCGCTCGATCTCACCGTCGGCCACATCGCCGACATGACCGTCGACGGCGACGGACGCCAGTTGAAGCCGCTGCATCGCGCGCCCTGGGTCGACGCGGGCGAGACCTTGCCGAAAGATCTGCCGCAAGGCACCGTTAGGCTCTCCGGCGATTTCCTGTGCGCGCCGTTTTCGCGCAGCGATGTCGAGGACGCGCCGCTGCATGGCTGGCCGGCCAACAGCGCCTGGGACATCACCGAAAGCAGCGCCACGGACGGTGGCTGGCGCGCCGTTTTCCGGCTGCGCCACAAGGTCATGGGCGCCAGCGTCGACAAGATCCTCACCCTCATCGACGGCCATCCCTTCCTCTACCAGGAGCACGTGTTTTCCGGCGGCCACGGCGCGATTTCCGTCGCCCATCACCCGATGACGGCGATGAAGGGCGGCGGCAGGCTGGCGTTTTCGCCGAAGCGCTTTGCCGCGACGCCGGCCGACCCGCTGGAGCCCGATCCCGCACGCGGCCGCTTCATGCTCGCCTATCCGGCGCGGTCGGCCGACCTCGGCCATTTTCCTGCCGCCGCCGGCGGCACATGCGACCTGACGGACTACCGCATGGACGATCGGCGCGAGGATTTCGTCACCCTGGTCGAGGCCGACCATGGCGGGCCGGGCTGGACGGCGCTGGCCCGCAAGGCCGAGGGCGACCTGGTGCTGGTGTTGAAGAACCCGGCCGAACTGCCTGTTACCATGCTGTGGCTCAGCAATGGCGGCCGCGACTACGCGCCGTGGAGCGGCCGCCATCTGGGCGTGCTCGGCATCGAGGATGGGCGCGCCGCCGTCGGCCACGCCGCCTCGATCGGCGACAACTGGCTGAAGCGCGAGGGCGTGGCGACCGCCTTTGCGCTCGGCGGCAGCTTCTCGTTTCGCCATGTCATCGGCGCCATGCCGCTGCCGGGTGGCGAACCGCCGCAGGAGGTTGTCACGACGGATGGCCGCATGCGGCTGTCGGCCGGCGGCTCGACATGGGACGTGCCGTTCGACAGCGATTTCCTGCGCATCGGCCAGCCTGCCGCGGCATAGGCACGAGATTGCGCAATGGCGGATTTGAAATTTCCGCCGACTGCCGCCAAGATGGGGGCGAAATTGTCCTGCATCATCAGGGCCGACCATCAGGGCCGACCATCTGGGCCGACCATCTGGGCCGACCATCTGGGCAAGTGAGGCTCCCATGTCCGAAATCGCTCACCTCGCCGCCACCATCTTCAAGCGCGCCGGCAAGGCAAAGCGCTTCATCGTCGCCATTGCGGGACCGCCGGGAGCAGGCAAGTCGACATTGTCGGCGAGCCTGCATGACCTTTTGCCCGAAGGAGCCGTGGAAGTCGTGCCGATGGACGGCTTCCATTATGACGACATCGTGCTCAACGCGCGCGGCCTGCGCGCGCGCAAGGGCGCGCCGGAAACCTTCGACTTCGCCGGTTTCGAAACCCTGCTGAAGCGAATCCGGGCCGGCGAGGCCGAGATCGCGATCCCCGTCTTCGACCGCGGCTTGGAGCTGTCGCGCGCCGCCGCCGCGATCGTCGGCACCGCGACCAAGTTCATCCTGGTCGAAGGCAATTACCTGCTGCTCGACGAGGAGCCGTGGTCGCGGCTGGCGCCGCTGTTCGATTATTCGATTTTCGTCGACGTGCCGCGCAACGAGCTCGAGCGCCGCCTGATGGAGCGCTGGCACGAGCATGGCCGTTCCGACGCCGATGCGCGCGCCTGGATCGCCTCCAACGACATGCCGAACATCGAACGCGTGCTGGCACGGCGCCGGGCGGCCGACCTGGTCATTGGTTAACCTGCTTAATTTTCGGTATTCTTGGACGGGAACCTTAAGAGTTTCGCGCCGTTATGCCTCAGAACCAGTTTGTGTGGCGTGAGGGATTTTGCATGGCAACCAAGGCTAGAAAACCCGCAAAGACGAAACCCGCGAAGGCAACGCAAGCGAAAGCCGGTGCTGGCCCCGCGGTAGCCGAACGCTCAAAAGACGCCAAAGGCGCTTTCGGCAAGGCGGCACCTAGAAAAGTGGTCCCGGCCGCCAAGACGGCCAGCCCGCGCAAAGCGGCGCCGAACAAAGCCGGTGCCGTCCGAACCGCAGCGAATGTCGCCGCAGGTGCGGTGGTTGCAACCGCCCGCGGGGCCGCCTCGCTTGCCGCCTCCGTGATCGGCAAGGGCAGTTCGAAGGCGAAAGCGAAGTAGCAGGCAGCAGGGCGGCAGTCCGCCTCAGGCCTTTGCCGGAATGGTCAGGCCCTTTTGCACGGCCGGCCGTGCCAGGCCGCGCTCCAGCCATGCCGCCACATTGGCGAAATCATCGAAACCGACGAGGTCGCGGGCTTCATAGAAGCCGATCAGGTTGCGCACCCAGCCGAGCAGCGAGATGTCGGCGATGGTGTAGTCGTTGGCCATGATCCATTTGCGGCCCTTCAGCCTGGCGTCGAGCACACCGAGGAGCCGCCGCGATTCGTCGCGATAGCGCTCCAACGGACGCTTGTCGGCGATCTCGCGGCCGGCGAATTTGTGGAAGAAGCCGACCTGGCCGAACATCGGACCGACCGAAGCCATCTGGAAGAACACCCACTGGATCGTCTCATAGCGGCGCGCGGCGTCCACGGGCATGAGCAGGCCGGTCTTTTCGGCGAGATAGAGCAGGATGGCGCCGGATTCGAACAGGCCGATCGGCTTGCCGTCCGGGCCGTTGGGATCGATGATCGCCGGTATCTTGCCGTTGGGATTGAGCGCCAGGAATTCCGGCGTCCAGCTTTCGTTCTGGCCGATATTGATCCAATGCGGCTCGTAAGGCAGGCCGATCTCTTCCAGGGCGATCGATATCTTCACTCCATTCGGCGTCGTTGCCGAATAGAGCTGGATCTGGTCCGGGTGCTTGGCCGGCCAGCGCGCGGTGATTGGAAAGGCGGACAGGTCGGCCATGGTGAACTCCTGAAAGGGGATGCGCAAAAGCGCGGTGCTGGCGGGTCCGCAAAGAATTAGGCGCGCAGCCGGGTGTGATCAATATGGCGGCGACGGTTTCGCCATGACGGACCGCCAACCAATCAGACGGGCGCAACCGCCGATGGCACGCGGGATCGCCCGGCAGTTGTAACTGCCGGTGGTGACCGCAGGGATGCGGTGGTGACCGCAGCGATCAAACAGCCTTGAAGGCCAGCACCGCGTTGGTGCCGCCGAAGGCAAAGCCGTTGCTGATCGCGACGCGCACCTTGCGTTCGCGGGCCACATTCGGCGTCACGTCGAGGTCGCAATCGGGATCGGCCTCGCGGAAATTCGCCGTCGGCGGCACGACGCCTTCGCGGATCGCCATGACGCAGGCGATCATCTCCAGTCCGCCAGAGGCGCCCAGGCAATGGGCGTGCATCGACTTGGTCGAGGAGACCGACAGCTTGTAGGCGTGCTCGCCGAAGACGCGCTTGATGGCGGTGGTCTCGATCTGGTCGTTGGCCTTGGTGCCGGTGCCATGGGCGTTGAGATAGTCGATGTCCTCGGGATTGAGCCCGGCATCGGCCAGGCAGAAGCGCATCGCGGCTTCCGGGCCCTCGATGGTCGGCGCGACGATGTCGGACGCATCGGCCGACAGGCCGGCGCCGGCGATTTCGGCGAGGATGGTGGCGCCGCGCGCCGTCGCATGTTCATAGCTTTCCAGGACAGCCATGCCGGCGCCTTCGCCCAGCACCAGCCCCTGGCGATCGGCCGAGAACGGCCGGCACGTGTCGGGCGACAGCACGCGCAATGCCTCCCAGCCCTTCAGCACGCCCCAGACCAGCGGCGCATCGGTGCCGCCGGCAACCATGACGTCGGCGCGGCCGAGCCTGATCTGGTCGACCGCCGAGGCGATGGCGTGGTTGGCCGACGAGCAGGCCGAAGTGACGCCGAACACAGGCCCACGCAGGCCAAGGTGCATGCTGACCTGGCCGGCGGCGGCGCCCGGCATGACCCGGGGCACGGTGAAGATGCCGGCGCGATTCTTGCCCTCGACCAGGATGGCGCGATAGTTCTCCTCGACCGTTTCGAACCCGCAGACGCCGACGCCGACAATGGTTCCCATGCGATAGGTATTGTCGGCGTGGGGGGCCAATCCGGACTGTTGCAGGGCTTCGCGCGCCGCGATCACCGCCAGCAGGCTGAAACGGTCCATCGACACCAATTGCTTGCGCTCGATGCCGTGATCGGGCAGCGCCTTGACCTCGCAGCCCGTCCTGACCTTCAGGTCGTGCAGGGAATGATTTTCGATCGGGCCTATAGCCGAGCGGCCGGCGCGCATCTCGCCCCAGATTGCCGGCGCATTGGTGCCGAGCCCGCATATGCCGCCAAGGCCGGTGATGACGACGCGTTTCAGCATTCGGTCAGGCTTTTTTCGCGATCAGCGCGCGAACGGCCTCGACCATGTCGCCAACGTTCTTCAGATTGCTCCAGGCATCGACCGTGTTCATCTCGATCTCGATGCCATACTGCTCCTCGAGATCGAAGATGATCTCCGTCAGCTCCAGCGAATGGATGCCGAGCGCCGTCAATTCGGTGGCGGTGGTGATTTCCTCACCGCCCGGCTCGGCATGGGCCTTGATCTTTTCGATGATTTCCGTTGCCAGTTGGTCGGCCATTCGGTTTCTTCCCCACTTTTTCGTTTCCCGACGCCAACTGAACAGCGCCTTTTTGTCCTCGATATCAGGCCGCGATTGTCGCCTTCTACCCCCGCCAGGCATCGCATGACCGCACCAAGGTGGCTCCCTCTATAGAAACGGAAACGCCATCAAGCAACAAGCTATATATCGACAAAACCGCCGCAGTGCTTAACCTGGCGGCGTGGACACGATCGAATATACGAAGTTTTCAGGCCAACCGGCCCAGCGCGCCGCTGGCCTGGCCCAGCTTGGCTGCGCCAGCATCGATGGCCGCACGCGGCTGCGCCGCCTCTATCAGGACGGCTCCGCCAAGATAAGGCTGCCGGCGGTTTCGGCCGGACCGCTGGAAGCGGTGCTGATCAATACCGCCGGCGGGCTGACCGGCGGCGACCGCCTCGGATGGGACGTGGATGTCGGCGCAAATGCCAGCGCTGCGATAACCACCCAGGCCTGCGAGAAGGTCTATCGCGCCGCGTCCGACCGCGCCGAGGTGTCGATCAAGCTGACCGTCGGCGAAAACGGCCGTATTGCGTGGCTGCCCCAGGAAACCATCGTCTTCGACCGGGCGGCCTTTGCCAGGACATTGGATGTCGAACTTGCCGCCGGCGCCGAGGCGCTGCTGGTGGAGGCGACCGTCTTTGGCCGCCTGGCAATGGGCGAACGTGCCGCGCAGGGCAATTTCCATGACCGCTGGCGTGTCCGTGGCAATGGGTCCCTCATCCATGCCGAGGATTTCCGCATCGGACCCGACATCGCCGCGATCCTTGGCCGTCCGGCTGTCGCCGGCGGCGCGATCGCGGTGGCAACGCTGCTGCTGGTGTCACCACGGGCAGAGGCGCTGCTCGATCCGGTCCGGGAGATCATCGGCGACCAGGGTGGCGCCAGCGTCTGGAGCGTAGGGACATCTGGCAAGCTTCTTGCGAGGCTTTACGCCGAGGACGGCTACCAGTTGCGCCAGCGGCTGGTTCCGCTCGTCGGATTGCTCAATGGAGAGGCGGGACTGCCCAAATTATGGTCACTGTGATTCTGTTCGCATCATTTCAGGCAAACGCATGAACCTGACGCCAAGGGAAAAGGACAAGCTGCTGATCGCCATGGCGGCAATCGTGGCACGCAAGCGGCTGGAGCGCGGTGTCAGGCTCAACCATCCGGAAGCGATCGCGCTGATCACCGACTTCGTCGTCGAAGGCGCCCGCGACGGCCGCCCGGTCGCCGAGCTGATGGAGGCGGGCGCCCATGTCGTCAGCCGCGCCCAGGTCATGGAAGGCATCGCCGAGATGATCCATGACGTGCAGGTGGAGGCGACCTTCCCCGACGGCACGAAACTGGTGACCGTGCACGAACCCATCAGGTGAGGAGACCGGAATGCTGGATCTGCGTCCAAACTGCGAATGCTGCGACAAGGACCTGCCGCCGGAGGCGACGGACGCGTTGATCTGCACATTCGAGTGCACCTTCTGCGCCGACTGCGCGGAAGGCGTGCTGGGTGGCGTCTGCCCGAACTGCGGCGGCAATTTTTCGGCCCGGCCGATCCGTCCCGCCGCGATGCTGAAGAAATACCCGGCTTCGACCAAGCGCGTCCTCAAGGCCGAGGGCTGCGGCCCGAGCAAGGCCGCGTGACCCTTTCGCCACCGCAAATGAAAGGCAAGTAGAATGATCCCTGCCAAACGCCTGTGCCTCTCGGCGATCCTGCTCCTGGCCGCCGCCATGCCGGCCTATGCCCATGTCGGCATCGGCACGACATCCTCCTTCACGGCCGGCTTCATGCATCCGCTCTCCGGCCTTGATCACATGACGGTGATGATCGCGGTCGGACTATGGGCGGCCCTCAAGGGCGGCAAGGCGATCTGGGCCTGGCCGGCGGCTTTTGCCGGCGTCATGCTGGTGGGAGGCGCCCTCGGCATGCTGCACATGCCGTTGCCGTTCGTCGAGCCGGGCATATTGGCGTCGGTCGTGGCGTTTGGGCTGCTGGTGGCGCTGGCGATCGATCTCCCGGTGTCCACTGGCGCCGCCATCATCGCCCTGTTCGCGCTGTTTCACGGCCATGCCCATGGCACCGAAGTGCCGGAGAATGCCGGCGGGCTCGAATACATGGCCGGCTTTGCCGTCGCCACCGTGCTGCTCCATGCCACCGGCATTGCCGCCGGCCTCAGCCTCGGCCAGAGGTTTCGCGGCCTGGCCCGCATCGCGGGCGCGGCCTGCGCGGCGATCGGCGTCGGCCTTGCCTTCGGCGTGGTGTGAGGTCCAATGATCCCCGGCGAAATCATCCCCGCACCAGGCGACATCGAACTGAACAAGGGCTTGGCGACCATCACCCTGAAAGTCGCCAACAGCGGCGACCGGCCCGTCCAGGTCGGCAGCCACTATCATTTCTTCGAAACCAATGAAGGGCTGAAGTTCGACCGCGAACGGGCACGCGGCATGCGCCTCGACATCGCCGCCGGCACCGCCATGCGCTTCGAACCGGGCCAGGAACGCGACGTCACGCTGGTGCCACTCGGCGGCAAGCGCGAGGTCTATGGATTCCAGCAGAAGGTGATGGGCAAGCTGTGAGATCGGTGGGATCTCATGCGTGGGGCGCCAAGACGGCGACAGGCTTTGGGGCAAGCGCACTAGCACACGGTGCTTTCAGCCCAGCCGGGCGATTTTCAGCCAGGCGGTTTGGCGGCCGCATAGATGACGATCTTTCCGGGATCGTCGAACTCGACGGCAAGGACGTCCTCGGCCAGCACGCGCCTCGAATCGATGGCATTGAAGAGCAAGGCGTTGGCCTCGATTTCCTTGCGCAGCTCCGCCACATCGTCCTGATGCTGCCGAACCTTGTTCTCGATGACCGGCGGCGGGCCGCCTTCGCTGCGTGCCGCATCGGTGAGGAAGACGATGTCGACCTTGTCGAGCTTGGACGTCTTGCGCACGGTGCTGATGTTTTCACGCGTGCGGTCGATCGCCGAACTGACTTTTCCAATTTCCGCGGTGGCCTTGGCCTCTTCCTGATTGACCTGCGACCCGACGATCCTGTCGACGGTCTCCGGGCTTTCGAGGCTCTGCGCGTTGAGCACGGCCTGCGGGATGCTTGCCGCGAGAAAGGCCGCCGCCGCAAAGGCATGCGGCCATCTGGCATCGGGCAGTATCGTGACGGTCATCGCTCGCTTTCGTGGTTCGTTCCAACCTCTGGGAAACGAAACGCTTCCAGCCTTGCCACGGTTCCCTTCACGATGCGCCCGGCGGACCGGATGCCGGCCCGCCAGGCCGGATCGTCAGCTGGCTTTCTTGGTGATCAGGGTCAGCGCGCCATTGGGCTCCATGCTGGCCGCGACCACTTGCGCGGAGGTCATTCCCTTGGCCTCCAGCGCGGATTTGACCTTGGGCGTGGCATCGATCGAGCTGCGCAGTTTCTTCAGGCCGTCATCGCCGCGCTGGGCGATCACCTGGTTGACCTGCGTCTGGGTGTCCTTCGGCAGTTCGGTGATGTCGACGATGTTGACGCTCTGGATCGCCGGCGCGGCCTGCTGACCGCCAGGAGCGGGCGCTGCCGGCGCCTGGGCGGGCTGTTGCGCGGGTTGCTGCTGGGCACTGGCGGCGCCAGCCAGCATGAGGGTGGCGGCGGCTGCAAGAACTATCGCTTTGCGCATGGATCTTCCTTCCATCGATTTGGCAAACGGTCGTTTTGGGGTGACCCCCCAACCTCAACCGCCAAATGGGATCAGAAGGTGTCGCCCAGCGGGTCATTGCATGACCATTGGATGGCGACAATGTGCAAGCCGGCTTCAACCGCACCGCAATTCGGGAGCAATCGCTGATGGCCAGAGTAACCCGTGCCGCCTATGCGCAGATGTATGGCCCGACGGTCGGCGACCGGGTGCGGCTCGCCGACACCGAGCTCTTCATCGAGGTCGAGAAGGATTTCACCATCCATGGCGAGGAGGTGAAATTCGGCGGCGGCAAGGTCATCCGCGACGGCATGGGCCAGAGCCAGGTTTCCCGCGCTCAGGGCGCGGTCGACACGGTCATCACCAATGCGCTGGTGATCGACGCCAGCGCCGGCATCTTCAAGGCCGATATCGGCCTCCGGGACGGCCGCATTGCCGCGATCGGCAAGGCCGGCAATCCGGACACGCAGGATGGGGTCACCATCATCATCGGCCCCGGCACCGAAATCATCGCCGGCGAGGGCAAGATCCTGACCGCCGGCGGCTTCGACGCGCATATCCATTTCATCTGCCCGCAGCAGATCGAGGAAGCGCTGATGTCGGGCATCACCACGATGCTCGGCGGCGGCACCGGCCCCGCGCACGGCACGCTGGCGACAACCTGCACGCCGGGACCCTGGCACATGGCCCGCATGATCCAGTCCTTCGACGCCTTTCCGATGAATATCGGCCTGTCGGGCAAGGGCAACGCCTCGCTGCCGGCGGCATTGGAAGAAATGGTGCTGGGCGGCGCCTGCTCGCTGAAGCTGCACGAGGACTGGGGCACGACGCCGGCGGCCATCGACTGCTGCCTGTCGGTGGCCGACGATCATGACGTGCAGGTGATGATCCACACCGACACGCTGAACGAATCCGGCTTTGTCGAAAACACCGTGGCTGCGATCAAGGGCCGCACCATCCACGCCTTCCACACCGAAGGTGCGGGCGGCGGCCACGCACCCGACATCATCAAGGTCTGCGGCCTGCCCAACGTCATCCCGTCCTCGACCAATCCGACGCGACCCTACACGGTCAACACGCTGGCCGAGCATTTCGACATGCTGATGGTCTGCCATCACCTGTCGCCGTCGATCCCCGAGGACATCGCCTTTGCCGAAAGCCGCATCCGCAAGGAGACGATCGCCGCCGAGGACATCTTGCACGACATCGGCGCCTTCTCGATCATCTCGTCCGACAGCCAGGCCATGGGCCGGGTCGGCGAGGTGGCGATCCGCACCTGGCAGACCGCCGACAAGATGAAGCGCCAGCGTGGTTCACTGCCGCAGGAGACAGGCAACAACGACAATTTCCGCGTCCGCCGCTACATCGCCAAATACACGATCAACCCGGCCATCGCGCATGGGCTGTCGAAAGAGATCGGCTCGATCACGGTCGGCAAACGCGCCGACCTGGTGCTGTGGAACCCGGCCTTCTTCGGGGTGAAGCCGGATATGGTGCTGATCGGCGGCATGATTGCCGCCGCCCCGATGGGCGACCCCAACGCCTCGATCCCGACGCCGCAGCCGATGCATTACCGGCCGATGTTCGGCGCCTATGGTAAGGCCAGGACCAACTCGTCGGTGACCTTCGTTTCCAAGGCAGCGCTCGAGTCGGGCCTGCATGGCCGGCTTGGCGTCGACAAGCAGATGGTCGCAGTCGAAAACACCCGTGGCGGCATCGGCAAGCATTCGATGGTGCTCAACGACGCCACGCCGCATGTCGAGGTCGATCCGGAAACCTACGAGGTCCGCGCCGATGGTGAATTGCTCACCTGCGAGCCGGCAACGGTGCTGCCGATGGCGCAGCGGTATTTTCTTTTTTGATGCCTCCCCAGGTCATGACTGGTTCATGAATTCGGTTATGCGTCTGACTGAAGATGCGCGCATTGCGTCAATCGCTAGCGCAAAAACCGTACGCGGTTGGTCAACCTCGACGCCGACAAAGTTTTCGCTGGATCGCCTTATCGCCCTATCCTTTGCGTCCAACTTGGAAATTCGGGGCCATTGGAGCAATATAGGCTGCATGAACAAGATTTTTCGCAAACAGCAATTGACGCCCTACGAGGCGGACTATGCTCAGTGGTGCGCCGAGCAAGGCGCGCTGTTGCGCGAAGGTCGTCTGTCCGATCTTGATCGCGAGAATCTTGCCGACGAGATCGAGAGCTTGGGGCGGGGCGACAAGAGGGAAATTGCGAGCAGGCTTGGCACCTTGATCCTGCATTTGCTCAAATGGGAGTTTCAGCCCGAGCAGCGCAAAACCGGATGGCTGCTCACAATCCGTGAACAGCGATATCGGATTGAAAATCTGCTCGATGAAAGTCCGAACCTGAAAGCCTATCCGGCGCAGATGCTCGGACGAGAGTTCAAGATAGCAAGGTTAAAGGCGCTGGACGAAACCGGCTTGAGCGATCGCGATTTTCCTGTTGATTGCCCATTTACAATCAGGGAAATTCTGGACCATGGCTATTTTCCAGGCACGCCGTGGTCTTCGGATAAACTTATTCGCGAGTAGCCGCGAAGTGGCCCGTCGCAAATATTTCATCCCGTCGTGAGCATTGTTATTATCCGCCCATGGCCACCGAAATAGCCTCTCCCCACGACATCTTCCCGCATATCCGCATCGTCATGGGCATGGTGATCGGGCTTGGCGTCGCCCGCCTGCTGTCGGGCGTGGCGCGCATCGTCCAGCATCCGGGCCAATACCGGCTTTATCCCGTGCATCTGGCCTGGGTCGCTTCGGTGCTGCTGATGCTGGTGCATTTCTGGTGGTGGGAGTTCGGCCTTTACGCCATCGAAACGTGGACCTTCGGCAAATACCTGTTCATCATCTTCTACGCGATCACGCTGTTCCTGCTATGCGCGCTGCTGTTTCCGGATTCGATGCTGGACTACACCAGCTACGAGGATTTCTTCTATTCGCGCCGCGCCTGGTTCTTCGGCCTGCTGGCGGCGACCTACCTGCTCGATGTGATCGATACGCTGCTGAAAGGGCCGGAGCATTTCGCCCGCTTCGGCAACGAGTATCTGTTCCGCACGCCGGTCTTCGTCGCGCTGTGCATCGCCGCGATCCTGGTGCGCGACCGCCGCTTTCACATCGCCTTTGTCACGGCAGCGCTGATCTATCAGATATCGTTCATCCTGCGGCTCTTCGACACGATCGTGTGACCAAGGCGCATGGTCTAGAGTTTAGGGAAAGGCAGGGTCCAACCATGTACAAGGCCGTCGGATCGCGAGGCTGGGCCCGCGCCGGAAAATTTCCGATCGAGTCCGGGCGCCTCAACGCTTATTTCGACCGTGTTCTGGCGCGCCCTGCGCTCGTCCGGGCACAGGCTAATGGAGGCTCGATGAAATGAAGCTCAATCTCAACACCGACTTCACGAAATTCCCGCGCGCCGTCTCGGTGCTGACCGCCGGCAATACCGGAACCGGCGCGCCATCGGGCCGTGCGGTTCTGGCCCATGACGAACGGCATCTACGCCGCCGCGCCATCGAACTTGCCGACGGCAGCAAGGTGCTGGTCGACCTGCCCGAGCCTGTCGCTCTCAACGACGGCGACCGGCTGGTGCTGGAGGGTGGCGGCCATATCGAGATCATCGCGGCGCCGGAGGACGTCTATGACGTCCGCGCCCGGGACGCCGTGCATCTGACCGAACTTGCCTGGCATATCGGCAACCGTCACCTCGCGGCGGGTATCGAGGCGGACCGCATCGTCATCCTTCGCGATCATGTCATCAAGGCGATGCTGGAGGGGCTCGGCGCCACGGTGCGCGAGGTCTCCGAGCCGTTCAAGCCGGTGCGCGGCGCCTATTCAGCCCATGGTGGTGCCCATGGTCATGATCAAGGCCATCATCACGCGGAGGCGCATGCCCATAGCCACTCGGAGGCGCATTCGCACGCGCACGGCGAACAGCATTCCCATTCGCACAGCCATTCCCACGACGGTCACCACCACGACCATGACTGACCAGCCTTCCAACATCGCCCTGCTGCGGCTGATGGCGTGGCTGTCGCCGGCCTTTCCGGTCGGTGGCTTTGCCTACAGCCACGGTCTGGAGCGCGCGGTGCATGACGGGCTGGTTGCCGACGCCGCAACCCTCGCCGGATGGCTGGAAACGCTGGTCGAGATGGGTTCGGGCTGGAACGATGCCGTGCTGTTCGCCGAGGCCTGGCGCCGCGCCCGCAACGTCGGCGATCTCGTCGAAGTGGCCGCGCTCGCCGAGGCGCTCGCCGGTTCGCGCGAACGCCACACCGAGACCATGCTGCAAGGTACCGCCTTCATCAAGGCCGCATCGGCCTGGCGAAATCCCGTGCTGGAGCGCTTGCCGGCCGAATGCGCCTATTGCATCGCTGTCGGGACCATCGCCGGCGGCAATGGCATCGCGCTGCGGGACGCGCTGTCCGCCTTCCTGCAAGCCTTCTTCTCCAACCTTGTCCAGGCGGCGATCAGGTTGGGTGTCGTCGGCCAGTCGGAAGCAACAGTGCTGCTTGCGGGCTTCGAGCCGCTGGCCCTGGCAACCGCTGCCCGCGCCGCCAGTTCCTCGCTCGACGATCTCGGCGGCTGTGCCTTCGTCTCCGATGTCATGGCGATGAAGCACGAAACCCAATATTCGCGGCTGTTCCGCTCATGATCGCCCTCGCCTTCGTCCTTTCATTCGTCCTGCTGCTGATCACGACGCTGCATGTCTATTGGGGCATTGGCGGCATCTGGCCGGGCAGGGATGCCACGTCATGCGCCCATGCCGTCATCGGTTTTCGCGGCATCGATGAAATGCCGACGCCATCCGCCAGTTTCGCCGTTGCCGCCTGTCTCGCCCTGGCAACGTTGTGGCCTCTGGCGCTGATCGGCTTTTTCGCATCGCCCTTCCCGAGGGAAGGCCTCGCCGCCACCGCGCTGCTCATCGGGCTGGTGTTTCTCGGGCGCGGCATTGCCGGCTTCACGCCCTGGTGGCGCCGGCTGACCCCCGAGCAGCCCTTCGCGCGGCTCGATACCAGCTATTATTCGCCGCTGTGCCTGTTGATCGGGCTCGGCTTCGCAGTCCTTGCCATCACGGAGTTCCCGACATGACCCAAGCCAACGGTCCCCTTCGCATCGGTATTGGCGGCCCCGTCGGCTCGGGCAAGACGACGCTCACCGAAAAACTCTGCAAGGCGCTGCGCGATGAATTCTCCATCGCGGTCGTCACCAACGACATCTACACCAGGGAAGACGCCATGATGCTGGCGCGGCTGCAGGCGCTGCCGGAGGACCGCATCGTCGGTGTGGAAACTGGCGGCTGCCCGCACACCGCCATCCGCGAGGATGCCTCGATCAATCTGCAGGCGATCACCGAGCTCAACCGGAAGTTTCCCGATCTCGATATCATCTTCATCGAATCCGGTGGCGACAACCTTGCCGCCACCTTCTCGCCGGACCTTGCCGACCTGACACTCTACGTCATCTCGGTCTGCCAGGGCGAAGAAATCCCACGGAAAGGCGGACCGGCGATCACCCGCTCGGACTTCCTCATCATCAACAAGAGCGACCTGGCGCCCTATGTGAACGTCAACCTCGACGTGATGGAGAGCGACGCCGGCCGCATGCGCGGCAAGCGCCCGTTCGGCTTCACCGATCTGTCGCGCGGCAAAGGGCTGCAGGAGGTCATCGATTTCATCGTCGAGCATGGGGGACTGAGGGCCGGCACTGCCGCCAGCACCGCGGCCTGACCGGCAGCCGCCTCTTCCTGCACCAACCGAAACCCGTTGCGGGCGGACGTGGGTCGCGGCATTCTTGGCAAAACCGGAGGATCTTCGATGAGCATCGCCCGCCTGCAGAAGGAAACGCTGACCAACCTGCCCTTCTACGAGGAGCGCGTCGATCTCGCCTGCGCCTTCCGCTGGACGGCACGGCTCAACATGCATGAGGCGGTGGCCAACCATTTCTCGCTAGCGGTCAACGAGGACGGCACGCAATTCCTGATGAACCCCAACCAGGTGCATTTCTCGCGCATCAAGGCGAGCGACCTGTTGATGATCGACGCCAACGATCCCGACACGCTTACGGGGCCGAACGCGCCCGACCCGACCGCCTGGGGACTGCACGGCGCCATCCATCGCAATGTCCGCCATGCGCGCTGCGTCATGCATGTCCATTCCATCCACGCCACTGTACTGGCCTCGCTTGCCGATTCCCGCCTGCCGCCGATCGACCAGAATTCGGCGATGTTCTTCAACCGCCATGTCGTCGACGCCCATTATGGCGGGCTGGCCTTCGAGGAAGAGGGCGAACGTTGCTCGCAGCTTCTGACCGACCCCAAGGTCAAGGTGATGGTGATGGGCAATCACGGTGTGCTGGTTATCGGCGATACCGTTGCGGACGCCTTCAACCGCATGTTCTATTTCGAGCGCGCCGCCGAAACCTACATCAAGGCACTTTGGACCGGCCGGCCGCTGCGCACGCTGTCCGACGCGATCGCCGAGAAGACGGCCAGCGAAATGGACGACTATCCCGGCCAGGCCGAGCGCCACCTCAGCGAACTGAAGGCGATCCTCGACGAGCAGGAACCGGTCTACCGGAACTGAGCGTCTGAGAACTCAGAGCCCAAGCTCTCTGCGCAACTCCTCGGCGCTGTTGATGACGGCGGCGCCGGGCGGTCCTTCCATCGGCTTCTCCGGCCAGAAGATCGTCTTCATGCCCGCCGCCAGCCCTGCCAGGGCGCCCGGCCAGCTGTCGTCGATCGCCACGGCGTGCGCGGGATCGACATCGGCGAGATAGGCGGCGCGCAGGAAGGGTTCGGCGTGCGGCTTGCCTTCGCGCACGTCGTTGCGGCTGATCGTCTTCATGCCCGGATAGGTCAGCCCGACCATGCGCAGATTGGCATCGACGATCATCCGGTCCGAATTCGACACCACGGCTTGCGCCACGCCCTTTGCCCGCAACTCGTTGAAAACCTCGATCGCGCCGGGGCGCGGCTGCAAGCTTTCGACAAGCGGCAGATAGTGCTCGTATTTGTGGACGATCCATTCGTCGAAGGGCAGGTCCAGGCCGAACTCGTCGCGCATCATCTCGTAGACCGGCCAGGCGGCAACGCCGAGCACCCGCTCATGCAAATTATCAGGCGGTATCAGACCGGCATTGCGCATCGCCGCCACGAGGGCTGCCTCATGCAGCGGTTCGCTGTCGACCAGCGTGCCGTCCATGTCCCAGAAAACCGCTTTCGGTGTCATGCAGCGCTCCTTTTTTCGATCCCTTAAAGGGTTTGCGCCGGGAGATAAACCTTCGAGGCGGCAGAACGCGGCTCCGGCCGGCAACCGACGCCGGATTGCTTCTCCGACCAGACATTGGTGGATACAAAATCCGGGTTGGACAGACGCAGGCATTTGCCCTTTCGATTGACAATTGCACAGCAGGCAGTTCCCTGCGAAACTAGGCATGGACCGCCTCGATGACCGGCGGCCTCGGGGAGGCAGGACGTGAATACGCGGCAGGATGGCGGCAACAACAGGCTGGACGACGCGGCGCGCGCCGGGTGGCTTTACTATGTTGCCGGCAACACACAGGACCAGATCGCCGCGACGCTCGGCATATCGCGGCAGACCGCGCAGCGGCTGGTGTCGCTGGCGGTGTCGGAAGGGCTGATCAAGGTGCGCGTCGACCATCCGATCGCCAACTGCCTGGACCTCGCAGCCCGGCTCAAGTCGCGTTTCGCGCTCGACCTGGTCGAGGTGGTGCCGAGTGACCCGAATTCATCCTCCACCACCATCGGTATCGCCGAGGCGGCCGCCGCCGAGATCGAGCGCCGGCTGCGGTCACCGACGCCGATCGTCATGGGGATCGGCACCGGGCGCACGCTGAAGGCGGCGATCGAACAGCTGCCGCCGATGGAATGCCCGCAGCACAAGGTGGTTTCGTTGACCGGCAACATCTCGCCGGACGGCTCGGCCGCCTTCTACAACGTCATCTTCACCATGGCCGACAGGGTCAAGGCGCGCTCCTTTCCGATGCCGCTGCCGGTCATCGCCTCCTCGCCGCAGGAGCGCGAGATGCTGCTCAACCAGCCGATGATCCAGCCGACGCTGGCGCTGGCGGCCGAGGCCGACGTCACCTTCATCGGCATCGGCGACCTCGGCCCGAAGGCGCCGCTCTACGAGGACGGCTTCATTTCAGAAAGCGAGCTGAAAGCCCTGCAGAAGGCGGGAGGCATCGCCGAGATCGTCGGCTGGGTGTTCGATCGCGAAGGCCGCATGATCGAGGGCATCACCAATGACCGGGTGTCGTCGGCATCGCTGCCGTCGCGCGAGAAATCGCTGGTCATTGCGCTGGCCATGGGCGAGCGCAAGCTGCCGGGTATCCTGGCGGCCGTGAACCGCCGGCTGGTCAACGGGCTCATCACCGACGAGCGGACGGCAGCCGCGCTGCTGGCCAGCATCTGACTGGAACCCGCTGCGATCGATTTGCGATAAAGAGAGCAATGCTATCCGTGCCGCCCGAAAGGGTCGTTGCCATCGAGGAAACCGAGGTCGCGCTGCAGATGCGGCGACAGGTCCCTAATGTCGAGATGTGCCTTTTTTCTCACTGAAAACCAGCCGAATCCGTCCGCGAGCCACGAAATCCAGCGATGATCGGGGGCGGGAGTGCATTTTTGCTGTGCCATGGTCATGATCGTCAACCTTCGCTATCCTGGACCCGAATGACGGGTTGACGCTGAATGTCGGTCTTGCCGGCCGCCTTGGCCAATCGAACGTCGATAAGGACCCATAAGGAGGCTTTATGCCGGACCTCAGCTCGCGGCAGGTTTCGCAGCTCCCGCCGTTGCAGGCGATCCGGGTGTTCGAAGCGGTGGCGCGGCACCTTTCCTTCACCAAGGCGGCCGAGGAACTTGCCATGACGCAAGCGGCGGTCAGCTATCAGATCAAGGTGCTGGAGGAACGGGTCGGCGCGCCGCTTTTCCTGCGGCGGCCGCGCCAGATCGCACTCACCGAGGCCGGACAGCGCCTCGCGCCGGCGGTCAGCGAGGCCTTCGCCATTCTTGGCCAGGCCTATGCCGCGGCGCGCGGCGGCGCGGATGGCGTGCTGTGCGTCACCACCGTGCTGACCTTCGCCTCGAACTGGCTGGCACACCATCTGGGCTCGTTCCAGATCGCTCATCCTTCGCTCGCCGTGCGGCTCGAAACGTCGAGCCGGCTGACGGATTTCGCCCGCGAGGATGTCGACCTCGCCATCCGGTCGGGCGGCGGCAAGTGGCCGGGGCTGGAAGCCTACAAGCTTCTCGATGCCGATTTCACGCCGATGCTGAGCCCGAAGCTCGCGGCAAGCATCGGCGGCGTCAGGGAACCGGCGGACCTGTTACGGCTGCCGATCCTCGATCCCGGCGACGTCTGGTGGACGCAATGGTTCGAGGCTGCCGGCGTGCATTCGCACGATCTCGCCAAGCGGCCCGGCAGCAGCATGGGCGCACAGGCCTATGAGGCCAATGCGGCGATCGCCGGCCATGGCGTGGCCATCCTGACCCGGGCACTGTTCAAGGCGGAACTCGCCGACGGCCGCCTGATCCAGCCCTTCGACCTCGTCGGCGACGATGGCCACGCCTATTGGCTGGTCTATCCGGAGGCGCGGCGCAACGTGCCGAAGATCCGCGCCTTCCGCGACTGGCTGCTGGCCGAAATAGCCTGCTGACTGGCAAGGTGCATCGCTTCGAAGCGAAGTTCCGCGACGCGTCTTAATGCATGCCGTTCAAAATGCCGGTCGTTTTGGCCTCCGGATCCGATCGGGCTGCGCGACCTCTGAATTATGAGAGGCAGCAGCCACAGCCTGCCCGGCTATTTCCTCTACTCCATATCCGGCCAGCGTCGTGCTGCGCTGCAGCATCGAATCTGGCTTGACATAATATGGGACTTAATGAGTAATTGCTCACAGCCAAGGCAAATGCTCATCTTGGTCCATGGGAGGAATTTGATGAAACTTCGTACGCTCATCCTGGGCTTGTGCTCGACCAGCGCGCTGGCGTTCGCTGCGCACGCCGAATCCATCACCATCGCCACCGTCAACAATGCCGATATGGTCCGCATGCAGACGCTGACCGACGACTTCACCAAGGCGAACCCCGACATCACGCTCAATTGGGTGACGCTCGAAGAGAACGTGCTGCGCGAGCGTGTCACCACCGACATCGCCACGAAGGGCGGCCAGTACGACGTGATGACGATCGGCACCTATGAGGTTCCGATCTGGGCAAAGCAGAGCTGGCTGTTGCCGCTCGACAAGCTTGGCGACGACTACGACGCCAAGGACATCCTGCCGGCCATCGCCGGCGGCCTTTCGGTCGACGGCAAGCTCTATGCCGCGCCCTTCTACGGCGAGAGCTCGTTCGTCATGTACCGCAAGGACCTGATGGACAAGGCCGGGCTGAAGATGCCCGATGCGCCGACCTGGGACTTCATCAAGCAGGCCGCCGACAAGATGACCGACCGCGCCAATGGCGTGAACGGCGTGTGCCTGCGCGGCAAGGCCGGCTGGGGCGAAAACATGGCCTTCCTGACCGCCATGTCGAACTCCTTCGGCGCCCGCTGGTTCGACGAGAACTGGAAGCCGCAGTTCGACCAGCCGGAATGGAAGAACACGCTGCAGTTCTATGTCGACCTGATGAAGGCCGACGGCCCCGAGGGGGCGTCCTCCAACGGCTTCAACGAAAACCTGGCACTGTTCCAGCAGGGCAAGTGCGGCATGTGGATCGATGCCACGGTCGCAGCCTCCATGGTGTCCGACCCGAAGAGCTCCAAGGTCGCCGACAAGGTTGGCTATGCGCTGGCCCCGGACAATGGGCTGGGCAAGCGCGGCAACTGGTTGTGGGCATGGTCGCTGGCCATTCCGGCCGGTACGCAGAAGGGTGACGCAGCCCAGAAGTTCGTCGGCTGGGCGACCAGTAAGCATTACTCGGAGCTCGTCGCTTCCAAGCTGGGCTGGGCCAGCGCTCCTCCAGGAACGCGCACCTCGCTCTACGCCAATGCCGAGTACCAGAAGGCGGCTCCGTTCGCCAAGATGACGCTGGACTCCATCAACGCCGCCGACCCGACGCATCCGACCGTCAAGCCGGTGCCCTATGTCGGCGTGCAGTTCGTCGCCATCCCTGAATTCCAGGGCCTTGGCACCACTGTCGGCCAGCTGTTCTCGGCGGCTCTCGCCGGCCAGTCGAGCGTCGACGATGCCCTGAAGCAGGCCCAGGACGCCGCCACGGCGACAATGACCGAAGGCGGTTATATCAAGTAGGCTCCTCCCGGTGCCGAATGCCGGTCGCGCATCATGACCGGCAATGGCCGCCCGAGTCCCAGTTCGGGCGGCCATCTTCAAAATCCTGGAATTTCTGGCGCAACTCTAAAATCCAGCTGACCTTTGGAGGGTGACCGTCATGGCTACTCAGCAGACCCGTTCGCTTGCCCGTTTCATGATGGCGCCATCTGTCGTCCTGCTCCTGGTCTGGATGGTTGTCCCACTGGCGCTCACGCTGTGGTTCTCGTTCCAGCAGTACAATCCGCTCAATCCGATCCGCGACGGGTTCGTCGGCGTCTCCAACTACGCGCTGTTCTATTCCAATCCAGCCTTCCTGCAGTCGATCCTCAACACGCTCGTCCTGGTGATCAGCGTGCTGCTGATCACGGTGATCGGCGGCATCCTTTTGGCGCTGCTGATCGACCAGCCGATGTGGGGGCAAGGGATTGTGCGCATCCTCGTCATCTCGCCGTTCTTCGTCATGCCGCCGGTGGCCGCCTTGGTCTGGAAGAACATGATCATGCATCCGCAATACGGGGTGTTCGCCGATATAGCGCGGTTCTTCGGGGCGCAGCCGATCGACTGGTTCGGGCAGCATCCGATGACGGCGATCATCATCATCGTCGCCTGGCAATGGCTGCCTTTCGCGACCCTGATCCTGCTCACCGCCCTGCAGTCGCTCGACGGCGAGCAGAAGGAGGCCGCCGAGATGGACGGCGCCGGCTTCGTCAGCCGCTTCATCTATCTGACGCTGCCGCACATGTCGCGCGCGATCACCGTCGTCATCCTGATCCAGACGATCTTCCTTTTGTCGGTCTATGCCGAGATCCTGGTCACCACCAATGGCGGCCCGGGATATGCCTCCACCAACCTGCCATTCCTGGTCTACCAGAAGGCGTTGCTGGAATTCAAAATCGGCCAGGCATCCGCAGGCGGTGTGATCGCCGTCATTCTCGCCAACATTGTTGCCTTCTTCGCCATGCGCGCCGTCGGCAAGAACCTGGACAAGTAAGGGAGGATACGATGGCACGCTCAGTCACCACCCAGCACAAGACGATCGCGACCGTTGCGGCCTGGATTGTCGCCCTGCTGATCTTCTTCCCGATCCTCTATACGATCATCACCTCGTTCAAGTCCGAACAGGAGGCGATCCAGGGCTTCAACCTGATCCCATCGGGAACATTCGAGAGCTATACCGAGGTCCAGGCGCAGAGCGGCTACTTCAAATTCTTCTTCAACTCGGTGCTGCTCTCGGTCGGCTCGACCATCCTGGCCTTGCTGGTCGCCATTCCGGCGGCATGGTCGATGGCTTTCTCGCCGACCAAGCGGACCAAGGACATATTGATGTGGATGCTGTCCACCAAGATGATGCCGGCGGTCGCCGTGCTGTTCCCGATCTACCTGATCTTCCGCAATCTCGGACTGCTCGACAGCCGCATCGGCCTGATGGTCATGCTGATGCTGATCAACCTGCCGATCGTGGTGTGGATGCTCTACACCTACTTCCGCGAAATCCCCGGCGAGATCCTGGAAGCGGCACGCATGGACGGCGCATCGCTGTGGAACGAGATCGTCTATGTGCTGACCCCGATGGCGGTACCCGGCATTGCCTCGACCATGCTGCTCAACATCATCCTGGCCTGGAACGAGGCGTTCTGGACAATCCGGCTGACCACCACGGACGCTGCCCCGCTGACCGCCTTCATCAGTTCCTTCTCCAGTCCGCAAGGCCTGTTCTGGGCCAAGCTTTCGGCGGCCTCGACACTGGCCATCGCGCCGATCCTGATCATGGGCTGGTTCAGCCAGAAGCAGCTGGTGCGCGGCCTGACATTTGGCGCCGTCAAATAATGGCGGTGCGGTGAAGTAACGGAATTTGCCTGAAGCAACCGGCAGGAAAATAACCCCTCGGGGAGGAAACCATGGGAAACATCACGCTCAAGAACGTCTCCAAATCCTTTGGATCGACGTCCATCATCCCCGGCCTCGACCTGGTCATCGAGAATGGCGAGTTCGTCGTCTTCGTCGGTCCGTCCGGTTGCGGCAAGTCCACGCTGCTGCGGCTGATCGCCGGTCTCGAAGACACCAGCGGCGGCACCATCAACATCGATGGCCGTGATGTCACCGGCGAGGCGCCGGCCAAGCGCAAGCTCGCCATGGTGTTCCAGTCCTACGCGCTCTACCCGCATATGACGGTGGCCAAGAACATCGCCTTCCCGCTGAAGATGGCGGGCGAGGATCAGGCCACCATCGACAAGAAGGTGAAGGACGCGGCGCGCGTGCTCAACCTCACCAACTATCTCGAGCGCCGGCCGGGCCAGCTCTCGGGCGGCCAGCGCCAGCGCGTCGCGATCGGCCGCGCCATCGTGCGCCAGCCATCGGCCTTCCTGTTCGACGAACCGCTGTCCAACCTCGACGCCGCATTGCGCGGCACGATGCGGCTGGAGATCAGCGAACTGCATCATCAACTCAAGACCACGATGATCTATGTCACCCACGACCAGGTCGAAGCCATGACCATGGCCGACAAGATCGTGGTGCTCAACGCCGGCAACATCGAGCAGGTCGGCTCGCCGATGGAGCTCTACAAGACGCCGCGCAACCTGTTCGTCGCCGGCTTCATCGGCTCGCCGAAGATGAACCTCATCGAAGGCGCACCGGCGGCCAAGCATGGCGCCAAGACCGTCGGCATCCGTCCCGAGCACATGGAAATCTCGACCACGGCGGGCGAATGGAAGGCGACCGTCGGTGTCGCCGAGCATCTGGGATCGGACACGTTCCTGCATGTCCAGGCCGATGGCGTCGGGCCGCTGACGGTGCGCGCCGACGGCGAGCTGGCGGTTCATCACGGCGACACCATCTACCTCACGCCCGACAAGGCCAAGCTGCATCGCTTCGGTGCCGACGGAAAGGCAATGGTGCAGTGAGGTTGAACGGCAAATCGGCGCTGGTCACGGGTTCGGCCCGTGGCATCGGCAGGGCCTTCGCCGAAGCCTATGCGCGCGAAGGCGCTGTCGTGGCGATTGCCGACATCAACCTGGAAGCTGCCGAGAAGACAGCCGCCGAGATCGGTGCCAAAGCCTACGCCGTGAAACTCGATGTCACGGACCAAGCCTCCATCGACGCGGCGGTGAAGGCGGTCGAGACCAGGACCGGCGGCCTCGACATCCTGATCAACAACGCCGCTTTGTTCGACCTGGCGCCGATCGTCGAGATATCGCGGGCAAGCTACGAGAAACTGTTCTCCGTCAATGTCGCCGGCACGCTGTTCATGCTGCAGGCTGCGGCCCGCTCGATGATCGCGCGTGGCAAGGGCGGCAGGATCATCAACATGGCGAGCCAGGCCGGGCGGCGCGGCGAGGCCCTTGTCGGCGTCTATTGCGCCACCAAGGCCGCCGTCATCTCGCTGACCCAGTCGGCCGGGCTCGACCTGATCAAGCACCGCATCAACGTCAACGGCATCGCGCCCGGCGTCGTCGACAGCGATATGTGGGATCAGGTCGATGCGCTGTTCGCCAAATACGAGAACCGGCCCAAGGGCGAGAAGAAAAGACTGGTCGGCGAAGGCGTGCCTTACGGCCGCATGGGCCGACCGGAGGATCTGGCCGGCATGGCCGTGTTCCTGGCCAGCGACGACGCCGAATACATCGTCGCCCAGACCTACAATGTCGATGGCGGCCAGTGGATGAGTTGAGGGGGGACGGCCTCTTCTTCCCGTACCTCCGCGGGGAGAGGAGGCCGACAGTCCGGTGAGAGGCGAGCACTCGTGCCGATGGTGCGCCGCCCTCGCCTTTGCCCTTCCCGTAGAAGACGGGGAGAGGAGCGTAACGAAGGCCGGAGCCCGGCCAAAGGGTAAAGCAGATGACCGTGAAACTCTCTTCCTCCAATCTAGCCAGGCTTCCGGCCAACGTCGCCGGACCGAAATACGACCGTTCGAAGCTCAAGGCCGGCATCGTGCATTTCGGCGTCGGCAATTTCCATCGCTCGCATCAGGCCGTCTATCTCGACGATTTGTTCAATGCGGGCATCGGCCATGACTGGGCGCTGGTCGGCGCCGGCGTATTCGAGGGTGAGAAGATCGGCCGCGGCAAGCTGGAAGAGCAGGACTGGCTGACCACGGTGGTCGAGCAGGATGAAGGTCACATGAGCGCCCGCGTCACCGGCGCCATGATCGACTTCCTGATGCCGGGCGATGCGGCTGAAATCATCGAGAGGCTGGCCGACCCGGCGATCAAGATCGTTTCGCTGACCATCACCGAAGGCGGCTATTTCATCGATCCGGCGTCCGGCGTCTTCAACCCGGCCCATCCCGACATCGTCGCCGACGCGCAACCGGGCGCCACGCCGAAGACGGTGTTCGGCATCATCCTCGCCGGCCTGATGCGCCGCCGCGACGACGGCATCGTGCCGTTCACCGTGATGTCCTGCGACAACATCCCTCACAATGGCCACGTCACGTCGGATGGCGTCATCGGCCTGGCCCGCCTGATCGACGAGGATCTGGCGGCCTGGGTCGGCGAGCATGTCGCCTTCCCGAACGGCATGGTCGACCGCATCACGCCCGCCACCACCGATCGCGAGCGCGGCATCCTGGCCAAGGATTTTGGCGTCGAGGACAGCTGGCCGGTGTTCTGCGAGCCGTTCCGGCAGTGGGTGCTGGAAGACCATTTCACCGATGGCCGTCCGCCGCTGGAAAAGGTCGGCGTGCAATTCGTCAGGGATGTCGCGCCCTACGAGTTGATGAAGATCCGTATCCTCAATGGCGGCCACGCCACCATCGCCTATCCGGCCGGACTGATGGACATCCATTTCGTCCATGAGGCGATGCAGGAGCCGCTGGTGCGCGGCTTTCTCGACAAGCTCGAGCACGACGAGATCATTCCGACCGTGCCGCCGGTACCGGACACGGTGCTGGAAGACTACTACCAGCTCATCGAGAAGCGCTTCTCCAACCCGAAGATCGGCGACACGGTGCGCAGGCTCTGCCTCGATGGCTCCAACCGCCAGCCGAAATTCATCATCCCGACCATCGCCGACCGGCTGAAGGCCGGAAAGGGCGTCGCGGGTCTGGCGCTGGAATCGGCGCTTTGGTGCCGCTACTGCTTCGGCACGTCAGACAGCGGCGCCGTCATCGAGCCCAACGACCCGAGCTGGGACCGGATGCAGGCAACGGCCAAGGCGGCAAAGGACGCGCCCGCCGCCTGGCTTGCCATGGAGGACATCTATGGCGATGTCGGCCGCGCGACGGCGTTCGTCGAGGCCTTTGCCCATGCCCTCAAGATGCTGTGGGCGAACGGCGCGCGCGCCACGCTGACACGCTACATCGCCGGCAAGCTCTGAGAGCCATTCGACGCCATGACGCCTGAATTGGTCATTTTCGACTGCGATGGCGTGCTGGTCGACAGCGAGGCGCTCTCCGTTTCGGCGCTGCTCGGCATGATCGCACTGGCCGGCGGCAATGTCGGCGAGGACGCCGCCTACGAGCATTTTCTGGGCAAGAGCATGAAAAGCGTGCGCGAAATCCTCGGCCGCGACTTCGGCCTGGAGATCAGCGACCAGCACCTCACCGCCATGCGCGTCGACCTGATGCGAAAGTTTCGTGAAGAGCTGAAGCCGATCCCCGGCATCAGTGAGGTGCTGCCGAAGCTCGGCCTGCCGTTCTGCGTCGCCTCCTCCGGCACGCTGGAGCGAATCCGCTACGCGCTCGACGTCACCGGCCTGCTCGGGCTGTTGGAGCCGCATCTGTTCAGCGCCGCCATGGTGGCCAAGGGAAAGCCGGCGCCCGACCTTTTCCTGCATGCCGCCGCCAGCATGCGGGCGCATCCGCGCAAATGCCTGGTCATCGAGGACAGTCCGGCGGGCATCGCGGCAGCGCGGGCGGCGGGCATGCGCGTGTTTGCCTTCACCGGCGGCTCGCATGCCGGCAACCCCGCACTGAAAGCGCGGCTTGCGTCGAGTGAACCGGACTTTATATTCGCTGACATGCTGCAATTGCCCGATCTGATTGCAGGCCTGGGAGCGAGAGTTAGAGCATCTTGACGAAACAGTTTGTTTGCGCGGTCGATGTCGGCACCGGGAGCGCCCGCGCGGGCATTCTCGACACCAGTGGCAGCTTGCTTGGCCGCGCCGAGCGGCCGATCGCCATGCACCAGCCGAAGGCCGATCACGCCGAGCACGATTCGCGCGATATCTGGTCGGCCGTCTGCACCGCCGTGCGTGCGGCGCGCGAAAAGGCTGGCGTCGCCGCTGAGGATATTGTCGGCATCTCCTTTGACGCCACCTGTTCGCTGGTGGTGCGCGACCGGCAGGGCGATCAGCTCAGCGTTTCGACCACTGGCGACAAGCGTTGGGACACCATCGTCTGGCTCGACCACCGCGCCATCGCCGAAGCCGACGAATGCACGGCGAGCGGCCACGAGGTGCTCAACTATATTGGCGGCGTCATGTCGCCCGAAATGGCAACCCCGAAGCTTATGTGGCTGAAGCGCAACCTGCCGAGGACATGGAACGAAGCCGGCTATCTATTCGATCTCACTGACTTCCTGACCTGGCAAGCGGCGGGATCGCTCGCCCGATCGCAATGCACGCTGACAGCCAAGTGGACTTATCTGGCGCATGAGGAAACAGCCTGGCAGCGCGATTTCTTCGCGATCGTCGGCCTCGATGACCTCTTCGAGCACGGCAATCTGCCCGAGCGGGCGAGCCTCGTCGGCGGCTACATCGGCTCGCTGACGGCAAAAGCAGCAGACGAGCTCGGCCTCACCGAAAAATGCCGGGTCGGCGCCGGGGTCATCGATGCCTATGCCGGCGCGCTTGGCGTGCTCGGCGGCTTTGCCGGCGACGAGCAGAATATCGGCCGGCATCTGGCGCTGATCGCCGGCACATCCTCCTGCGTCATGGCGATGTCGCCCGACCCGCAGCCTTTCGCGGGCGTCTGGGGGCCTTACTACGGCGCGGCGCTGCCGAAGCTGTGGCTGTCGGAAGGCGGCCAGTCGGCCACCGGCGCGTTGCTCGACCACATCATCCGCTGGCATGGCGCCGGCGGCGAACCGGATGCAGCCATGCATGCCAGGATCGCCAAGCGTGTCGCCGAACTGCGCGCCGCCCAAGGTGACAATCTCGCGGCAAGGCTGCACGTGCTGCCGGACTTTCACGGCAACCGCTCGCCGCTCGCCGACCCACATGCCGTCGGCGTGGTCAGCGGACTGACGCTGGATTCCTCCTTCGACAGCCTGTGCAAGCTCTACTGGCGCACGGCCGTCGGCATCGCGCTCGGCGTGCGCCATGTGCTGGAGGCGCTGAACGAGAACGGCTATCTGATCGACACGCTGCATGTCACCGGCGGCCACACCAAGAACCCGCTCCTGATGGAGCTCTATGCCGACGCCACCGGCTGCACAGTGGTCGAGCCGCTGGCCGACGAGGCGGTGCTGCTCGGCACCGGCATGGTGGCGGCGACCGCGGCCGGGCTGTTCCCCGACCTCAACGCCGCCTGCCTCGCCATGCAGCAAGGCGGCAAGACGCGTGCGGCAAACCCGGCCGCCGGCGCCCGTTTCGATCGCGACTACCGGATCTTCCTCGAGATGCACCGGCAGCGGCAGGCGCTCGACGCGATCCGGTAGAACGCGCCCTACCGTGCCAGCAAGGACAGGCCGGATTTGGCATCGAACAGATGCATGTTCGATTCGTCGAACGTATAGCGGACATCGCTGCGGACAACGGGACAGGCGCGGCTTGATACCAGCGCGCTGATCTCCTTGCCGCCGAGAGCGAACGTCACCAGCGCATCATTGCCGTGGAATTCGATGAGATCGGCGGTTCCCGCCAGGACATTTTCGGAGCGGTCGGCTGCCGCGATCCTCAGATCGGGAGGCCGGATCCCAAGCACCGCCTGCTCGCCGTGCTGAAGCTTGAAGCGCGAGCCATCGACGGTGAAGACAGTCGCGCCATTGGTCAGCGTCCAGCCATTGCCTTTCCGGCCCACCGTCACATCGATGAAATTCATGTTCGGCGTTCCGATGAAGCCGGCAACGAACAGATTGCCCGGCCGCTCGTAGATTTCCGCTGGCGAGCCGATCTGCTCGATCCTGCCGTCGCGCAGCAGCACGATACGGTCGGCGAGCGTCATCGCCTCAAGTTGGTCGTGGGTGACGTAGACGGTGGTCGTGTTCAACGACTGGTGCAGCCTAGCGATCTCGACGCGCATGTGGTTGCGCAGCTTGGCATCGAGATTGGACAGCGGCTCGTCGAACAGGAACACCTTCGGCGTCTTGATCATGGCACGGGCGATGGCGACGCGCTGCTGCTGGCCGCCGGACAGTTCGGCGGGCTTGCGGCCGAGATAGGGGTCGAGACCCAGGGTCTTCGAGACCGCCTCGACGCGCTTCTGTATCTCGGCCTTCGGCACCTTCTGCCGCTTCAGGCCGAAGGCGATGTTGTCGAAGATCGTCATGTGCGGGTAGAGCGCGTAGTTCTGGAACACCATGGCGATGCCGCGATCGCCGGGATCGAGGTCGTTGACCACCTTGCCGCCGATCGAGACCTCGCCGCCGCTGATGTCCTCCAGGCCGGCCAGCATCCTGAGCAGGGTCGACTTGCCGCAACCGGACGGGCCGAGGAAGACGACGAACTCGTGATCCTCGATGGCGAGGTTCAGGTCGCGGATGACTGACGTGGCGCCGTAGGATTTGTCGACATGGGAACAGACGATCGCGGACATGGTCTGGTCAGGCCTTCTCGCTCGAAATCAGGATCTGCAGCTTGACGTCTTCCGGCTTGCCGGCCGCCGCCCGCTCGAACGCCGCGATGCTGTCGGAGAAATCATAGGTGCCGGTGATCAGCGGATTGAGGTCGACCTTGCCCGATGCGATGAGCTGCAAGGCGCGGTCGAAGATGTTGGCGTAGCGGAACACCGTCTCGATGCGTACTTCCTTCGATATGGCCGCCGGCACGTTGAGGGCCACCGGCTCCACCGGCAGCCCGACCAGGACCACCGCGCCGCCGGGGCGCACGACGTCGAACAAATTGGTGAACGCCTTTGGGCTGCCGCTGGCCTCGAAGACGATATCGGCTCCCCAATTGTCGGTCGCTGCCGCCACCGCATCGGCCAGCGACTGTTCGCCGATGTTGACCGGAACGATGCCGGGATAACGCGCCCCGATTTCGAGCTTGGGGGCGGAGAAGTCGGAAATCAGCACCTTCGAGCAACCGCCGGCGAGAGCCGCCAACGCGATCATGATGCCGATCGGGCCGCAGCCGACGACGACGGCGACGTCGCCCGGAACGATGCGTGCGCGGGCGGCCGCCTGCATGCCGATGGCGAAAGGTTCGACCATCGCGCCTTCGGCGAAGGAGACATTGTCCGGCAGCCTGTAGGTGAACGCCGCCGGATGGACGGCTTCAGGGGCGAGAATGCCATGCACCGGCGGCGTCGCCCAGAAAGTGACGTCCGGGTCGACATTGTAGATGCCGAGCTTTGTCGCGCGCGATGACAGGTTCGGCACGCCCGGCTCCATGCAGACGCGGTCGCCGACCTTCAGCGTCCTGACGTTGGCGCCGATTTCGATAATCGTTCCGGACGCTTCGTGGCCGAGCACCATGGGCGCGCGCACGACATAGCTGCCGATGGCGCCGTGGGTGTAGTAATGCACGTCGCTGCCGCAGACACCGACCGTGTGGATGGCGATCCTGACGTCGTCCGGCCCGACATCGAGCGGCAACGCGATCTCGCGCAAGGCCAGCTCACCCTTTTTCTCAAGCACCAGTGCCCGCATCGTATCGTCCTCGCTTCAAGTCTTTTTTTGCCGGAAAACGGAATTCAGGAAGCCGCTGAGCACGCCGAGAAACAAAAGCGGCGGCAGCGACAAAAGCACGACCGAGGCGTTGAGGATCCCCCACGGCACGTTCATGCCTTGCTGGGACAGTTCCGAAGCGACGATCGGCAAGGTCTTAGCGTTGGAGCTGGACAGCATCAGCGCGATCAGGAACTCGTTCCAGACCAGCACGAAGCTGAAGGCGACCGCGCCCGCCAGGGAGCGGGCAGCCACGGGCAGTGCGATCCGCCAGAACACCGAATAGGCGCCGTAGCCATCGACGAAGGCGGCTTCCTCGACCTCCTTCGGCACGGCCTGGAAGGCGGGGATGGCCAGCCACATGATCACCGAGATGGTGAGCAGCGAATAGGTGACGATCAGCGCCGCCAGCGTGTCATAAAGCCCGAGCTGAAGCCAGATCACCATCAGCGGGATGGCGACCGCCACCGGCGGCAGGAAGCGCAGCGACAGCACGAAGAACTGGATGTCGCCGGCCCAGCGGTTGGGATAGCGCGCGACGGCGTAGGCGGCCGGCAGGCCGAGCACCACGCCGATCAGCACCGCGACCCCGCAGGCGATGACCGAGTTGTAGAGACCGGTCATGACGCTGTCGCGGCCGATGATGTAGCTGATGTTGGCAAGGGTCGGCGTGAACACCAGGCGCGGGACGCGGGTGATGATGTCGACATTGTTCTTCAGCGAATTGAGAGCTGTCCACAGCAGCGGAAACACAGCCATGAAGCCGGCAAATGCCAGCACGGCCTTGCCGATGAGCCTACCCGGCCTCATGCCTGCACCCGCTTCCACAGCATGGTAAAGGTGATGACGGTGGCGATCATCATCAGCACGGCCATCGCCGAGGCGTAGGACACCTTGCCGGATTCGATGAAGCCTTGCGAGAAGGCGTACATGTCGAGGGTTTCGGTGGCCACGCCCGGGCCGCCGCGGGTCATGACATAGATCAGGTCGAAGGAGCGCAGTGATTCGATCATCTTGACGAACATCAGGCTGATCAGCGGCGCCTTGAGCATCGGCAAGGTCACATAGGCGTGGATCTGCCAGCGCCTGGCATGGTCAAGCCGCGCGGCCTCGATCGGCTGCGGCGGCAGCGTTTCCAGGAGCTTCAGGACGATGACGGCGAAGAACAGGCCCCATTGCCAGACATCGACCGAGGCGACGGCGAACAACCCCGTCGCCGGCTTGGAGAGTGGGTCGAAGATCAGCCCGCCGGTCAGCAGGCGATAAGGGTAGGTGGCGATGCCGTAGAGCGGGTGATAGGCGAACTTCCAGACGAAGGCCGCCGAAACGCGCGGCAGCAGCACCGGGATGATGAACAGCAGGCAGTAGACATTGCGCAGGCGTGGGCTGGCGACCTCGAACATCAGGACGCCGAGGCCAATGGCCACGGCCATCGTCGCGACAACGGTGACGAACTCCCATTTCACCGACACCCAGACGGCGTTGAGAAAGCGTCGGTCGGCGAACAGGTCGGCGAAATTCGAGAGCCAGACATAGGAATAGGCTGTCGAAGAGAGCTCGCGGTTCTGCAGGGCGATGACAATGGCATAGAGCGTCGGCACCATCGACAGGATCAAGAGAATGACGAGCGTCGGCACCACAAACGTGACCGGCAAGGAGGAGCGTCGCGGCATCTGTCTATCCCTGGCTGCGTCTCGAGCGATTGAGCATGGCTGGACCTTTTCGCGATGGCTGCTCGAACGGCAATGACGGGAACCCGCGGCGCACAGGTCCCGACATCCGCTTGAATGCCGTGGACCGTGCGCCGCGGGGGGAGGATGGCTTATTTCTTCACCAGATCGTTGGCATAGGCCTCGAGTTCGTTGAGGCCGCCCTTGATGTCGGTGCGGGTGCCGGTGACCAGTTCCTCGAGGATGATGCCCCAGCGGTCGCCGAGATCCGGCCAGCGCGGGTCCTGCCAGAAGTTGACCGCCGTGACCTTGCCGGTTTCGGCCAGCGCCTGTCCGAGATCGGCGCCGTAGATATCGGAGAATTCCTTGCTGGACAGGACGCTGGTGCGGTTCAGCTCACCGAACTGGTGGGCATCGAGCCGACGCTTCTCGTTTTCCTTCGAAGTCGCCCAGGCGATGAACAGGCCGGCGCATTTCTTCGAGGCATCGTCGGCATTGGCCTTCGCGGCGATGGCGAGGCCATGGCCATAGCCGCCGCCGGTGAGCGGCGATGGCGGCGGCAGGAAGCCGATCTTGCCGACCACTTGCGAGGTCTTCGGGTCGACCGCCATGCCGGACAGCGGCGTCGATTCGACGAGGATGGCGACCTGGCCCGACAGGAAGGCGCCGGTCGATTCATCCCAGCTGCCGGTCTGCGTGCCGGGCGCAGAATCCTTGAACAGCTTCAGATAGGTCTCGGTTGCCTTGACCGCCGCATCCGAATTGAAAGCCGGCTTGTCGCCGTCGAACCACTTGCCGCCATAGGCCTTGAAGAACGGCATCCAGCGCCAGACATTGGCGCCCGAGCCGCGTGCGCCGCGCAGCGCGATGCCGTACATGCCCTTGTCCGGATTGGTCAGCTTCGGCACATCGGCGATCAGCTCGTCCAGCGTCTTTGGCGGCTGGATGCCGGCGGCTTCAAGCACGTCCTTGCGGTAGACCATCAGGTCGCCGCCACCGGTCAGCGGCGCAAACCACACCTTGCCGTCATAGGTCGCGACCTTCTGGCGGCCAGGATCGAAGTCGGCGTAGTCATAGTCAGCCGGATAGTAATCGGTCAGCGGCACGATCCATTTCGAGGAGGCAAACAACGCGACGTTGGCTTCGTCGACATAATAGACATTGTAGTTGCCGACAGTAGACGCATCGGCACGCGATTTGGCCCGGCGGTCGTTCTCGTTCAGATAATCGATCTGGAAACCGGCGCCGGCTAGCTTCTCGAACTCGGCCTTGGAGTCCTCCAGAAGGGTCAGGCCATCACGTGGCTGAGCCAGCACCTTGACCGGCGCCGAGCAGACCGGTGCCTGCGCAAGCGCAAGGGTGGAAACGGTAGCGGAAAGCAAAAAAGCTGCGCCAAGGCTGGCAGCGAGCCGAACTGGTTTCATGGTCTTTCTCCTCCAGGAACACTTCGCAGGAAGCGCAAAGTCCTCGGTTCAGCGATCCTCACCATCGCCCGAGCGACATGCCACCCATCGCCAAAATGCGGAGTTGCGGCGCCTCGTGCTAGAAGCTCCGTTGCAGCAGACCGGTACTTTTATGCATTGTGCAGCGCAAAAAAGGGCACCCATCCAGGGCACCATTCACGTGAGTACCGATTGCACCTGAAATGGCGGTTTATGGGCGCATCGTCAGCCGCTGCCGCGACAGCTTGCGATAGGACGACGGTGTCATCTTGTGCTTGCGCATGAACGCACGGTTGAAGTTCGAGATGTTCATGTAGCCGACCTGGAAACAGATGTCGGTGATCGGAATATCGGTGTCGGCCAACAGCTTGCAGGCCTGCCACAGCCGGAGCTTGGCGAGGTGGTCGCTGAAGGAGTTGCCGGTGTTCTTCTGGAAGAAGCGCGAGAATGTGCTCTCGGTCATCCCCGCGAGTTCCGCCACTTCCGGCAGCTTCAGGTCCTCGGCGAAATGCTGGAAGAGATAGGTCAGCGCGCGCTGGATGATGTCCAGCGAAGCGGCATCCAGGACCGGCGAGAAATCCGGCGACGACAGCAGTTCGTATTCGTCGGTCCTGGCGAGGAGATCGACCAGTTCGAGGAACAGGCAGAGGCGGGCGAGCCCATGCACGGTTCCCATCCGCTCCATAAGCGCGGCGCCTTCCAGCGCGGTGCGGCCATGGAAGACCATGCCGCGCAGCGACCGCTCGAGGAACGGCTCCAGTTCGCGCAATTCAGGCAACAGACCGGCCGAGCCGCGCAACCTCTGCGCATCGAACTGCAGGACGATGTCGCGGCCCTCGATCAGTTCGCCCGGCTGCACCGCCGTGACCCAGTCGTGCGGCAGCCCGCCGCCGACGATGGTCAGGTAACCCGGCCCGAACTCGCCGATATGATCGCCGACCAGGACCACGCCGGAGGATTTCCGCAGCAGGTGGATTTCGTATTCCGGATGGAAGTTCCAGACATTGCGCTCCCACGGATAGTCGTCCAGCCGCCACAGGAAACTGTCGCTCGCCTCGGTGACGATATGTTCGAAGGCCGGCGCCGTGCGCAGCGTCGCAACCGGGTTCCTCCTGCGTTTGAACGGCATGCTGCCTCCTAGTTATCTACCTATCGCGGTAGTGCCGCTTGCGATCAGCTCAGACGATGAGGCGAATTCGACGAAGAAATGTTTTTAAGGCCGCGTCGTCAGTTGCGGCTCGGTGAACTCCAGCCATGGATATCTTCCTGGAGACCTGCAGGCTGGTCATCGGCTTTTTGTAGTCTGGCCAAACTTCCAGTAACGCGGTTAGTGCGAGAGTTGGCGTAGCAGGGCGGTGATTATGGTATCCTTCAAAGTGTCGTAACAAAAAAGCTTCGTGGCAGGGTTGCTGCCATACAATGGAGATGCCGCAACTGGCGGCCAGCGTCTCGACCTGTTGGGGTCTCTGGTGATCATTTTCGATTTGATCCGAATCCATTAAAATCGTTTTGAACCTAAATTCGGCTCGACGATTACTGCGGCGCTTCACTTCCTGCTCGGCTCGCTTGATGCGAGCAACTGGATCACCCGCGCCAGGGTTGAGATTCACCACCTCGATATGAAATGGCAGGTTCGACTCTCTGACTATGGTATTTAAGAACTGGCCGTAGGCTTGTTCGGACTCCCCTTCGCAGCCGAGAAAAATCGGAATGCGAGGCGGTATGATTGTCCCGCGCCGCCTCATCCGATTTGCGGAACCGCCCCATATGTTCCACTAAGGTACTTCTTGTAGAGGTTGTCGCTCCTCCTGACAGCCTGCACGTCCATCAAGCTATAGATTCGCGATATTCCCAAGCGGTCCTTCTCGCAAAAAACGATCTCTTCCTTGGTCAGATCATCAAGCAGGGAAACTGAATGGCACGACGCCCATAGCTGAGCCGCATAAGGGTTCCTCTCCTTGTCGTAGAACCACCGCACGATCTCGGGCAAGATCAATGGGTGGATAGAAAGATCGAGTTCATCGACGATCGCGATCCCCCCTTTCTGCAATGCAAGCTGCAAGAGGGGGAAAATCTTGATGAAGGATCTGGTGCCTTGGCTCTCCAATTGCCATGGCATATTCACATGCAGGCCTTCATGTTTGAATAGAGCGGTAGGTCCGGTCGCTGTCTGCACTATCTGCATCTGCTCTACGCCGACGTCAATGCGTTGAAGCTCCCGATTGAGAGCTTCAACAGCGGACGGGTTCTGAGCTAGAAATTGCACTACGTCCCGATCAGTAAAGTCGATATGATCAGTCCAGATATTCCTGAAAACGGCCTCAGCAGCCTGCAAAAGTACCTTCGAAGGTTCGTGTTCAAACAATGCAAGTGTGGCAACGACGCTTGCATCCGGCCTAACTTTATCGATCACTTGGCTGAACCCGGAAAGAGCGAATGCCCGTGACCCCTGGATAGTTTTGTCGCTCTCGCGTTCAAAAACCTTCAGCCATTTCCCCTGTCCATTCCGCTTTTGGCGAAGCACTTCGCGCGTAACGGTCCGAATTTCACCATTCTTCGGCAATAGCTCAAGTTCATAGCGATACGTTCCAAAATCGCTATTGTCATGCGTAACAGCGTTCTGCGCTGCAAACGACAAATCCATCAATCCGCCTGCCTCGATCGCGAGGCGGATTGGTCTATTGGCAGATTCTTCATCGTTAAAGCGCTCACATGGCAAAGCGCCTTTGTTTTGAAAACTCTCCCTCAAAAACCAAGGAATGAAGGCCAGCGCTTTCAGTACAGAAGATTTGCCTGAGCCATTCGCTCCGAAAAGCGCCACCACTTTGGGGGCTCTTTCATCTGCTCCTGGAAAAATTGGAGCGAACCGCTCCGGGTAGTCAGGCACATTCTTCGGTATCCGAAGATCGAGCACCTGTAAGTCCCGCACGGAATAAAAATTCTCAATCTCAAGCCGATACAGCATAGCGCACAAGATAAGACCTTACAGCCGAACTTCAACAAAAAAATGTCAAACTGAAGAGTAGGCTCACAAAGATGGGCGATATGGGTGAGAATTTCACACAATGGGTATGATGCAAGACGACACCCAAATCTCCCCACCACGGTCAAAGCTGAGCTCCTTGGCTCAATCTGTTCCCGCCCCTCCTCCCTTGCCTTCATGTCGCGTTTCGTCCAAAAGCTGACGCAAACGCCGCGAAACCGAAGGTTTTGCCGTTTGACATGCGGCTTCCGGCTTTAATGCCGACGTGCCGTATCTGGAAAGAGCGGAACAATGTCTGCGATCGAAGCCGGCGCTCGCGCGCCGGAAAACCTTTGGCGTCAGGAAATCAGGGCGACGCTGGCGCTCGCCTGGCCGATGGTGCTGACCAATCTCGGCCAGACCGCGATGACGGCGACCGACGTCATGATGATGGGGCGTTTGGGGCCGGACACGCTGGCCAGCGGCGCGCTTGGCGCCAATCTCTATTTCATGCCGCTGATCTTCGGCCTCGGCCTGATGCTGGCGACCTCGCCGATGATCGCCACCGAGCTTGGCCGCCGCCGCCATTCGGTGCGCGACCTGCGCCGCACCGTGCGCCAGGGCCTGTGGCTGGCGATCCTGATCTCGATCCCGATCTGGCTGGTGCTCTGGCATGGCGAGGCCATCCTTCTGGCCATGGGCCAGGAACCGGCCCTGGCGCATCAGGCCGGCATTTACCTGCGCTGGCTCGAATGGGCGGTGCTGCCCTTCTATGGCTATATCGTGCTGCGCTCGTTCATCTCGGCGCTGGAGCGGCCGGGCTGGGCGCTGGTCATCGTCTTCGTCGCCGTCGCCTGCAACGCCTTCTTCAACTGGGTGTTCATGTTCGGCAGTCTCGGCGTGCCGTCGATGGGCATCGCCGGCTCGGGCCTTGCCACCTCGCTATCCTCGACGCTGATGTTCACCGGCATGGCTGTTGTGGTGATGCTGGAGAAGAAGTTCCGGCGCTACCGCCTGTTCGGCCGCTTCTGGCGGTCCGACTGGCCGCGCTTCAAGGGCCTGCTGCGGCTCGGTCTGCCGATCGCCGGCATCCTTGCCTTCGAGGTGACGATCTTCAATGCGGCGGCGCTGCTGATGGGCCTGATCGACGCGGACTCGCTTGCCGCGCACGCCATCGCCATCCAGATCGCCTCGATCTCCTTCATGGTGCCGCTTGGCCTCAACCAGGCGGTGACGGTGCGCGTTGGTCTTGCCCATGGCGCCGGCAATCCGGAAGGCGTGTCGCGCGCCGGTTGGACCGCCTTCGTCATCGGCGTCTCGTTCATGGCGCTGATGGGCTTGGTAATGGTGCTGTGGCCGCACCTTTTGATCAGCGCCTTCATCGATCTCGCCAACCCGGCCAATGCCAGGGTGATCGCGCTTGCCGTGTCGTTCCTGGTGTTTGCTGCCCTCTTCCAAGTGTTTGACGGCGCGCAAGCGGTGGCTGCCGGCATGCTGCGCGGCCTGCACGACACCAAGGTGCCGATGATCTATGCAGCGATCGGCTATTGGGGCGTCGGCCTGCCGCTCGGCGTGCTGCTCGCCTTCCATTTCGGCTTCCACGGGGTCGGCATCTGGATCGGCCTATCTTCGGGACTGGCCGTGGTGGCGGCCCTGCTTCTGGCGCGCTGGCTGCGGCGCGACAGGATCGCACCGCCACTGGTGTTCGGGCATTGAGATCAGACCGTCGCCGGTTGCCCGCCACCGAACTTTCAGCCGGGATTCATCCCGTTGACGCCGGAACTACGCCGCCTGGACGATCTCGACCAGTTCAACGTCGAACACCAGATCCTTTCCGGCCAACGGATGATTGCCATCCAGCTTGACGCTGGCGTCGTTCACGCCGACGACCGTCACCGGCATGGGGCGCCCTTCGCTGGTTCTGACCTGCAATCGAGTACCGATATCGACATTGATGTTATCCGGCACGCGGGCGCGGTCGATGGTCATGACAGCTTCGGGGCGGTGGGGGCCATAGGCGGCTTCGGCGGGAACGGTGACGGTGCTTTTCGCGCCGACCTCCATGCCCTCGACATGGGTTTCGAGACCGGCGATCACCTGCCCTTCACCCAGGGTGAATTGCAACGGTTCGCCGCCGGAAGCGTCGAATTGAGTGCCGTCGGCCAGACGTCCAGTATAATTGATGCGCACGGTGTCGCCATTCTTGGCCTGTGTCATGGCAGTCATCCTTTTGGGAGCTTTTGAGGGGACCGGCCAGAGGTCGCGGTCCGTTTTCGATCATCCACACACTGAGGTGCACGGCGCGAAACACTAAAACTAGGTGCCCGGCCGCAGATGTAAAGCGCTGGAGCTGCCAACCGGCTTCCCCGTGTGCCGCCTTCACCACCGAAAATCGCTTAATGTAGTCGCCGTCGATGCCGTCGATGCCGGGCCAATACAACGTCCTCGCGGCTCAGTGCGCCGACGCGCGCTTCTCCAGACGGCGGGCGTACTGCGTCAATAGAAAGCGCATGGCGAAGAAAGATCAGCGCCACCAGGCCGTAGACCTTGAACGGTTCGAAAATCGCGTAGGCGGTCATGCCCCCTCAGTCGGGCCAGTCCAGATTTCCGCAAACCCCTCGACGGCGCAGGGGAATCGATGGGCGGCTGCGACCGCCTCTACTCATTCACACTTGTATGGATCGCCATCGCGTGAGGGCTAAAGCCTTTTCGGTCGGCGTCGGTGATCAATGCAATCTGAGCTATCTGCTGCGGCCCTCCAGCAACCTTTCGATCTGTCGGGAGGATACCGGTTTGCTGAAGTGATAACCCTGCATCTCATCGCAATTGTTTTTGCGGAGAAACGCCACCTGCTCGTCAGTCTCGACTCCTTCCGCAATGACTCTCATATTCAGTTTTTGACCGAGCGATATGACGGCACTCGCAACCGCCTGATCGTCTTCGTTCGTAGCGACGTCGTCGATGAAGGACTTGTCGATTTTTAGCCGTGCGATTGGAAATGTCTTGAGAGCAGTCAAGCTTGAATACCCTGTGCCGAAATCGTCGATCGAAATCTGAACCCCTAAGCTTTGGAGTTTGTTCATCGTTGTGACTGCCAGACCGACATCCTGCATGATCAGGCTCTCTGTGAGCTCAAGTTCGAGATAGCAGCCCTCCAGGTCGCTCTCATTGAGCGCGTGAACGACACGTTCAACCAGGTTTTTTTCACTGAACTGGCGAGCCGAGACATTCACGGAAACGGTGATCGGCTCCAATCCGATATCTTGCCATGCCTTGTTCTGTCGACAAGCCTCATGCAGGACCCAATCGCCTATGGGTACGATCAGGCCTGTCTCCTCGGCCGTGGGGATGAAGCCAACTGGAGCCATCGTCCCGTGTGTTGGATGGGTCCAGCGTATCAGCGCTTCTACGGCCATGATCTGCCCGGATCGGAGATCTATCTGCGGCTGATACAAAAGTTCGAACTCTGATCGTTCCAGCGCATTTCGAAGCTCTTCCTGCAATAAGAAGCGTTCATGGGCCCTGGTGTTGAACTCAGGAGCATAGAACTGGAAGTTGTCGCGCCCGACCTCTTTCGCCCGATACATTGCAGCATCGGCATTGGCCACGAGGCTTTCCGGGGCTTTTCCATCTTTTGGGTAATTTGCGATACCGAAGCTTGCTGTCGCCCTTACGCAATGGTCGCCCAATTGAAGCGGCTCCGCTATTGCTGTGCGGAGTTTCTGCAGCGTTTCTGCGATGAGGTCGACGTTCTTCGGTTGATCCGAAAGCACAAGGACGAACTCGTCACCGCCAAGTCGAACAATAGTATCGGTCGAACTGATGCACCCCACCATCCGTTCGGCGGCCGTTTTGAGCAGCCTGTCGCCTGCGTTGTGGCCGAGTGTGTCATTGATGAGCTTAAAATTGTCCAGATCGATGAAGACGACCGAAACCCAGCGATCATATCTTTCGGCGTGTAAAATCGCTTGCGAAAGTCGGTCCTGAAGCAGGGCTCGATTGGGCAGTCCGGTAAGCACATCATGGTTAGCCATGAAGTGGATCTGGTCTTCCGCCTTCTTGCGCTCAATGGCGATGCCGGCGATGCGAGTGGTAAAGTTGATCAGACGGGTCTCGGCCTCCGCGGGCTCACGAACCGTCATAGAGTACATTGCAAAGACACCCAGAACAGCGCCTTGGTGGGAAACTATCGGGGTGGACCAGCAAGAGCGGTAACCGTACCTCTCCGCCAGGTCGCGATAATCCTCCCAGAGAGGATTTCGCATGATGTCCGCAACTACAACCGGTTCGCGTCGAAACACAGCGGTCCCGCAAGATCCGACCTTGGGTCCGATGGCGACTCCATCGATGGCATTTATGTACCCTTCCGCCAAGCTCGGCGCCGCGCCGTGCCGCAGATGCCTGCCCTCCTTGTCGAGGAGCAGCACCGAACCCAGAATCCCCGTGAGTTGCGATTCCATGAGATGCATCAGGCGGTCCAGCACGTCGTCCAGCGGCGCGCCGGTCGCAATCATCTCAAGGATTTGCGCCTGCCCGGTGCGGAGCATGTCTTCCCGCTTGCGGCCTGTTATGTCGTGAGCAATGCCGACCAAGCCAAAGACGTCATTTCGGTCGTTGCGCAACGGTACCTTGGTTGAGGAAAGCCATTTGCCCGCCCCTGATCGATCGACAACGAATTCTTCCTCATCGATCATCGGCTGCCCTGTCTGCAGAACACTCAATTCGTCAGCTCGAAATTTGCTCGCAAGTTCGGGGGCGTGAAGATCGAAGTCTGTCAATCCAATCATGTCGCGGGTCGTTTCGCGTCCGCTGTCAGCTGCGAGCGACCTATTGGCCACAATGAAGCGGCTTTCCGAATCTTTGACCCAAAGATAATCGGGTACCCAGTCGATCAAGGTCTGCAGCGATATCCGCTCGTCGACTATCTGGCGTGTAGCGATTAGCTCGGTGACATCCTCGTGGGTCGAAACCCAACCTCCGTCCGGCATAGGGTGATGATAGACTTGCACCGTTCGTCCGTCGGCAAGATCGGCAGCCCACGTTCGCGATATCGCAGCTGAATTAACTGACCTGGCCAAAGCAAGATATTCGTCGACCGACATTGCGGATGTCCCTGCGGCGACGCGGTGCACCACGATCTCCCGCAGTGTAATGCCCGGGACAAGACGCTCGGGCGGCACCCGGTAGATTTCAGAGTACCGAGGGTTCGATAATATCAACCGCTCCTCGGGATCGAATAAACAGATACCTTGGGAGATGTTATCAATGACAGTCGCTAGCCGAAGGGCCTGAGCTTCGAGATTTTGAAGTTTAGCTTCCAAATCGGACTGGCGGCCTCCGTAGGAAGTCCTGACCAGTTTGGCCAATGCGGCAAGCCCTACCGACTCCGAATCTTCTACCGCCTTCTTCGCTGATTTTGATGCCAAGCTGGGCTCCTCCGGTTAGCTACTCCTCCGAAAGCAACAAACCCAGATTGAGCCTAGCCCGTAAACGTTATTGAAAACTGACTGACCGCAGGTGAATTGGACAGGATTTTGCCAACGCGTTGCGATCGGTCTCGTGGTGAGAAGCCGTGATTGCCTTCTGCCGCCGGGGACTCGAGTCGGCTTGTGGCGACACCACGATCCCAAGGCGGCCGCCTGCGACGTCAGCTTTCGGGAAACGGTGAAGCTGATCTATACGGCCGACATGAAGCGCAACAGTCATCTGCGCCCTCATACTCTCAGCTCAGCGAGCTTGCACCCGCTTCTCCAGCCGCCGCGCGTACTGCGTCAGTGGAAAGCACATGACGAAGAAGATCAGCGCCACCAAGCCGTAGACCTTGAACGGTTCGAAGGTCGCGTTGTTGATGGCGTTGGATGTCCTGACCAGTTCCTCGAAGCCGATGATTGAGGTCAGCGCCGTCGATTTGATCAGCTGCACCAGGAAGCCGACCGTCGGCGCGCGGGTGATCGAGAACGCCTGCGGCAGGATGATCAGCCTGAGCTCCTGCAGATAGTGCAGGCCGAGGCTGGCGCCGGCGTCCCACTGACCCAATGGCAGCGCGTCGACACCGGAGCGCCATATCTCGGCGAGATAGGCGCTGGCGAAGAAGGTCAGGCCGAGCACGGCCGCCGTCCATGGCTCGATGCGCAGGCCGAGCATCGGCAGGCCGAAGAACATCAGGAAAAGCTGCATCAGCAGCGGCGTTCCCTGGAAGAGCGCGATGTAGCCCGAGGCGATGCGCCGGCTCCATGTGTTCTTGGAGATCCTGAAGAACAGCACAATCATGCCGACAATCGCGCCGCAGATGAAGGCGGCCAGCGACAACAACACCGTCCACCGGGCGGCCAGGAGAAGGTTGCGAATGATGTCCCAAAGCGTGAACTCGATCATGACACGCCAGCCCCCAGAACCTGGCGCCCGCCTGTGACCAGGAGCCGCCGCAAGGCCATCGACAGCAGAAGATAGACCAGCGTCACGACGAAATAGGTCTCGAACGAGCGGAAGGTGCGCGCCTGCAGCATGTCGGCTTCGTAGGTCAGCTCACGCACCGCGATCTGCGACACCACGGCCGATTCCAGCATCATGATGACGATCTGGCTGGTGAGTGCCGGATAGATGATCGTGAGCGCCTGCGGCAGCACAATCTTGATGAACACCTGGCGGGGGCGCAGCCCGAGCGCAAGGGCTGCTTCCGTCTGCCCGCCCGGCACCGCGTCGAGCCCGGCGCCGACAATCTCGATGGTGTAAGCCGCCATATTGAGCGTCATCGCCAGCATGGCGGCCAGGATCGGATCGAGCCTGATGCCGAGGCTCGGCAGGCCGAAGAAGATGAAGAACAGCTGCACCAGGAACGGCGTGTTGCGCATCACCTCGACATAGCAGGCGATCGCCCGTTTGAGCGGCACGGGACCGTTCCGCCGTCCCGCGGCGCCAAGGATGCTGAGCAGCGTTCCGGCCAGCGTTGTGACGGCGATCAATAGGATCGTCGTGGCGGCGCCGTGGGCAATGTCGCCCACAGCACCTGGGAGCCAGCCGAAGGCCACGGAAACTCAATCCTTGAGGTTGTCGGGGTTGAGCGGGGTCTTCAGCCAGGCTTTCGAGCTTTCGTCCAGTTTGCCGTCGGCCAGCATCTTGGCGATGGCATCGTTGACTGCCTTCTTGAGGGCGTCCTCATTCTTGTTGAGCCCGATATGCGAGGGCGAGGTGAGAAGCTGGAATTTCTGCTCCGGCTTCAGAGCGTCCTGCTTGGCCAGCACCTGCGCGCCGACATCGTTGCCGACGACCATCAGCTGGGTCTGGCCGGAGATGAAGGCCTGGATCACCGAATTGTAATTGTCGAAACGCTTGATGTCGGCCGAGGCGGGCGCGGCCTCGGTCAGCGAGGTGTCTTCGAGCGTGCCGCGGTTGACGGCGATCGACTTGTCGGCAAGGTCTTCCTTGCCTTTGACGGCCATCGCGGCCGGCCCGATCACCGCGATGTAATAGGGGGCGTAGGCGGCGGCGAAGTCGATGACCTGCTCGCGCTCCTTCGAATAGCCAACGCTCATCAGGATATCGACGCGATGGTCGTTCAGATAGGGAATGCGGTTCTGGCCGGTGACGGCGACCGGATTGAGCTTCACCTTGAGCGTATCTGCGATGTATTGCGCGACGTCCATGTCGTAGCCCTTGAGGCTCATGTCGGCACTGGCCGAGGAGAAGGGCGGGAAGTCGGCGAAGACGCCGACATTGATGCTGCCGGCCTTGGTGATATCAGCCAGCGCGTCGGCGTTGGCGGCCTGCGTGGCGAAGCCCATACTGGCGGCGCCGAGCACCAGGACGGCGGCGATGGATGATTTGAGTGTCGTGCGGATTGTCATTGTCATTCCCCTGTCTGGAAGCTTTGATTGTTGGGTCGGCCGCCGGCTCCAGCGCGGCGGCCGCCTTTGCGTTTTCGAACGTCAGGCGTTCTTGCCAGCAATTGCGGGGCTGAACACCATCAGGCTCAATATCTCGAACAGCACCTGGGCGGCGGCATGGGCGGTGTTGGTGGTGGCGTCATATTGCGGCGCCACCTCGACGACGTCGCCGCCGACAATGTTAAGGCCTTTGAGGCCGCGCAGCAGTTCCAGCACTTCGCGCGTGGTCAGACCGCCGACTTCCGGCGTGCCGGTGCCCGGCGCGAAGGCCGGATCGACGCTGTCGATGTCGAAGGACACATAGGTTGGACCGTCGCCGACGATCTTGCGCGCTTTCTCGATGATGGCCGGGATGCCGAGCCCGGTCACCTCCTCGGCGTGAACGACCGTCATGCCGGACTCGTAGGTGAACTCCCACAGATACTCGGCCGAGCCGCGGATGCCGATCTGGATGGTGCGGGTCGGGTCGAGCACGCCGTCGAGCACCGCGTTGCGGAACGGCCCGCCGTGGTGGAACTTGGTCATGTCGAACAGGCCGCTGGTGTCGCAATGGGCATCGATGTGGATGAGGCCCACCGGCGCCTTCTTGCCGACGGCCTTCAGGATCGGATGGCTGATCGAATGGTCGCCGCCGACCGACAAGGGAATGACGCCAGCATCGACGATCTGGTTGGTACGGCGTTCGATGTCCTCATGGCTGGTCTCGAGCCGATAGCGGCTGCGGAAGGGCGTATCGCCGATGTCGGCGACCCTGAGTTCATGCGTCGGCGCGCATTCCAGCACGTGATTGTAGGGGCCGATGCGTTCGATGGCCCGCAGCGCCCTCGGCCCGAAGCGCGAGCCCGGCCGGTTGGTGACGCCGAGGTCCATCGGCACGCCGATCATCGCCACCTGCAAATCGCCGAAATCCGGATTCTCCGCCGCTATCTCGCGGTAGGGCGCGGCAAGGAAGGTCGGGATACCGGCATAGGGCGCCAGCCGCGTGCCGCTCTTGGAAAAGATCTTGTCGGCGACCTTGCGGAACTTCGGGTCGAACATCTCGCCGCCATGGCTCTCGCCATATTTGCGACGCAACGCGTCGAGCTTGCCGCGATCGTAACCCATATCCGCTCCTCCTGGGCTGATGCAGTGCGATCCGTCGACGATCCGATGCGAACTGGCCGTCATCCGGCCGGGTCGCTGTCCCGCTGGCTGCCTGCAGATTTGACGTCTTGGTGCTATTCCGTGCCAAAGTGTCCGGCAGCCGCCTTGAAAAAGCAATTGATATTGTTAGGGTGTTTCCTGTGAGAAAAACTCACAACCAACCTGGATGCCGATGGCTAAGCGCCTGCCACCCCTGAACCCGCTGCGCGCCTTCGAGGCAACGGCCCGCCATGGCTCGCTGACCAAGGCGGCGAGTGAGCTGAATGTCACGCATGGTGCCGTCAGCCACCAGATCAAGGCGCTGGAGCAATCGCTCGGCGTCAAGCTGTTCGAACGCGTCGGCCAGCGGGTCAAGCTGACACCGCATGGTGCAGAACTCCTGCCGGCGGTATCGACCGCTTTCGATGGCATCGCCGCGGCCACGCAGCGGCTGACGCGGCCGGCAAGCAGCGGCGCGCTGTCGGTGTCCTGCGTCCCGGCACTGCTGCTTTTGTGGATGACGCCCAGGCTAGGCAGCTTCACGGCGCAATATCCCGACATCCAGCTGACGCTCATCCCCTCCAACGACGCCAGGGATATCCGTGCGCCGCATATCGATGTCTGCGTGCACTATGGCAACGGAACCTGGACCGATTGCTGGATGCGCAAATGGTCGGGCCTCGAACTGTTTCCTGTGGTCAGCCCGACCTTGATCAACAACCGCCCGATCCGCAGCGTCAGGGACCTTGCCGACCACGTCTTCCTGCATGGCGACGACGGCCGCGAGTGGCACACCTGGCTGGCCGCCGCCGACGCATTGGACCTCGAACGTGGCCGCCGCCATCATCTCGGCGATGCCCGCATGGCGACCGAGGCCGCGGTGCACGGCCATGGCGTGGCGCTGGGCGATTCCGTCACGGCAAGCGCGCTGCTGGCCAGGGGCATGCTGGTCGCGCCGTTCAGCCTGTCGGTACCGGCGGTCGATGATTTCTATGTCGTCTGCCGCAATGAAATGCGGGCGACGCCGATCGTGCAGGTGTTCATCGACTGGCTGTTCGCCGAGAAGGCCGGAGATGACGGCCGCGCCGGCGCCCCGGTCGCCGGCCGTATCATCAGCCGCCGCAAGCGCCCGGCGCTCAAGGTCATCGGCGCAAAGACCGCGGGCTGAAGCCGGCTGCGGATGGCTATACGCAGGCCGTTCTTTTTGTCGGGCCAGCCTGAAAGCGGGCAGCGTTTTGGCCAATTCGATGCTATGAGGCCTGTCGCGATTGTGGATGGCAGGCAGCGAAGGCGGCAGCGAGCATGGCAAAAACCGATATAGCGCGGCGCGTCTACAACCACACCTGGAAGCTCGATCCGATCGTGCGCAGCCTGCTCGACACGGATTTCTACAAGCTTTTGATGCTGCAGATGATCTGGGGCATGTACCCCAAGGTCGACACTACCTTCTCGCTGATCAATCGTACGACTTCGGTGCGGCTCGCCGACGAGATCGACGAAGGCGAGCTGCGCGAACAGCTCGACCATGCCCGCACCTTGCGCCTCTCCAAGAAAGAGATGATCTGGCTCGGCGGCAACAATTTCTACGGCCGCAAGCAGATCTTCGAGCCGGAGTTCCTTGCCTGGCTGGAAGGCTTCCGGCTGCCCGACTACGAACTGTCGAAGCGCGACGGCCAGTATGAGCTGACCTTCAGCGGGCCGTGGATGTACACCACGCTGTGGGAGATCCCGGCGCTCGCCATCATCAACGAATTGCGATCGAGGGCCGCCATGCGGGCCTTCGGGCCGTTCGCGCTCGATGTGCTCTATGCCCGCGCCAAGGCCAAGATGTGGGCCAAGACCGAGCGGCTGAAGGCGCTGCCCGGCATCCGCATATCGGATTTCGGCACGCGCCGGCGGCATTCCTTCCTGTGGCAGCGCTGGTGTGTCGAAGCGCTCAAGGAAGGCATCGGCGAAGCCTTCACCGGCACCTCCAACGTGCTGCTCGCCATGGACAACGACCTCGAAGCGCTCGGCACCAACGCGCACGAGCTGCCGATGGTGTTTGCCGCCCTTGCCAAATCGGAGAAGGAGCTGAAGCAGTCGCCCTACAAGGTGCTGCAGGACTGGCAGCGCTACTATGGCGGCAATTTGCTGATCGTGCTGCCCGATGCCTTCGGCACCGCCTCGTTCCTGCGCGATGCGCCGGACTGGGTCGCCGACTGGACCGGCTTCCGCCCCGACAGCGCGCCGCCGATCGAAGGCGGCGAGAAGATCCTGTCCTGGTGGCGCGAGAGGGGCAAGGATCCCAAGCAGAAGCTTTTGATCTTCTCCGACGGACTCGAGGTCGAGACCATCGAGGAGACCTACCGCCACTTCAAGGGCAAGGTGCGCATGTCCTTCGGCTGGGGCACCAATCTGACCAATGATTTCGAGGACTGCGCACCGATCGAAACCAACAGGCTGGACGCCATATCGCTGGTCTGCAAGGTCACCGAGGCCAATGGCAGGCCTGCGGTGAAGCTTTCCGACAACCCGGCCAAGGCGACCGGGAACCCTAGGGAGATCGAGCGGTATCTCAGGATTTTTGGCGAGAAGGATCGCGTGGAGCAGCTGGTCAAGGTGTGAGGGGTGGCTACGCCAGCCAAGATCGCAATCTTGGATATGCCGGGTTCCTTCGCGCCCCCCTCTGTCCTGCCGGACATCTCCCCCAC
>NZ_JAIUIQ010000043.1:0-52777 GCF_020165735.1 Mesorhizobium sp. B283B1A
TCTCCCGCTACCACTTCCAACCCACTATCGTACGTAACGGCGGCGTTGAAGCGGCTGCCTAGTCCGGTGGGCTTTTCAGTATACCGTGCATTGGGAAATGCGGCCCCGCCTATAAGGACGGCAAGCTTGCCCTTGACCTCGATTTCGAAGCCCTCACGTGCCCGCTTGGGGTGCACGGTGACACTATGAACAAGTCCTCGAAGGTTTTGGATCAGCGGGCCACGGTCGTCAGCAGCAGTTGCGTGGTCGGCCAACGCCTTTGAAAGGCCGTCGACGGTTTCGATGTAACGCTGCAAGGTCGCAGGGTGGAGAGCTACGGGTGACGGCGGCTCATCGAGACCGGAGAGCTGTGCCTCTACCTCGGAAAGCTGCGTCTTGAGTTCTGCAATACGCCGCTTGGCATCCTCTTCGGCAATGACGCTCCTGATCACAAGATCGATCGTGCGCTGCCGTTCGCCTTCTATCCGATCGCGCTTGCCTTGCAGCGTTGTGCGCATCGCATTCGCCTGTGCGGACAATTCTCGGCGCTCTTGGTTGTATCTGCGGATGTATGCCTCGATGAGGTCGGGGGCTTTCAGTTGGTCGCGCATGCCATCAAGGACCGCCTTTTCGATCTCGGGCAGATAGATGATGCGCCGATTGGAGCAGCTCCCGCTTTCTCGAACTGCCGAGCACCGAATCCGCGTCTTGCCTGTCTTATCACGATCGTGAACCGACAGACCTGAACCGCAAACGCCGCAGCGGAGCAGACCGGACAACAGGTGAGCTGGCCGACGCTTGACATGGGAGGTTGCGTTCACCCTCGCTGCTTTGCGAGCCTGCGCCTTGTGCCAAGTTTCGTCTTCGATGATGCGCAAATGCGCAACTTCTTTCGTCTGCCATTGGTCCTTTGGATTTGGCCTGGAGACACGCTTGCCAGTATCGGGGTTCTTCACCATTCGGACCTTGTTCCAGACGATCCGACCGACATAGAGCTCGTTGAAGAGCAGACCTACGCCGCGCTGTGCATTTCCGTTGATGGTGGAACCGTTCCACCGTATCCCCCGCGGTGGCGCTATCCCATCCCGGTTGAGGTCACCGGCTAGGTCACGTGGAGCGCGACCGGCCGAATAAGCGGCAAAAATACGCCGGATAACGTCTGCCTCCTCTTGGACGATCTCGAGTTCGCCAGGATGGCCCAAGACCGGTCGATAGCCATAGGCCCGGCCTCCGGCATGACGTCCATCACGGACGACTCCAGCCATACCCCTACGGACTTTCTTTGCGCCATCCTCCCTCTGCATCTGACCGACAAGTCCACGAATACCAATCAGCACCGCATCGGCGATACCGTCATGAACAGCCTGGATTTCAATGTCGAGAAAAGAAAGACGTTTGTGAAGACCTGCGAGATCCGCCATGTCGCGCGATAGGCGATCGAGCGCCTCGACGACGACGATGTCGAACGCGTTCTGGCCCGCAGCTTCCATCAGGCGCATCAGCGCGTCGCGACCCAATATAGATGAGCCGGAGCGCGCCTTGTCCTCGTAGACCGCAACGATAGCCAGACCGTTGCGCGCTGCGTAAGCACGGCACAGAGCAATCTGGTCTTCAGTGGATTTTTCGTTCTGCAGCTCGGTCGAAAAGCGTGCGTAGACAGCGGCCCGCCTCATGTGTCGGAAGCCTTCTTCTTGCAGCGATCTGCATCCATGGCAGCATTTCGGCCAGCCGAAGCGCCGACGGATTTGAGATGATCGCCTCTGGCATCGGCGATGGCGAGTGCTTCGACAAACTTAAGCATGGCTGTGCGAAGCTCCTCCGGCGTTACCGCTGGGGCGGTTTCGCGCAGCAATCCACCATCGCGTCTGTGTCGTGCCGACTTCACGAAGCCGAGCATCACTAACACGACCGGCGATAAAAGGGGCACACCCCTTCGATCGTGCACTTGGGACCCTTCGTCGCGGAAATCGGATAGTCGCCGAACTGGCGAATCTAGATCGCACGGGCTGCAGCCGTGCTGCTGGGAAGCCTATGGCAGGAACTTGGGATGCGTTCGGAAGCTTTTTCATGCAACGCTCCCGTCATCGCCATAGGCAACGACAGGGCCACTTTTTCCCTGCCTGCGGCGATGTAGCCGTTGTCGAGGTCTCTTCGGGAAACACTCGCTCGACCATCCCCTCCTTGGCGGTGCGGATCGAAGCGACAGCGCGAACTTCGCCATTCCAGCCGTCGAAGGGAACTCGTTGAGCTTTGCCATAACTGCCGGTCAAGCCGGCCTGCATTCGACCGGCATGGGTTCGCTGGACCTTGCGCTCTCCTGCTTTGGGTCGATGACTGCCAGTTCCTCTCCTAATGCTGCGATTAAAGACGACACCCGACCTCGCACTCGCGGATGGAGATGCACAAGCCTTTCAATCAGGCGTCGACCTTCCGCGCTGGCAATAAAATTAATGCGTTCGTCGACCGGCAGCGGAGGAGGATCACGATCGGTCTCATTGCCCGGCAAGCCTTCGAAGAAGCGGCCGACCGGAACACCTAGTGAACTAGCGATCTCGTAGAGCATGGAAGCGCTCACGCGGTTTCTAGCGTTCTCATATTTTTGAAGCTGCTGAAAACTGATGCCTATAGATCGGGCAAGCTGGGCCTGCGATACGTCCGACTGCACGCGAACCGCGGCGATCTGCCTGCCCACATATTGATCAGCAGGGTGCGGACCACCCTCGATTCCATCGTTTACCGGTGCGTTGAAGACGCTGCGGCGCCCTGGCTCCGCAAATGCTTTTCGGAACTGCATCAGTCGCTCCATGTGTAGAGAGTTTGTCTCGGTAAGCCCCCGCGAAAATCACCAAACCGACGAATGATCGCGTTTTCGGTACCTTATTGCCGAATTTCAGCTCGAGACTTTCTGCTCTCTAATCCGAGTTATATCGTCTAACGCCGAGCGGATCTGTGGCCACGGCGGCTCACTGTCATGTAGCGAATACTCCCCTTCCCTAAGCGCTGCATTTAGCTTGGCGGCTATACCGGCGAGCGACGTTGCAGGAACTTGGGATAAGGCTTCGAGTAATTCCTTCGCCCGCTCGCCAGCTTCGCGCTCAGCAAGTAAGGCTGTCGAATAGCCAATCTCCCTAGCGGCGGCATCCCAGCGCGCCTGATTGGCTACGATTTCAGCTTCAGCCTGGGTACGGGCCACTGTGTTAGCCGGACGAACACCGAGCAATTCCTGGAGGGCTTCAACGGAGTGAACTGTCACGCTCTCTCCGTCGGACAAGGTAACTGTCGTGCAAGGGAAGCCAACACTCTCGATAAGTACCCTCTCCAGCCGCTGCTGCTGATTGCAAAGCCTTTCAGCCTCTTCCCAAGCCGCCTGCCATCGTTTCCACACCGCCACCGCAGGATCAATGGCGTCATCACCCTCCAAGTCGATGCGAGCAAACGATGTAGTCTGCGTCGCCGCCATTGCGGTTGCTGTTCCCGAAAGCACCTTCCTGCGGGTGACGAAAGGCAAAGTCGTGTTATTGTCGGAATCAGCCATGATCCGAGCTCCCAGAAGCTTAGGCGTGGTCAGGCTAGGCATGGTGCGTCAACACCGCGTCTAGCCGCGCCCCAGACCAACGGCCAAGGGTATCCACTGATACCTTTGGATCATAACGCAATGATCTAAAGGGATCAAATAGAAATTGGTGACAGCAGCACAAATGCGAGCGGCTCGAGCGTTGATAGCTCTCTCACAATCGGAGCTTGCCCGTAGGGCTGGTGTTTCTATTCCGACGGTAAAACGTTGTGAGAGCGACAGTGGGCGCGCCGCCGTCGTTTCCGATGAAACCCAAGACAAAATTCGTGCTGTTCTTGAGGCCGAGGGTGTTGAATTTACGAATGGCAATCATCCGGGCGTGAGGTTGCGGCGACCGTGACTGTGGCGAGACGCGTGGCGGCCAATCAGACGAGTTGCGAAATGGCCGCAACGGGGCCGACAGCAGATCGTCTAATTAACGACGGATATTGCAGAAAGCGGTCGTTCCGTTACCGACACATAACCAACCGGCAGTCTGTCGTTAGATTGGTCCACAGCAGACCTGCATCCCGCCGCGGCATTCATGCTGTCGCCTTGCACATCAGACAGCTGCGCTTGAGCGCGCCGCGCTTGCAGCCTGCACCTGCTAGGCGGCAACCGCCTTGTCCTCGACGAACAGTCGCGGATCCCATCGGCCCGTCGTCTGCCCCATGGCATTTCGGCCCAGTTCGATCACATTGAGCCGATCGCCCTCGAAAGCCGGACTGAGCTCCAACGCAAGGTAATCGAACAGCGAACGCTCGTGAACCGCAATGATGACCTGACGCTTCATCTGCTTGGAGACCATCCGTAGCAAGGCGGCGAACTGGGCAATATGGACCTCGTCCATGCTCTGGACCGGATCGTCGATGACCAACCAAGGAAGCCTGGCCTTCACCGACAGGTGGAGAGACAGAAACAGGGTCAGCGCCGCAGTGTTGAGATTGCCCGAGCTCAGCATCGCCCTGGGGTTGCCGCCTTTACCCCCTCGCCTGTGGTGCGTCTCCAGCACCGCCTCAATATCGCCGCTGGTACCGTCGGGAATGGCGAATGCAGGGATGAACGGCTCCTCAGGCGCCAAGCGTACAAACAAATCCCGCCACGTCGCATTGAGCTCATCGTTGAACACCTTGCGAACGACCTGCCCGCGCGCCTCGCGGGTGTTCCTGACGAGATCCTTGGCGGTGTCGATGATCCTGTCGGATGCTCCCTTGCGCTCCCGGAGCGAGGCGAGCCGGTTCTCGAGAGCCTGCCGTCGGCGTAAGAGAGCGTCCCGCGCGTCGTCCTCCGCAAGCAGACGCTGGGCGAAGCGCGCTCCTCCCAGATGTGTCTCCTGGAGTCGGCGCGCCTGGTCGTGCTGCAACTGAATGCGATCGCGCACCGCGCTCAGCAATGGCTCGGTGGCCATATTCTCGTCGAACGAAATTCCCGCCCGCCGGGCAATATCCTCAATAGCCTGACGCCGGACCACGATCGAATGATCGGCGTTCTGGAGAACGAACAACCGCCGCGCCGCCTCCGCCGCAGCGCTTCGCAGCCGATTTCCGACCTGCATCTGCGGCGCCAGATCCTCCAGTCGCTGCCTGATTTCAGTGAAATCAGCGGCACGCGACTTGAGCTGGGACAGTTCGGTCTCGGGTATGATGGCGGTGACCAAGGCAGACAGCTGTCGTTCGAGATCTGCGATTGACGCGTTCGTTGTCGACCGATCGCGCGTGAGCGCCTGCAGCCTGCCGGCATGGTCGATTATAGCCCCGACCTTGTGGGCGATGTGGGTGGCGAGCGGAACCTCGCCAACGTCAGAGAAATCGCGATCGCAGACCGGACAGATGTCTCCGTGGATGTGAGTACTCAACTCGGAGAGGGCGCGCGCCATCGCCTCGTTGGCACCGGCCGCCGTATTGATCTGCTCGTCGAGACGTTTCAACCGCGTCGTGGCTTCCGCCAGTGCCTGCTCCATCCGCGCCCGTTCCGCTTCGGCCTGCTCGTGCCTGCTCAGCAGATCCGATATCCTCTGCAACTCCGGGCCTAGTCGGACGGAGATCAAGCGACCTCGCTCCGAGTAGTCGCCGGAGGTCGCCGATGCATCGGCGAAGCCGGCCTCCGCGCGGCCCAGCACGGCCTCGATGTCGTCGGCATGCTCGGCGGCCCACGCGTTCGAGGCCGCCTGCGCGTCCTGGTTGGACCTCTCGATGGCCGACCTGTCGAGAGACGGGTCGGCGTCGCTCGTGCCGACAATGCCGGCGCCGGCCACGTCAACCTCGCGCAAGAAGGCGAGTAGATTCCTCAGTATGTCCTCGCCATAATTTCCGGCCAACGCCGTATCGATCTCATGGCGCGACGAATAGATCGGCTGGGGAATCTGCGCCGAAGAGAAGACCTCCTCGAGTTGCTTGATCAACTCGGCGCCGCGAGCTACGGAGGCCTCAACCTGTCTGACCAGATCGGCGATCTCGGCCTCGGCGCCGGCGATCTCCTCGCGGACAGCGCCGTAGTCGGGCACCGGCGCTTTGAGCCGAGTGATGTTGCCCGCAGAATGCAGCCCCTCAATCACCGCTTCCATGCGGTCGAGCCCCAGCAGCTCCTTGACGAAGCGAGTGAGTGGCGTATCGGACTTCTTCTCCGAATGCTGATACATCTCTAGCAGGCGACCCAGCGTAGACTGCGCGAGGAAGCTGCGCTCGCTAAAGAAGGTGGCGTCGTCCACCCGGAGGATCGGAGTGCCCCTGATGCCTCCTGTCGTGACTTTTATCTCGCTGTTCGCGGTCGAGCCATCCGCAAGATCAACTTCGAGCCGGACTAGGCCATGCGGCCTATCCTTGTGCGGCAGGAACCTCAGATAATCCGGTTCGGCCCGCGACAAGGACGGCACCGATCCCGTCAGCGCCAATTCCAACGCGGAGAGCAGGCTCGTCTTCCCTGCGCCGTTCGGGCCATGGATTAGGACGATCGGCGCGTCTAGCGAGACGCTGACCTCGCCGTCTATGCTCCGAAAATCCTTCACATGTAGCGATTTAAGACGCATCTGCGGCATCCTCGTCGTCGGCGACCCGCAGCGATTGGGCGAGCATCTCGTGGAAGAGATCGCGCACCGCGTTCTCGCCCGATGCCGAGGCGTTCATCAGCGCCAGGGCGACGGGGTCGTTTGCGAGTGCGGCTTCGGATGCAGTGCCAAGATCGTGGGAGGCCGGATTGCTCACCGGAACGACTAGGGGCAGCAGGATCGCGAGCCGGTCCTTGAGGTCCGCTTCGTCTGCCGCTTCCCCCACGGGTAGGACGCGGCTCACCTGGGACAGCAACTCCATCGATCTTCCGACGGGCCTAGGTCCGACGATAACTGTCGTGAGCGATCGGCGCGACCGCACGACATCGAGTGCCCTCGCGATGCCCTCGATCTGCTGCAGGGCCTTGCGCTCGCCCTGAGTGGCGGTATCGACCATCACGACCAGATCGGCCGCGGTCTCGAGGCCCACGAAGGCGCCGGCGACGTCGAAGGTCAAACCCGCAACCTGCAGCGGCTGGGAAAGCCTCCGGTATCTCCGGCCGGTCAGTAGCTCGGCCACGCGCTCCGTCGGCGACGGCGTCATAGCGCGATCTTGCTGCGGAAACGCTCCATCAGGTCCTCCACTTCGGTGCCCTCTTCGAGGAGTGCCTGGATGCTCACCTCCCGCAGCGATGCCAGGCCCGTCCGCCCGGGCGCCCGCCTGGGGGTGCGGGCCTGCTGTGGCGCGATCTCGTGGCTATGCACGATCACAGCGTCGTCGTTGTCGGCTATTAGCCCATTCGTGCCCAATCGTATCGCTGCGTGCGGACCGGCGGCGAAATAGATCCTGGCGGGACCACTGCGACCATGCACTACGAATGCGCCGGACGCGTCGTCGGAGAGATCGGCAGCCTCTGAAGACCACAAGCCCCGCTGAAGTCCTAGCCCGATCAAGGACGAGGCAACGGCGAACTCTCCGAGACCGCTCGTGGCGAGGTTGGGATCGGCCGGCATCCGGTCGACCGGCTCCGGCGTCAAGGGTGAATAGAGCCCTTTGGCCGGAGTCGGAAGGCTGCCCCCACGGAGCATTGAGATGGTTCTGCCGACGTTCACAATCAGCTTTCGAACTAATTCAGGCGTCGGTGCCATGTGGCCGGCGACGGCATCGCGCGCATGTTGAAGACCGCCAAGAAGCTTGTTGCGGTCTACTGCGGGCAGACCTTCGAGACAGTGGGCCAGCAGGGCTTCGAGCTTGGCGACGAAAACGTGCAGGTAGAGCGATAGCAGCAATGGCTTCGCATAGGCCTTGACCAGCGCCTCGTCCTCGATCTGCGGCCTTGTGACGGCAGTGTAGGCGCCGCGATAGACGTTCTGTAGAAGGCCGGCTTGGTCGCCCCCAAGCGCGTTCTCGGAAAAGGCATAGGCGGGCGGACTCGACGGCCAAGGCCAGGCCATCTGCACGCGAGCGTGGACGAACAGGCTCTGGATGTTAGCGTCCTGCGCCGATAGCCCCAGCATCAGCGTGGGCTTGGTGACTATGAGGTGGGTCAGGAAGCTGGCCATTACCGGGCTGTCGGCGATCCAGCTATTGATCTGACTCTGCCGGCCGACCATCAGGTGCCGATAATTCGGGCCGTCGTCGTGCGCGGCCTGGGCGCATCCGTGGAACTTGTAAAGGTTCCCGCGTCGACTGTTCGATCGCACGTCGTCCGGGGCGATCGCCACCCGCAAGACCGGTTGGCCGCCGGCAAGGACAGCTATCGCCCTCTCCACGAGGGGGTCCCAGTTCGCGGATGGCATTTGCGACGCGACGCCCTCGCAGATAAGCGCGGCGAGGCAGAGATGCTCGGCATCCGGCTCGGCGGCCGGATTGGAATAGATCGTTGCGGCGTCGAGGACGTCCCAGAGCATGAAATCCTCGTCCTCGCCATCGACAGGGACGTTGAGCATGCGAGCATAGTTGTTGACGAGTCGCGAAGCGATAGCGTCGTAGACCGGCCAAGCGTCGGGCGCGATCGCCCAGTCTATGACCACCCACTCCTCCGGGCTTGGCGTGGTCAGTGACACGACCCTTTCGAGCGCCTTTCGATACCGGCAGTTGGGATCGGCCTGCTCGATCCTGCCCTGCAACGTGCACAGGAGCTTCTTCGCCAGATCCGACAGGTCGGGCATCTTCTCGCGGGAGATACCGGAACCCAGCCAGAAGACGTAGCGGTCGTTGGCGATACCGTCCGCCAAGGCGCGCTTGGGGCCGTCGAGCATCGCTAGGGTGTCCACGACGCTGATGGTTGCGGCAGGAGGAAGCGGCATCAGACGTTGCGCATCAATCTCGTCGGGCTACGGCAATCCATGGCACTCCCTCCCCAAGAGCAGTTATAGTCGCTCGTCTAACCCAAATCGAAGTCGAATCCTACGGGCGAGATCGTGATAACGCAACTTGCAGTAACAGGCCCAATTGCAAGCCGAGACTGTGCGATCGCCGCCAGCAACTGCTTCCGCCCGCAGCGGATCTTATCAGTGACACACGACGGGTGTCGCTGTCGTGGCACCCCAGCAGTTCGCGCACCCGCACACGCGTCCCGCGGCAGCTGGGCGTAGTTTGGAGTGTCAGTCCATCCGAATACCACTCGGCGCGCAAGTAGGGGTGCCGAACAGTCGTGATATACGGCAGCTTTCAAGATTGTCGAACGGCCGATCGAAGGACGAACATGCGGCGCATTGCTATCCAGAGATTTTGATTCCGGAAGTAGACAGTTCGCTCGCGAACGCTGATCATCGAGCCCGTCGCTCCCCGTGAAATCCAATTTGCAGGCGACTCCTCAAAATGAGAGAATGGCCGGGGCTTCCGTAGGTTTGCGAGTAGGTCAGCACGCGAGTGGCCGCGCTACTTCCCTCGCTTTTCAATTTTTAGGTTTGGGAGATCGGGTCGCTTGGATTTCACGCCAGCCTCCTTCAACGCCGTGTATCCTACCTTTTTAAGGAGCTTCTCTGTTTTGGCGCGCTCCTTGTTGAGAGCGCTCTCATCTTTGACATTGGGCATCCGTACTCCATTTGGTTTGCTGTCGTTCGCCACGTGCGCGATGTCAGCTTTGAGACCGCGGCAGAGGTTACGTCAATGACCGAGATTGGGCGCACACCAGACAGTCATCACCTGGTCGTCCGTGCGCCGGTCGCATCATCCCTTCCAAATCGTCGACCGGAGAACGGCCTGCATGTGCTCTGCGAGGTCGAGTTCACCGCGTGCCTCGATCTCTAAAAGATATCGGGCCTTGGCCAGGCGATCCCGCTCCCCAACAGCCGGATAGCCGCAGATGGCGAGCAGCGCCCTCTCCTCTTGCCGGCTGGCTCTGACGGGGTCGCCGCTGACACCGCCTAACTCGTGCAGGGCTTTGCCGAACTCAGCATAGGCTGTCTTGTGCGCCTCAATCAGCGCTCGAAGACTATTGGACAGTTCTTGGTCTCGGCTCGGCGGCTCTGCACCGAGCGCCGTTGCCGTCATCGACGAGGCGACGACTACGCTGCCGGAGTGGAGGAGCAAGGCGCGACGGTTGATCCTAGACATAGCAACCTTTCCCATTTGCATTGATGGCCATCACACCAGTGGCGTAAAACCATCGAAGCGTAACACGACGGTTTGCGCATTCGTGTCAGGATCAGCAGACCCAAGCAGTCGAAAGCCAGTGCGGCCGGACGATGCGTAGCGCCCGCATCTCGGATAGGATGCCGTGCCCGACGAACACTCCGACGGAACCTTGGATTTGAGGGCGGACGTGTCGCGACTGGCGCGCTTCCACTGGGCGTGAAGCCTACGCATCTGCAATGCGGAGGATGGCGCCAGCCGACAGGCCTGCGCTCGGCCGCCATCCTACGGCCGGCGCTGGCGACGTCGGCTCCACGGGCCGAAGTGACGCCTCTCTGCTGCAGCGGGCAGTTCTCCGATCGCGGGCACCTCAGGCTAGGTCGGCGAGGTGCTAACGCAGTCCACCCAACAGCTCGTTATCTAACGACGAGCGGCCACCTCAAGAACAATCTCTGACCCCGCCCTCCTTTCCCGGCCCCAGCCCCCACTACGGCCAGCCGGGGGACCACACATCGCACTAAGCTACGGACGAAGAACGGAAATCGACGATATTGGGAGGTGCAGGGAAAGCCCGCACCTCGCGGAAATCCCAGATAACCCACTGAAACAACACGACCGATCAACGCCGCACCTCGCGGCCTTTTATCTCGCCGTCTTATTTGGCCGTACTATTTGTGGTCGATTTCGTGCGAGTATTCGCCATCGCCATTTCTCCTTCATAGCAGTAAAAGGCCCGATTTTCCACGCCGAGCCGCGAGGGTCTGCGAAGCATTCGATATCAGGCACGCCGTGCACTCTTCCGGGCTCTGCGACGGGGCTGTGGGATTGCACATAAGCAGTGTTCGAACCGTCGCGGCACATGTCGCTATAGGATTTGCGGAGCAGCATCACAGCCATTCGTGCGTGGTCCGGTAGCGCCGGCCGCAGGCAGAATATCGTGCTTCCCGTTTCCAAGGCCCGTACCATCTCTCATCCGCTCGCGCGGAGCTCCTAGCTCATTCGTGCCGTCTCCAGGACGGCCGTGTGGATCACCTCGCCATGAATTAGCGTAGCTCAAGCGCCGCCCCTTTCGCGCATTCCGGGCGTCGATGTCATGCTGTTCGCGCGTCGTGTCGCCAACGTAGGACGTGCCGTCACCCCACATCGCAGCATCACGACGGCGAGTTTTCGCGCCACCGCGACACGCGCCTTGGCGTGGCATTTCGTCTTCGCAAGCCTAAGCCCCCAGGTCTTGATGAGATCGCTTCCCTTGAAGCGAGTCAGCACGCGCTGCGCCTCCAGCATTCGGGCCGCGTGATGCATCTCCAGGAGCACCATCGGCATGCCACGCGCCTGGAGTTCGCGATGCAGCCAGGCCGACCATCCGGTCGCCTCGTACCCGACCAGATGCAGCCTCGGCGCATAGGGCTCGAGCACGCCGAAGATCGCATTGGCGTCGGTCGGCGTGCTCATCTCCAGCACGACCGTGCCATCGCGCCGTTGATCAAGGGACTGTAAGCGGGCCAAGCCAATTACGTGGTTCGTCATGCTAACACCCTTAAATTCCCACGCTTCTGATGATAACAGTATCGCTATCTCTGCAAGTCAGGTGCCCGAATGGAGACAGAACAACAGCAACTTCGCTGCAAGCGCGATGGCGAAATGACTGTGGCCCCGGCCCGGTCTAATGCGTGCGCAACAAGCCAACATTCATCAAAATATTGCATCGTTTAGCCGATTTGTTGGGGATTTGGTGGAGCAGGGTCTTGCAGAACGGACGGCTGCAACCTTACCAGACAAGTAGATCATGCCCACCATCCCCTCGTCACAACTGCCACCGCCAAAGAACTGGGACGAGTTCGAGGATATCTGCGCGGATGTGTTTACGCGTGAGTGGAACGATCCCAACACAGTGCGACACGGCCGTCAGGGCCAACGGCAACATGGCGTCGATATCTATGGCGCTCGTGAGGGGTCGCATCTTGGTGTGCAGTGCAAAGGAAAGAAGGTTTGGCCGCCCACACCACTAACCAAAGAGTCGATCACGAGTGAGATCGAGAAGGCTAAGTCATTCACTCCGCCCCTAGCAGAATTCACAATCGCGACGACAGCGGAGAACGACCAGCTCCTCCAGGGGCACGCCCGCAAGATTACCGAGGAGCACCGCAAAGCCGGTTTGTTCTCAGTTCACGTTCTGGGCTGGGAGGAAATTCAGCGCCGGCTGACCACGTATCCCGAACTAGTAGAAAAACACTACGGGTTTGTCGCTCTCGCTTCGGTCGATCGCAAGGTTGATGACCTACAGCGCTCGGTTGATCGCATCCTCAATGTCGTCAGTGTCCGTGTCGCGCCCACCGAAGCGGGTGAAGGAGCTGGCCCACCTGCTCTCACTGATCCGGCTGCTAATCAGACAAGCCTTGCAGAGGCTTTGGAGCGGGACTTTTTCGCGCGCTACATGCGCGCCCTCCGGCGGGGCGGCTTTGTAGAAGCAGCGTCGGTCGATGAATTCGCTTTGCTGGCGACCGATCTTCGGCAAGCGAGCAATCGATGGGTGTCCACAGCGCTCAAGCGTCGCATATTCCTGCGAGCTGCTCGAAGCCAAGCAGTCCGCGGCGCGATAAACGATGCGGAGACGTTTCTTGAATTAGGTCGAACGGCCAAGGGCGAGGATTCCATCTTGCCGGCGGAGGCGCGGTTGCAGGCGGCACGAGGCGATGTTGCGGGAGCCGTGCGCTTGCTACGCGATGAAGTTGACCCTGAGTGTCGCGGCGTCCTGCTCCACCTTCTGCTTGCATCCCAAGGTCCTGCCGACGCACGCAAGTGGTTCGATGGATCCAAGATTTCGGTATCCGAGTTATCTGCGGGCGGCGCTCAGACGCTGATCGAGATAGCGATCAACGAGCATGACCTCGCACAGTCGGCACGATACCTCGCCGAGGTAACTGACAGCCAAATCGAATTCGATCCGAACCTCCTGTTTTTGAGAGCGTGCGTTCGGTTCGCGCTCCTCTTCCCAAAAGCGGATCAGATCCACATCGCGAGGGGGGTTCCACTTGATATTCGTGGTGCGCTGCCGATCCGGGATGACACGGGGTTCGCAACGCAGCTCGATCTCGCGTTGGCGGATTTCCGCGCTGTTCGGAAGGATTTGCATGACCTCGGACTAACGCACGCCCTGGGTGTGGCTGATCGATACATTTACTGGGCCGAAATGCTGCATCCAACTCTGAAGGAGGCCGCCCTTGCTCGCCTTCGACGTGAAATGGAAGAGCCCAGGACTGCCGTACAGTTTCTGTCGTTCGCCCTCGCATTCGATCCGGTCTTCGACCCAACTCCGATTCGATCATATCTTGAAAAACGCGAGGCGTTTGGCGGACTTGATGACGACGACCTGAACGCGCTCCTGACCCTTAGCTTCCACACCGCCGATCCGTCGCAAATGGTGAAGGTCGTCGCGAAATTCCGGCAACAACTTGGTGAGCTGTTCTCGCCTGAAATCATTGCCAATCTGGAAATTCAAGCGCTTGCGAAAACCGGCGACGCCACGTCGGCTCGCTTGATCTTGGATCAAGTGCGCGCACGGCTGGATCAGTCCACCGTGCAGGCGCTGGAAGTTGAAATAGCGAAGGCGGAAGGAGCCGATCCGGTTACCGAGCATAAGAAGGCATATGAGCGCGATCCCAACCGCGAAACGCTTCGTGCTTTTGTTCACGCGCTGATGGCGAAGAGTGATGACCGCGCGGTCGGCGAATTTTCCGAGAAGCTGTTCGAGCTTTCCGGCGATCCGACAGACCTCAGAAATGCTCTCGTCGCATACGCTGCATCCGGTGACGAAGCCAACTTCAGGCGGCTGGCAGTTCTCCATCCTGATATCGTCACCAAAGACGGAAGACTCCTAAGAAATTTTGCGATCGTGCAATACCGGGGCGGCTTGCTTAAGGAAGCTCGACAAACCCTCGACTCGCTTGTGAACATCTTGCCAGGCGAACGCGATTTACAGCTTGAAGTCGCCATAGCAATTGAAATGGGAGACTGGGAGGCTCTGGCATCGCCGATCAGCGCCTACCTCGCCCAGTCATCCAGATATAGTGGCCTGGAGCTCATTCGTGCGGCGCATCTTGCGCAGGGGATCGGCGGTTTGCACTTAGAAGCCCTGATCGATGCCGCGATCGAACGATCGCCTGATGACGCGCACGTGCTGATCGGCGCGTATTCTCTTGTGTTGGATAACGGACTGGAAAACAAGAAGCCGGAAGCCCAAGAATGGTTCCGGCGCGCAATCGACTTGTCCGGTACGGATGGGCCAGTAAAGCGCTTTGAACTCAAAGAGCTGTTGTCATCTCAGCGAGAATGGACGGCGCGCACGAGCAACATCACCGGGTCGGTGGTGGCTGGCGATCTTCCGCTGTTTATTGCCGCACCGGGGCTGCGGACCACGCTCGTAGATGTCGCGCTTCGTGGACTGATCCAGAACTCAGAACAACCCGATGGCCGGAGGAAATCAATTCTGCCGCTTTTCAGCGGCTCACGTCCCCCATCGCCCCTCGAAGACGTCAAGCGGATCGCGATCGATCTATCTGCTGTGCTGACTCTCGGATGGGTCGGCTTGCTACCAAAAGTGTTGGAAACCTACGAGCAGACCATCATCCCGGCCGGTGCGCTGCATGAGTTGTTTGCGGGGAAAAATCGCATCGATAAGCTGCAACGGTCACGAATTGTCGAAGCCCGGGCGATCGAAAAGGCGGTCGCGCGAAACCAGCTAAAAGTTATGAAGGACCGACTCAATCCGTCGGATTCTCTGACGCAAGACGTGGGCGAAGAGGTCGCTCGACTGCTTCGAGCTGCCCAACGCCTTGAAGGGGTCCTTTTGCATCCGGCGCCGATCCGCCGGGTGTCGCTTGAAGACAATCGGGTTTTCGATGCTTCAGCCTATGAGCGAAATTTGATTGACCTTCATTCGGTGCTCGATGAGTTGGTCGACCAAGGCAAGATTGATACTGGGACGGAAAGTATCGCGCGCAAGTTCTTCCGGCTGCAAGACCAGCGATGGCCGAATGGCGCGAAGGCTGATACTGGCAAAGCGATATTCATTGACGGGCTGTCGTTGACGTATCTGATGACCGTCGACCTCCTGGCGCCCTTCCTTGATGCGTTCAACCAAGCCTACATCGATGTTGCCACTGAACAGCAAGCCAAGTCACTTATCGATGCCGAAGAAGGCATCCAGCGGATAGTCGAATTCATTAATCTGATCCGGCACGCTATTCGCGGGGCTTATTTGCAAGGGAAAATTGTGTTCGGCGCGAGAAATCCGGGCCGACACGAACAAGACGACGACATGCCTTCGTCCACCTTCTACCTGCTGCATGATCTGCGCGACGTCGATGCGGTCGTAATCGACGATCGGGCAATAAACAAAGAGGGATTCGCGGCCGACAGGCAGGGAAACAGGAGTCCTGTCGCGACGACGCTCGATATTCTAGCGGATTTGGAACGGCGGGGCGCGATCAGCGATCGGGAGCGCCGCCTGTGCCGACACAGACTTCGCCAGGCAGGTGTCGGTCTCGTGCCGGTCGATACCGAGGAGCTGGTGATTGCGGTCCAGCACGGCAGGCCTGGTCACGGCGCGGAGTTCAGAGCGATCCGGGAAAGCCTTGACCTTGCCATTCTGCGCGAGTTGCCGCAGTTCCCTGCCGAGATCCGTTGGCTCGCAAGCTGCTGGTCAGCGATCAAGCACGCGATCATCCAGGTATGGGAAGTGGAGCCAGATCCAACTCGCGCTTCATCGTACGCGGACGCTCTGCTGGCGACCTTGCCGGTTCCGGATGATTGGATCGGCAGGTGGAAAGAGCCCCCGCCGGGGTGGAGCACGGCTGTCGAGACGGCCATGATGAGCGGGCTCCTGATTCCCGTCGAGTTGTCGGACACGGCACTCAACAATTATCTCAAATGGGTTGACAAGAAAGTTGTTGGCGGCCTGCACGAAAGGTCACCGCGCACTTATAACGCCATCGTCGAGCACGTTAAGACATTCGTGATGGCCATTTCGGAGGAGAGTAGTGATATCGATCTCTCCGAGTAAGCTTCGGCGCATGAAGGCGATGTACGCCCTTCAAAAGCTTCCAACCTCAATTCGCTCTGCCGTCCTGGCCGATGGCGAACTCGCCCGCGTCTTCGGTATTTCCCTTGAGCGGCCTGTTCATCTCGGCGACGTGGAAGTCGTAAGCTTCGAACAGCTTGTTGGCGCGTTTCGAAAGATCGTGGACGGGAAGAAGGGCGTGAAGCTGACAAACCAGTCGGGAACGGAGGTCGACGCGAAACTCAACCTTGCGAGTGACGGCGCGATGATCGTTGAGTTGCCGCAGCATCGCTTCCGTTTCAATTTCGCCAGTCTTCTTGCGACAAAAAAGGTACGGCGCCTGGCGGCCTTCGACGAATTTGCGTCGAGATTCTCACTGCCCGCCGATGGGCAAGCCCAGGCTCGAGCTCGGTTATCCCGCTCGAAGCTTGATGAGAAAGCTTTTGTCGAAACGGTCGATCTGTTCTCGGCAAGCCCGGAGCTTTTTGCGGAAGAACTGCGGGTGAAGGCTGAAGCGAGAGAAGATATTACCCGAGAAGATTTTTTTCCTGAGCATTGCGGCTATTGGGATGCTCTGATCCCAGCACCTCGGGAAGCGGGCAATTTGAGTGAGTACGTTGCAGCGGAACTGACAGACGAGTGGCGGCGTCGTCTTGGCGTTAGTCCTGGTCGAGCCATTCAGTCGTTGATCGGAACGTGCGCATCTGCGCGACTGACGCCGGTGGGGTTACTTAGTCTCGCCGACCCGGATGACGTTGCAGTCGCCATAACGGACAACATCCCTGGGTCGAGTCCGTACGCGTTGGTCGGGATGTTTGAGGTCTGCGCTTCACTGTCAGCTTCGCAAGGCCGGTTTGCCGATCTTAGTGAAAGGCTTCTCGTCGAGCTGGTTGGCGATATGAACCGGTTGGAGAATTCGTGTCGGGTCTATGCGGCAGCGTTCGTCGTCACCACTGCCTACCTGGCGCAGCATGAGATACTCAGAGAACGGCCTGCCTATTGGCGTAGGATCGCCGCCGCAGCACATGCGAGCGCGATCTTTGTGGCCTTCGCCAAAATGGAGTTGCGTTACGATCAAATTGTGCCTTGGGCTATGAGGCTGTCCGGAAATGAGTTTGTCGTCTCAGTATTCTTGGGCTTTTTTGATCAGCCTTTGTGGCGGCCAGAGTGGATCGATCCACGCTACCTCGTGGCCGACATGGTCGGTCGAACTCTCAATGCTGTTCACACTGTGCGTAACCATGGGGCCACAAAATGGAAGCCGCATACGGAGAAGGCCCGCGCGGCGATTTCGGAGCGAGGGATGGAATTTGCCATGTTTCTTCCTTCACTGCTGGAGGGAGAGCGGAAGGCAGCCTACATGGACATGCCCGCGGAAAGTGGCATCGGGGAGAAGTTCCATCAGTTTTGCGAGGAGCCGAGCATGGAAAGGTTCCACCCGCTGACGGATGTGCTTATGCACTTTAACATTCCCCGTCGGGGGCATGAGGCGATCAAATCGTTGCTAGAGGGGTTGCGAGGCGGGAGCCTAACGTCGGACAAACGTCCCGTGATCAACGGCTTGTCGACGCTTTCTCAAATCGCCGCTCGCGACCATGACACGAGCCTTGCCGAATCTATAGCCAATGCGGTGATTGAGCTCTCTGCCGATGAGGCCAATAGCAGCCACCCCAGCGAGGCCGCGTGGCGGATCATTGAGTGCGCCGGTGCGCAGCCAACCAAGCACGCGCTCCGTGCTTGGCTTGCGGAGAAGCTGGAACGACTAGCCTTCGCTATTCCGGCTCCCCCGTCCATCAGTGAATTGCCTGAGCTGATATTGATGATGCGAGCCTTTGATCCGGCACTCGGGATTTTATTAGCGCGAGCCGGAGCAGCAGCCCGGTTGGCTCGGTCCTAAATTTCGCGACGGATCGAGCCGAAAATTCGCCTTGGACCGACCCATATTGCTAGGCGTACTATGACATCCAGCCGAAGTTGTCACTGTGCCACCGCTATGCTCGCGGCCCGACGAGGTCCGGGTACGAATGCGGCCATCAGTTTCAAACTGACTCACTACCACCGCCATCGCTGAACCCATGCCACGATTCAGGTTCGTTGTAGGACCAAGCTGTTGCCGCCGGTGAAAAGCTTCCGGGACCATAGAAATCACAAGTTAAGGTGTGAGCGGCCGGTAATTGTCTGCCGACGCGCCATCTCGTCAGCCGTCTTAGAGCGACATGGTGTAATCGCTTCCCCTTCCTTGTACTTTATTGTCATTTTCCAGTTGTGAGACGGCAAACTCCGGCCTACAGCTGATTCTGGCAACGGCAAGGGGGATGCAGGGGTGCCAATAGTCTTTGTTCATGGCGTCAACAACCGCAAAGAGGACGCCGATTTTCTAGACGATCGAGCGCGCAAACAAGAATATTTGAAGACGCTGCTTGCTGGGCCGCTCGGCCTCGATGTCGAAAAAACTGCGATCAGTTTTCCCTATTGGGGAGGCGACGGGGTGAAGTTCTTATGGAACCAGGCCTCCCTTCCTGGTGGTGGTGGTGTGGAGGCCCTTGCCGTCGGACAAGCGAATGCCGAAATAGACTTGCGACTTCAGGAGGCCCGTGAACAGGCTGGAACTGACATCGTCAATCTCGGCGATCTCAGTCGCGCCAAAGGATTCGCGGAGGCAGTCGACTTGGTGTGGGACACTGCTTCTGCCACATCAAACGCCTCGCAAAATGTCGAAAGGATCGCCGCTGCATATGAAGCCTCGCAGCGCTATCTGCAATCGAACCCCGCGCCTGCATGGGCGATGAAAACCCCGCCCCTATCGAACGCCGAGTTTGTTGACGAACTCATGAAGGGGATAAAAGCACTTCCCGACGGCGATCCAAAACTCGAAACGCTCAGCTTGAGTGGCTGGCTTCAGTCGACACGGGAAGCATTGGCCCGTCTGGGCTCGGCTCCCGGCGACGCGATCACGGCTGCCACCCTCTCGCTCGCAAGGAAGTCACTGCACACAAAGGCTTCTCGGTTCTTGGGGGATGTGTTCGTCTACCTCAAAAACCGCGGCACGGCTGCTGTGCCCGGACCGATCGTCAATGAGGTCCTTGGGGCGCTGCGAACAGCCGAAGCAGCAAAGAAGGCTGGCGATGACAAGCTGATAATTATAGGTCATAGCCTCGGGGGTGTCATCGTCTACGACATCCTGACTTATTTTGCGCCAGACCTTAAGGTCGACTACCTCGTAACGGTCGGCTCGCAAGTCGGCCTTTTCGAAGAAATGTCACTCTTCGGCAGGGCGCTTCCGGCGGGAATGCCCACAGAACCGAAGAAAGATCGGATTTCGCCCAACCCGAATGTCGCGGTGTGGCTGAACGTCTTCGATACAAACGATGTATTTTCATTCTGTGCCGAAGGCATCTATCAGGGTGTGCAAGATTTTCAGTACGACACCGGCTATGGGATGCTCGAGGCCCATGGCGGATACTTTGCCCGGCCGAGCTTCTACAAACGCTTGCGGATGCGTCTCGCGCGGTAGAGAAACCTAGATGAGCCTGGTTTTTGAATCACAAGCTATCAAAGGTGACCCTACTGCCGCCGCAACGCATGTACTGTTGATTGGCTGTGGAGAGTACCCAAGCATCGCCAAGGCCGGATACGGAAGCCTCAAGCCACTGTCGTCGCCGAGGCTCTCGGTGGAAGCCATCGCGAATTGGTTTTTAACCGGCGTTGATGCCTTGCCCGCAGGTCAAGCCAAAGATTCGAGCGAGGCATTCTTCAATAGCGAGGCGCCCCTTGGATCCGTGGCGATGCTTACATCACCAAACAATGCGTTTGTGACGCCGTTTGGCAGCTCCATCACGCCCACCAGACCGACAATCGCCAATATCAGAGCAGCGTACCTAGCCTGGCTAGAACGGGTCGCGCTCAATCCAGACAGCCGCGGCGTATTTTATTATTGCGGTCACGGCATCAGCGACGGATTAACACAATATCTCGTGGCAGACGATCTCGGCGAAGATCTTAACAATACCTGGGATGCCGTATTCCACTTGACGAATACGCTCCAAGCCTCGATTCGAAAGGCCAGGGCGAGTCTTTTCTATTTCATCGACGCTTGCATGGAACTCAGCGAAGAGATGATCAACCAGATCGACTCACCACGAGCTCTTTTAGGTGGGAAAAGGACCGGTACCCCCACCACGAATGAATGGGCGATCCTCCGCGCCACCACTGCCAACCGCGTAGCCTACGCACCCGAAGGCGGTGTCGCCAAGTTTACGGCAGCTCTTCTTGCGGCACTTAAAGGGCATTGTGGCCTTCAACATCCAAGTGGCAACGGCTATGGTGTCGGGATTGCAAGTCTGCGAGAAGCTATCTCAGCATTCTTGGAGTTTGGGCAGCCGGACGCCGGCGACGATCGTCAAAAGGTTGGAGCCACCGAGGGTGACGGCACTTGGACTGTCCCAATGCACATCCAAGCCAAGCGCCCTTCCATTTTGCTGGAATTGGACGTCGTGCCGCTAGGTTTTCGGCCCGTGGCGCAGGCCTTCATGGAAGATACCGCGCAAGCTCGCGATATTAAGCCACTTGCAGTCGGTCCCGCCCAATTTGTTCGGGAGCAAGGAGAGTGGACTTATGGCGCCAACTCAACTGATTCCACTTCGTTTCCAGAGCAGGTCCTGAGTAAGCAATTTCTGACGCAGGCCGCATTCCGGCGCCGCTTTACGGTCTCGTCCTGAGAGGATCACGTGACAGATCTGACAGTTCACATCACCGCCAATAGCCAGGACGATCGGTTTCTAACCTTCCCGGTCGACGTTTATTCTGCCGTCGGTGACCTAGTCGCTTCGGGAACTGCCTCGCCAAACCGGCCTGGCAGTTTGACATTCGCAGACGGCAAACGCGGCCCGCTAGACAGAGTGCACGTCTTTATAACGCCGCCTAGCGGGGAAACCGCCCAGCAGATTGTGGAGCTAAAGAGCGGCAAAGGCGAAGTCCATTTCGACATCAGGAGCACAGTGCCGACGGAATGGCTTGAATGGGTCACGCCATTTCATCCGTTGGATCACCTGGTCAGCAACACGCAGGCTGTTATTGCGAGCCGCCGCCCGATCGGCAAGGTTTGGATGACCTTATGGTCGTTGTTGGACGGACGATGGCAGAGCAGGTCACTTGATGCCGAAAATCGCCTGAGTGATCGCAGCGGCGTTCAGCAGATCACTGTTGCCGTACCTGACAACCCACATTTGCTTCAAATCGGCGGAGACGAGTTCGGCTGGCGGTTGGTGACCCTACCGCCAGCCCAGCGGGTGCGCGTTGCGTTGACACGAAGCGCACGCGAGAAAGGTGACACGATTGATGTCACGGTATCCCGTGAACAGCCAGACAATGAGATTCTTCTGGCGTACCTTTCGGGGGGCGCGGTCACTGAGGCGAACCGGCTTGCTGACATACCGGAGATGGCGGACCGCCTCTTGGAAGAGAAAATCAATGATCCCATCTCGGCGGTTGCAGCGGGATATTTCCTTCTGCGAATCAACAAACTGGCCCAACGCACAGACTGGGTCAGGAACCTGATGAACTGGTTTCCTGCAATTGCCGACGGCGCAATCCTTTCAGCGACGCTGGCGGCACAGACAACAGGTGCAAAGGACACCGAAATTCGTAAAAGCATAGGTGTTGCTCTCGACCGTGGCCTGCCGATCTTCTCGATCGGCGCAGCACTTCTTCACCGCACAATGTCTGCGGTTCACCGCGGGCGCCATGAGACGAAGAGGTTTCACGAATCTTACTTGGCGCTGCAAGCTTATGTCAGAGCCGCATCCCCTTTGGGCCCGTATTTTGCTTTTCGGGGGTTGAGTCCCGCGGAGCCGACATGGGTCTCAATTTTTGGCCAAGAAGACAATCCTGGCTTCGGTCTGAGCAGCGATGGCACACCGCTTCAGCGCCTCGTCTATGCGCGACCTGCCACGGTCCGCGGGCGCTACGGTCGAACCGCTGTCCAGCTGCCCCTAGCCCCCGTGAGCGCCAGTGCAGAAACCGAAGTCCAGACGCAGGCGGTGTTGGAGCCTCTCCCGTCTTCAGGAACCCCCGGCGTGCACATACGACCTCTGGGTCGACAACGGAACGGCCGTGGGCTTCCATTTCGCGAGACTACCTTTCTGTCTCACCTCTCTTTGCCGACTGAGCGTTCAGTCACACCGGACCGCCCATCGTCTGGTTCAAGGAAATTCGCAGCGCCGATTGGTTTGAGGGACGAGGCTATCCCTGACGGGATTGGGACTCCTCCGCCACCAAGGCAATCGGAGCGTTATTGGAGGGAACAGCGCGAAGCGAACGCCGTCACTGTCTTTGAGGACTAGAGGGGTTAGCAGGCACCGCGCTTTGCACCGACGCGTTGCGAGATTAGCGGATGCGCTTAATGCGTCTGCAGGTCTAAACAATTGTCGCCCGCCGAGATAGGCCCATGTCATCCGCAAACCTGACCGCCATTATCGATCTGTGTGATGAAATAGCTAAGGATGACCGGTGACAAAACCTGGCTTCCGCGGCGCCCATCTGCGATGGCCCTTCGACCGGGATAAGCGGCCGTTCAGCGTACGTCTGGTCGAACCAACGGCCTACCACCCCAGTTCACATGCCGCAATTTTCAATGCTGCATTGACCGCAATGCTAGAGCCAGTTCGTCGACCGCTTGACATCTATGACGCGGGAGCTCCGACCTTCAATAGCCGTCGCTTTGACCTTATCACCTTCCCCGAAGCGTTCATCACACCAGGAACGCTTTGTGATACCCTTCAAGCGTTTAAGAACTTCGGAGCATCGGGCTGCGTCCATACTGGTCTACGTGCGAGTGTCGATGAAAACGGGCCCCACCTTTTCTCCACGTCAGAAATGCAGGCACTTGTCGACGACCTCACGTCGATCCTGCCCACGACCAAGGTAGATCTGCGTCCCTTCACCTTATGGCTGATGAACCAGGATCCGCGCGACTACTTCAATCTTGGTTGTCTTTTTCTCAACGACGCGGATGGACACACCAGAGTTTGTCTCCATCCCAAGCTCGTTCGTTCCAAGTTCGAGATCAGTTCTTCTCGACGGCAAACGATGGCGGAAGCAAATCTGCTGACTTTGATCACGCTAATGCCGCGGCGAAAGGAACTCGGCACGATCACGTTGCAACCGCTAATATGTTCTGATGTCCTCCCGCTCGAGACGGATTCGGGACGGGATCCGCCTATGAAGGCCGTCAATCGGTTTGCCGATTGTTTGGGAAAAGCGCCTCCCGACCATATCGATATTGTTTCGGTCGTCACATGTACGCCGCAAAGCGTAAGACAGCGCAATGGCAGCTCAAAGCCTCGCATTTGGCACGACCTGTTCCGGACTGCGTTCCTCGAGGCGGCGCGCGATCCGGCATGTGCGCGCCATCATTTCGCAGCAATCGTCCTCGCTAACTTCCGCGAGTACCGCTCGAGCGCAGCTGGTCTCTCAGGCGTCTTCTTACCAGTGGCACCAACCCCACTTAGTTTCCGCCCGGAAACAACCGTGTCACTGTGGGGCCGTCCGAGCAAACGATACAAGAATAACCGCTGGTCCGAGGCGGGTGAGGCGATCTCAGCGAAGTGGTCTCCCCTAGGGTTCATCGCTGCACTAGATCCCTCATATAGTGGTGCCGGCAGGATTTTCGGCTTCACCATTCATCGCCTTCTGCGCGAAGTGTCTCCTTGGGAGCAAGCGACGCGGCTCACCAGCATAGAAATCTGGGATGGCGTGAATGACGCAGCAGGTAAGGTGAAATTTATCGAGAGAGTTGAGCCATGAATGACGTCGACCGTCGCCGACACGATTTCGAGCGCAACGCACCAGCATGGCTGGTCGTACGGCACTTTTTGCCGGCGGGGCTGGTACTTGAGCTCTTCGGAGCCATTGTTCGGCGGTGGGGCCGCGGCAAAATTACCCTCGACGACCTCGCACGATTCGACCTTTCGGAGGGGCAGCCATCCTTGGCCAGTCTGGCATACCGGCCACACTCCAAGCGAGGGACGCTGGCCCGTGCACTAAGTCAGCTATTCCAAAGCATCGTCTGGCAAGGTGACCAGTCGATTGGACTAGAAAGTGACCAACAGGATAGCTCCAACGAGAGCGTCGCAGCCCTCAAGGCGGCTCTCGTCCTAAGTCATCGAGACCTGGCGCGGATAGAACAGTGGAGCGATCAGATCGCAGGCGTTGAAGGACTCGGATCGATCGTGAGCGCCATGAGTGCGCTGTCGGCTGGCCTTTCTAACAATGCAGCGAATTTGAGTTTCGTTGAGGCGCAGCTCGCTGAATTCGACGGATCGCCCGTGAAGGCCCTATTGCTTAAGCATCTCGGCGATCTAGCTGCCGATGTCGACCGGTGGGAAGCTTCAGAGGCCATCTACCAACGGGCTGGTCAGCTAATTGGAATAAAACCGGGAACATGTTGGGAATCACTCGGCATTTCCCTGCGCACAATCGTTGGCCAGTCGTACGCTGCAGCAGTTCAGATAACGCGCGGCCCCAGCGCCGCCGCCACTCTGCTAGACGAATTGATCGACGGCCATCCGAGCAACGATCCGCTTCCCCTTCTAAATGCCAGTTTCGACGCGATGGGTGCCCACTTGGCCGCCGGTGATCTAGAGTTTCAGGGCGAGCGCGGTTCTGTGCTTTTGGCACCGCAGCTAATCAATGCACATCAGCCCGGTTACGGTCTCGCGAACTCTCAAGAGGGTCGTCAAGAGGATTCCAACCGCTGGTTTTGGGCGGTGCTGCGTAGGCAGATAGCCCTCGGCTCGGCACTAGTGAGCCGCGACACAAAAGCGTCCTACGCGCGTTCGCTCATCAACTTCCTCACGACAGCGTTCGGCAAGAACTTTCTAGAGGAAGAATTCCTCATGGCCGTTCGCCTCTTGCTTGAAAGTGGCCGTGACCGGACTGCGGACACAATTTTTTGGGAACCTAAGGTCGTGGCGGCCTATGTCACACTTCCATTAGTCGAGGCCGCTGTTCAACATGCTAATAGGCATGCCGGCGCCGAAATTGAGCGTCGGCGCGTGATACTCGTCCTCGCTCGCAACTGGCTGAAGGTACTGCCATCTGAACGCATCGACGTCGCGACAGCTTTGTTGAATTTGCTCATTCGCTTTGCTCAACAGCCTAACCAAACGAAGCGTCCGGTTAGCGGCCTAAGCACTGAAGCGACCAAAGCCTTAGGCACTATCGGCAGAGACCGGCCCGAGCTTTCGGTTATCATCGCGGAAGCGGTAGGCAACATGTTGGCAGATCGCTTCAGGAATGCGGGCTGGCATTCCATAACTGAAGCGCTGGACGCCGCCGACGCTTATGTGGACCGATTCAGCTATTCCTCGCTCCAGGCGCTTGTGGGACTCGTCCTCAACAAAATCAGCGACGCCAACAGTTCGCAAGAAGGCTCGCCGCTTTTGCGAAGCGCACTAAATTTCCTTGGAAATGATCGGATTGTTGCTCTGACTAAGGATAATACGAATGCGCTAGGCGGCCAGCTGGCTCGAGCAATTATTCGCCTATCTATGGACACGGGCGCCGAGCAACAGCGCTTGATGTATTGGCTTCGGGACGTCGAGCCCGGGATCTTGAAAGACACCAGTGATCAAGCTCGCCTTGACGAGGTCGTTGAAAGCCTAATCCAGAAAGCTGGTATGGTAGCCTCCAGTGAGGCCTCCGGCTGCGCCCAGGCGTTGCTGATCGCACCCGCTATCTCGGGAGTTCGCGGCGTTGAAGCGGCAATAGCGGGATTGGGCAAACTTTTGGCGTCGGTCGCGAGCGGCGGTAGTGGCTTCGCAGCAATCGATGCATACCGGCCGTTGACGTTATTGAGTACCCAACATGACGAGATCGCGAAGAACGCGGGGATTGAAACTCCGACGCTGGTGTCAATCATGGCGGAAATCGAGGCACCACTGCACGGCTTCTGGGAAAAGGCAGCCGCCTCGCCCCAGCTGTTCAATGGATTCTCGCTGCCAATGCCGACCACACCAAATCCAGTCATCGTCCACAACTGGACCTTTGCGTCGCTGGCCTTCGCGCGCGCAATTGGCCGTCGCGAAGCCATGGAAGCCGTATTGGACCGCGCGGCGCAGAACTCTCTTTTGCGGCCGGCGATTCTAACGGGGCGTGCGGTGCGCGTAGGTATCGATGGCACCCCGTTCGATCTGTCGACCATCGCAGATCAGCCTGCAGAGGCATTCTATGCAGCGTTGGGTGAGCGCCTTCTTCAGTTGACAAAATTGCCCCCGGACCAGCGACCTGAGGTGTTGCGCGCTTTGATCGAACGATGCCTGCAGATAGGGCCGTCGGGCTTGGATGCCGCATTGTTCATGGCTGGGATCCAGGACGGAGTCGAATTGCCGCGCTCAATCTCGACCGACGGTTATCACGCACGCATGCGGAGGAGCTCGGAACTGCGACTCGGGCTGATGCCACTTTTCGCTGGCGTGGTCCCAGGTTTCGATGATTGATCGCCGGTGCATCGCCGGCCAGCCGCGACAGTCGCAGCGGTTTGCAAAGAATGGCTGTAGAGCGGTCGATCGGGCGACCCGCGTCAGCCTTCTAGCTGACGAGTTAAGTGCCTAAAAGCTCTTCAAGGAGCCGCGGGCTCGCGGTCGGCAAGCGAGACTCATCAAGTCATCAAGCCCATTTTTGCGATAGTACATAAGAAGGCGATTCCGGCCTCGACTGCCACGCTCGAGAGGCAGAAAGCGCATAGCGTTGCGACGGAAGATCTTGTCACAAGCGTCGTCTGACAGTTCACAATCAATCCGCAGAAAGGCATTGATGCTCTTGATGTAGTGGTCGTAGCCAGCTTCCTTCCCCAGCATGATCCAATCGCTGCCATACAGACTGTGGTCACAGCCTTTAGGTCACGCCGCTGACGCTGATTTACGCCGCCTTACGGCAGTGTACGAGGACGGACTACTCAATCCTAGCGCCGGTCACTGCCCACAGGTGAAATGAGCGCAGAAAAGTGACCGGGACTCCTCCCGGCTATGATTTTTTACGGTGGTGCTCCTATGATCAAAACGGTCCGCCGAACCCCCTCTGCCATTCAGCTAGCTTCCCGAGCGCCTTCCGATAGGTGGCGTCATCTCGGACGTACAAGAGCGGCGTTGTCCGCTCTAAGTCGTCATCCCGGCCGTTCAGGAAAGTATCGACATGCTTCGCTGACAAAGACTGCTTGGCATCGGCAGTGATTTTCTCCTGATATCGCTTGCGCTGGACCTCGGCGGACAGCACGCCCCGAGCCTTGGTCAATCCCGACTCGCTATCCTCCGCGGCTTCCAACGGCGTCATTCCGCTCAGATCGTCGCGTTTCGCGTCCAGAAAGGCCCCAAGGTTAGGGCCGCTCAGTTCCGTTTCAGCGTCAACGCATAGCCGGTCCCGACGCGATTGCCTAAGTCGGTTGGCTTCCTGGATCTGTTTCTGCCGTAGGCCTTCGGCCTGCTTTGCTCTCTGAGCCTTGCAGCGCTCGATTGCGCCTCGAATAGGCAAACCCAACGCCGTATGTGGGATCGCGCCGCTCTTGCCAAACATCGCGACAACGGCGTGTATTTCGGCAGCGATCTTCGGCGCTTCGATATCAGACTCGATCGCGGCCCGATATGTCATGCTCGACTCCGCGTGGATAGAATCCAGCCACGACTCGCCGGTCATGTCCCCTCGCTCTTCGGCCGGAAGCTCGGCTAATATCCAATCGACTGCTTGCACTGCCGCATGCACGACAGCGGTTCTCTGTGTTTCTGCCAGCGTGCGCGCGGTCCACTTGTCCGCAAGGGACCTCTCCAGCGTCACTCCGTAGCCTTGCTGAACGAGAACGCCCTTTCCGAGCAGGTTTTGCAGATAGTTGTCGATCGCCTTCCAGGCGGGCGCGAAGTGAGGTTCGGCGACAGCGACACCGTTCGCCACTTCGGTAGTGACACGCTGAAATTGCGGTCGTATCAGCGCATTCTTTTCCAAATGCTTGGCAATCGGCACTGCCTTGGCAACTGCGCCACCAAGGCACTTGTCGTGAAAGACCTCCCCCAAGATTGCGGCCTGCCATACCGCAGGTGGGACGGTGAAACATGCATAGCCGGCGACCTCGATGCCGACGTGTTCGGCTAGTCCGACCGCTTGAAGTTCAGCATCACGCGGAACGACAATCTTCTTTCCGGCCAGTTGTCTCACTGCGTCGACATATGCGCGCGTAAGGTCGTAAACCCGGTTCTCATGCCTGGCCTGATAGTCGGCGAACCGCTTTTCCTGTGCAGCCTGCCATGTCTCTTCGTCGGCGCGGCTCTTCACCATCGCTTTGTCGATATCGGGATGATAGAGCCAACACCGTGGCGCGGATCGAAGCACCGCATCCGCGATCTGCTCACGTGTCGAGTCTCGGGGCAACTTTGACAGGTCAATCTCGACGGCCATGACGCCGTGTTCCCGGAGACGTTCAATCTTGGTCTCGTCGCTCGCGTGGGTGACCGCGACTTCAACAAAGAGGTCATACCCTAGCGCCCGAACATACAGGTCCGGGATAACCTTCTTCGCGTCAGTGAACTCGATTCGGAGGAATTGCGTCGTGACCTGCTGACCCGGCTTCGTCACGACGTTGCCCTTATTGAGCCCAAGGCGTTTCGGCAGGAGTAGCGACGGGTCGGCTCGAAACACCTCCTTGGCAAGGAGATGTAGAACGGTTTCAGGACCGCCCCCGCACGCGTCGCCACCGTGGTGCCCGAAGTGCGGCACGTTCTCATCACCCTTGCGAGCCACCAACCGACCGCCACAGGCAGGGCAATCGCAGCCGCAAGCAATGCCGCGCTGAACCTCGCTGATATGCGCCAAGGTGCCGTCCGGCCTCAGCCCGTAAACAAGCTGCGCACGATCGGTGCCGAATGATATTCTCGCATTTTTGTGGTCGTCCACCTCGCCTCCGGTTTGCTCCGTTGAAGAGCCGGGATGCTCGGCAATGCCGCCTGACGAACGCCGAGCCTATTCCTGTTCTCGCTTCGCCTCCAAAAGGAATGCTGTCGCCACAGCGGTAATTTTGCTAGCGGCCTGCCATGCGTTGAAAAGTTCGCTATGTAAAACTTCAAGATCAGCCACCATCGCATCGCGGCCTTCATCGGTCTGAATTTTGAAGCCATGGGTTTCATAGAACCGATGGACCAGCCTGTTTCGAGCTTTGAGCGCACACGCGAAGCGATCCACCAAACCATAGTCAAGGCTGACACAATTCTTCAATGTGCCTAACAACTGGCCCAGTGTGCTGCGGTCAATGTGGTCAAGGACCTTTCGCGCATCATCGGGGTCAACCTCATGGTGCCAACCGCGTTCAAGGCCACGGGCGCATAGGAGCAGCGAACCAAGCTCGGTCTCGAATAGCTGCGCCGCTTCCGCTGCTTTCCCGAATTTCGCATAGAGTTCGTCGCGTGTTGCCATCTGGGTATTCAGCCGTGTCTAGATCGGTGGGCGATGGCCGAAGAGCATTCTTAGCGCCGCGACGGTCTTTTCATACCGCATGCCTGACGCTTTGCCAGCCATCGACTCTTTGACGAAGTAGCAATACCGACTGGCGCGCTCGGCTTCGTCCTTGACCTCAGCATCCATAATTATGTGGGGCGTGCAACCGATCGACCCGTCAGGATTGACGCGGACGTATAGCGCATCCTGTTTCCGTCGATCATGCTTGCCAGATGCCACCTTGCGAGCCGCCTGGCTGTAGTTAAGGTCTCCATCCGCGTAGCCGCCCATTCCGGTTTCCCATCGAGCGACTTTCTCATATCGTAGCAATTCGAGTGCGCTGGCAATGTCGATCGGGAAATGATCATCGCCCATGTCGAAGTCCTCTGCGATCATTCGCCGGGCGTCTTCGATGTCTTCCCAATGCATGATCATGTAGTCCATGAGCATGCCGACCAACTGCTTGCATGAGTGGTCGTTCATCGCCCTTAGGATCGGCCGCGAAAGCGGAAAGATGCCGATCGTTACCAGAATGAGCATGAAGGCTTTCGCAAGCTCTTCCTGTGCGATCAGGATCAGGTAGAGCCGTGTCGATTTCAGCTTCTCGAACTCGAACATGTCAGCGTCAGCAAGCAGACGCTCGGCATTCTCGACACAGGCCGCAATTGTTTTAATCAGCGTCTTCGGCGACGATACAATCAAGCGTGACATTGGACCTCTCAGCGGAGCTCGCGCGAGGATAGCAAAGTTGTTCACTGAAGCCTCGCGCTTGCTCCTGATTCGCTACTAGTCTCGCGCCACGGATCAGCCTATCGAGACTCGGCGCAACGCCGTGGTCCATTCCTCGTCCCACGGTGTGCTCGGCAGAAGCAACTGGCAATGCTGCCTATGGGCGAGCGGTTCAAACCGCAATCAAATCGAGCACCAGCTGATGCCGGAAGGTGTCCTGAGCCAACAGCCCGAAGGCAAAAGCGGCTTCATCCAAGCTGCGGACAAATGATAGCCGGGCGCTCGGCGCCGCCAAAGAATTCGCCAGAGCGGGCCATGTGGCGTTCACGGATCTCGGCAACTCGCCTGCCTGCTGCGGAACTCACGGCACTTCTTTCAACGGCGTCAAAATCCCTGAAGGGAATCCGAATGACCGCGCACCCCCTGGGAAAGTGCTGCGCGATCCGCCCAACGATCGAGTGGCTGCTCCCGGTCACGGCGGGAAGCTCGCTCGGTAGGTGCTCGCCATCAAAGTCACATGGGCTTCAAGCGGTGGCCGCAGTTCGAATGCCCGGGGCTCCCGAGCGAAGTTCCACAGTCTCATCAGTAGCCAGTCGTCGCGATGACCATCGGAGGCCGCCAGTTCGTTTCGCGTAATGTGGAACGGTGTGCGCTCCCAGCCATTTGTCGTCTTGACCTCAATCAGACGATCGCTGCCATCTACGCCGAAGCTCCGAATGTCATAGCCCGCCCCATCGCCGTCGACGTGTGACACCCAGCGGATGTGATTGGCAAGGTCAGTGCGTCCCGCAGCAAGCAGGCTAGCGCGCTCATGGGCGAGGATGCGCTCCTCTCCTGCGCGGCCGAGCGCCCGGTTCTGAGCGTCACGCTGGGCGACATCGTACTTGCGGGCGATAGCGGCCATCTGCTCGGTCTCGTCCGGTGGCGGAGCATTGCTGCGCGACGGCGGCGGTCCGATCCACAGCATCGTCTCCTGCCGCAAGGCCGACTGCAAGCGGTGCATTTCGATGCGGTCGGCGGGCGCAAGCCACTCCGGGTGACGATCGAGCCATCTCACCACGGCGTCGACGAGCGACGCCTGAAAATTATAGGCCGGCTTGTAGCCGGGGATCCAGGTTTCACCGAGTCCCTTGAGGACCGCGCTAATATTCTGGTGCTTGTACTCTATCGAACCGCGCGGGCGGCCGATCGCCGCCTGGAGAAGGCGATTATGCCCGACCTTACTGTAAGGCTGCCCAGTGACGTCGTGACCCAGCATCACGAAATAGCCCGCGACGATTGCGTCATTCTGTTCGTCAGACCAGTCAAGAGGCATTGGAGACGTAGCTTCAACTACGAAGAAGTATCTGAGCTTCAATCATAACAGCAGCTGCCGCAGCACGACCAGTGCACGACAGCGGGTGGGCTGCCTTCTTGAAGATGCAAGGCCATCTACACGTCATTTGCAAAGTACAGCCTGATCGCGTCCTGCTGCCTGCCGAGCGTGCCATCCTTCCGGAAGCGAGTTCCGTCGACCACAAAGATGATACCTTTCTCGCTAGAGTAGACGGCCGTGCTCGTTACAGAGATGCGGACGCTGCGACCTTGAACCTGCCCAGTAACGATATCACCGATTTCGATCCCGAGGATTGATTTTGCCACCGCCGAGCGCTCGACCTCGAGCTCCGTTTCCCATTGCTCCAGCTCCTCTTCGATCCGCGACCAGGCATCTCGGGCCGACCGAAACGGGCGGTCGGCGCCGAACCAGATTCTGTCGGCCAACGCGAGGGTATCGTTCGGCACGTTTCGCTCCATCGCGCGCGCGGCTCCAGACAGCATTTCGCATACCTGCTCCGCGTCTATTAGTGCTCGGAGCCGATCGCGGTAGGGCGCAACAGTCGCTCTAGTGATGGAAGGAGGCAGAGGTACTTCACGAGTGGGCATGTAGTCGATTGGCATAATTTCACGCAGCGCCAACCTTGCGGTGCCGATGCACTCAGGGGGCTCTTCTTCGCGCCAGGCACGTCGCGTGCTTTGTACCCAAATTTCCGAGGCTGAGATGCAGAGGGTGCTGTCTAGAAACATGCGCGAATCCGGAGTGTGGATGTAGCGGGCAGACCAGGAATGGTCAGCCGACGTCAGCGGCATCACCACATAGTGGAGCTGGTGTTCGCGAACCATGCGCACCAGAGAGGCAATCCGCTCTTGTAAGGGAACGGTCAGGCGGACAAGAACGGCGGGACCGTTCCCGCTCGACCACCGGTTTCTATGCTCGCTCTCGAACATGAGAAGCTGGGGTTGAGCGAATGGAAGCAGCTTTCCGACTAGACTCGCAGCGCTTCCCTGCAGTGAGTGGCTCCAGCGGGCATCGATCTTTCCCTGCTTTACCCACTCGTGAGCGCGGTTCTGGATCAGCAGCAAAAGTTGCGCCGCGAGGTTCGGATCGAGTTTCACGAGTCTGTTTCCGGTAACCTCAGCGTCGACACCTTGCGCCTTCAGGTCAGCTACCGCGGCGCTGTAGAATTGCTGTTGAAGACTGGAGAGAGTTCCGGCTGCTTCGATGCGTGCGGTTTCGCGCCGGCGCCGATCGATCTCCTCGCGGAAGGCACCCAATGGTGGGCGCCGAGGACCTCGTCCTGACTGGATTTTGGCCCAATAGCCTCGAGGTGGTTTGGGGACCTGCAGGCGCCTGCAAAGCTTGGCGAGTGCCACATCGGAAATACCGAGTTCCTTTGCGACCTCGCTTGTCGGCCTTTCCCAGACTAACGCGAAGAGTTCCTCGCGGGAGAATTCTCGTCGTTTCATGCATGTGCCTCTTGCCGGTCCTCCCATAAGTGTTTCATTGGGATCGTTCTCAAAATGCAATGGCCTCGCTCAGGGGCGAAGGTGCTATTCACAACCCATCACATATCTGTTGTTTCGACAGAAGCGGATTCCCTCCCCGTCCGCGAGGTGTTATCCTCTTCTCACTCTTGGAGAAGCCGCGTCGGACGCTTCTGAAAGCTGTCGAACATGCCGGGTGATGCCGATTCTGACTTGCTTGCACGTATTCGGTCCGCGTCGGTCGTGGTGGTCGGGCACGTGCGCGAAGTGCGTCCGTCGGGCAAAGCCGCCGCCGGAAAGAAAACCGGCCCTGTCCGGATAACCGAGCACGATCCCGCCATCGCCGAAGCCGTCATCGACGTTGACGAGGAGATCAAGGGGAAGCCGCCGGGAAAACAGGTCGTTGTACGCTTCCCGACCTCCACCGACGTGATGTGGTTTCGCTATCCCAAACTCGAAGTCGGCAAGTCCGGCGTATTCATCCTGCAGCCGGACGTGCTCGCGCCGAAGGCCGAGGCCAAGGCCGCCGGATCTGCGATCAGCACATTCAGTCTGCCGCGGAAAGATGACGTGCTACCGGTAAGCGACGCCGCGCGCGTGCGCGCGGTCGTCAAACGCTCCTCGACCGACGACTGATCGCACCGCCATCCCCGCTGCGGACGCCGCGGGTGCCCGCTCACCCGCTCACCTTGAAAAAGAATGGATCGATCGAGGGCGGGACCGAATTCTGACCGTTGACGTCGAGCAGCCGGCGCGTGTTGAAATCCGCGTTCCGCTGGAACGTCACGCCGTTGGGGAAATGCGCCATGTCGGGCACGTTGCTCGCGGAGAAGATGCCATAGAAATCGCGGCTGACGGCGAGCATATGGTCGTAGTCGCCGAGATACGGGTCGAAGGTCTTGACTGGGGTGGCCGCCGGAGTGGTTGCGAGCGTGAGGTCCGACCAGGTATTTCCGCCATTGGCGCTTCGACGTAGATGCGTTTCCCATCGCCGAGTGGGACCAGTTCCGGTCAACTGCTGATACAGAAGGCCGACGACGCCATCGGAGTTCACCGCGAGCGCGGCATTGGTCGCGCGCGGCACCGTCAAGATGTCGCTGGCCGACCAGGAAACGCCACGGTTGGTGGACTTCCTGACGTGAATTGTGAAACCGGTAGCGGCCTCGTCCGTGCCCCAGGCGATATAGACGGTGCCGCTCTCGCCACTGCGCGGATCCACCGCGATCGACAGCGTCCCGCCCATGCGCTGCTGACCGTTGGCCGTCAGGCCGTTTCGGTTGAACGAGATCGTCACATTCCTGACGATGCGCTGCCCGACGACGCCATCGGCGGCGTCCTTGAGATCCTCGAAGGGAGCGGGACTATCTCCCCACTCATCGTCCCTGACCACGACCACGTCGGCGTTCACCATGAGCGTGTTGGCGCCGAAGTCGCCCGTTTGCGACCTCCACCCGTAGAACGTCGCATACACGGTGCCGTCCTCATGGATCGAGGTGCGAACCTGAGGGCCGTCCTGTCCCGCCGTCCCCGTGGAGCGGCGTTCAAGCCGGACTTTCTTAAACCCAGGTTGGGCGGCCGCCGCATCAAGCATGAAGTCGAGTGTGGCCGTCCTCCCGCCCCCGGCGAAGTCATTGCTCCCGATATAGACGCGTTGCTTCCCGGCCGCCGAGCCGTTGGCTACCGTTGCCGCCTGGGCAAAGGGCTGGTCGGGTTGCTGACGGTCGTCGAGCACGTCCATCGGTATCGTTGCGCTGAAATCGGCGGTGCGCAAGATCGCCATGCGCGTCGACTGGTCGGGACTGTCCTGTCGCAGGATACCCGCGTATAGAGCGGGGCCGGTGCCGCTGAAAGCCACCGTGATATCGCCCGTCATGTCGCCGCCTGGCACGACCGTATTCAGCGTCCACGTGTTGCCGCCATCGCTTGAGAAGAAATACGGCGCCGATCCGCTCTCAAGGGGATCCGGCGTGAAAGCTGTGGCGACGATCTGATTGGTGTTGGCAGGATTGACCGCGATCATCGGTTCGCTGTCCTGGTTCGTCTCCGAACTCAGCGATTTCGGAATGACATTGACCAGGAGAACGCCGGCAGCGCCGGCCGCCACTGCCCCCGCGCCCGGCACCGCCCTCTTGCGGGCGGACCCCTTCTTGGCCGCCTTGGCCTTGGTCGTGGCTTTTGTCTTGGGTTTGGTCGTGGCTCTTGCCTCGGCCCTGGCGTTCTTCCGTGTAGCCATCGCTGACTCCCCTATTCCAGAAATCCTCTGTTGTTCAGCCAGTTGCAGCGGCCGCTGAAAGCACCGCGGCAACCTCCGCCTCGTGGTCGGCCGGCTGGAAGTCGGCGCTGCTCAGTGCCGTGAAGGCAGTGGCAGTTGCCGCCATGGTCGCTGCGGCCAGGCCCAACTGGGGGCGTAGGCTGACCTGATCGGTATGGAGGGAGAACACGCCTTCCTGGCCGGCCTGAAATTTCGGCGATAGGTGCCAACGGACATCGCTGCTGCCGGGGAAACGGACCACGACCTGCTGCGAGGGTACTACCCCTTTGTGGACGGCCTGGACCTCGACGACGGCCTCCCGCCAGAACGGCTCGTGCTCGCTCACGCGCCGCGACGTGACCGCGGCTGCGGTAACCGGGGTCGGTTCGGAATCAGCCAGCCCGACGGCGACGACCTTGCCGGTAACGACCACCGGAGCCTGCTCAGCGCGCTCCCGCGCCTTCGTCTGCCGAAAGGCGCGCGTCGGATCTCCGTCCGCAGCCCTCAGGCTGGCCGCGACCATCGGCCCAGCAGCCGTAACGGTGTCATGGCCGACCGATTGCACCGCAAGGGTCTCCCCGAAGACAAAGCCGGTTGCGTAGAAGACGCCCCTCTCTCCCTTCCTAACCTGTTCGTTGGCTGCAAGCTGGACCGTCACGTCATGGCCGGCAAAACCCGCCAATGCCGGAGGGGACCGCACGATTTCATCGACCGTCACCACCGCAGTCCGGCTGGTGTCGGTGATGCCTTTCAGATTTGCGGCTGCTTTTTGCTTCACGGTTCCGCGAAACGCGAAAGCCGCGGATTCCTTCGTCACCGGAGCCATGCACCCTCTCCTGCTGAGTCAGACAAGAACACAAGTTCGCATGGTCGCGCAGCGGCGGCCGTTATCTGGAAGCAACTATTTCGGCTTCCATGCGACAAAAAGAGATTTCAATTGCGTGCGAAGCGACGGGATCCGCCAGACAATAGACGCTGCGAGTAATATGAGAATAATCGCGGTCTCCGCCGATCCGTCGCCTCCGTCAGGACTTGACCCGATAAGCTTCTCGATCCAATCCATGGCGTTCACTCCAACTTGACGCGTCAAGATTAGCACGTGTGGGGGACTGCGCAAGCGGACGTTGAAAAGATGATATCTACTAGGACAGTCCCGGTTGATCGGCGCCAGTTCCGTCTTTGCTTTGCGAGACGCTATTGCCTTGGAGATCGAAGCGAGATTAGATACAATCTAAGAGCGTAAAATCTGGGAACAAGGAGCAGCTGGTGCGTCGATCGTCGCCCAGTGCGCGCGACATCCGGATCGAGCGGTTCGATCTCCGGGCCTCGCCGCTATGAACGATACGGGGAAGGTCCGCCGGTCCGTCCCGATCTCCGCGACGGTCAGGGTCAACAGCAACGAAGTGAATGTCGTCGTCGAGGGTGTCGACACTTCGAGCATCCCCGGCTCATTCGAGGTTCACCTGCTCAAGAACGGCCAGCGGATCGCTTCGCGCTTCTTCGTCCAGCCCTCGGTTCCCGCCTCGTCCGGCGGCGCGGATCAGCTCGCCCATTTTGATTTTGGATTGCCTATCGATGTCGTGAGAGACGGCAAGTTGGGCGTCGAGATCGTGCCGCTCAATCCGATCCCACCTGGACAGCCTTCCCTGTCCGAACGGATAGGGCAGCCCTCGCTGAGCGTGTACCTCATGCTCGAAGAGTAATGACCTAGGATAGCCAAAAGAAAGACAGATAGAGGAGGCTTTGATGACGACGACCTACCCGGTGGCGCACCCGACCTGGTACGACACCATCCGTGACATGTTCACGTCGACGGACATCGCGCATATGTCCCCGCAAGGGCTGGATCTCACGAGCTACGAACAGGTTCAGGCAAGTGCAGGCGCGATCTACGGCCAGGTCTCGGCTCAGATCATGCCTCCCGGCAGTCCCTGGTCGACCGACATGATCGAGACCTTCTTAAACTGGATGACTGACGGCTATCCCAAAGGGATCCCGTCAATGACGAAACCGGCGGCGGCGCTGGCGGCAAGCGCGGCGTCGCGGATCAGGAAAGACGTGAACAGCCTGAGCGCGGCCGAGCTCGACAAAGTGAAGCGGGCCTTCGAGGGGATAATCGCCAAGGATCCCTCCGATCAAAACAGCTACTTCGTGCAGGCGGGCTACCACTGGCTTCCGCCGCCACTGTACTGTCAGCACCACGTTCCCGCCTATAATCCGTGGCACAGAGCCTATCTGGTCAGCTTCGAGAACGCGATGCGCTCCGTTCCCGGTTGCGAGGATGTCACGCTGCCCTATTGGGACATCACTACGCCGTTCCCGGACGTCCTCAAGTCGCCGCCGTTCGACAAATACACCCTGCCGAAGGACGTTGGCGGCGGATTCAACAAAGGCTACGTTACGCAGCGCTTCGACTATGCGACCATCCAGAGCAATCTGGTCATGTACGGGGTCACCAACGACGTCAACAATGCCCTGACCAAGACCGACTGGGAGGATTTCCACGGCTTCTGGTCCGGTGCGCCCTATGACACGATCATCGCCGCGCATGACGGTGGCCACGGCTCGATCGGACCGACCGTGGCGGACCAGTCGGTGGCGGCCTTCGATCCCGTTTTCTGGTTCTTCCATGCGAACTGGGACCGTCTCTGGTGGGAATGGCAGAAGAGCCTCGGCGCCACCGACCTCAACGGCCTGCTGTCGACCATCAACAAGCAGACCGATGCGGCGAGCTATCAGATCTTCACGGTCTCCGTGCTCCAGGCGCTGCCGCCGTTCACGACGCAGGCGATCGCGCTCAACACCGTCAAGGTCATAGACTCCGTGAACTCGCTCGGCATCGACTATGGGCCGCCGGCCGCCGGAGCTCGGCCAATGTCCTTCGCGCTCAAGACCTCGCGCGAACTGGGGATCAGCCGCAGAGGCTCGATCGATCCCCAGCGCGCCACCGTCACCGTCCGCGGCATCAACCGTCTGAAGATACCGGGCAGCTTCGCGGTCCATCTCGTCAAGGACGGAAAGCAGGTGGCGAGCAAGTTCATGTTCCAGCCGGCCGAGCCAGACAAATGCGAGACCTGCGTGAACAACGCATTCGCGCATTTCGACTTCAACCTGCCGCTGGCCACGATCGCGGGCGGCAAGCTCCACGCCGTTGTCGAGCCGGTCAACAAAAGTTTTGTTGGGAGCCACTTCCCAGCAAAGCTGATGGGTGATCCGACGATCTCCGTGCACCTGCCGTTGCAGACCAACTAGCCAAGGGCTTCGCCCTTGATATCCCATGCGCCCGAGCGTGACGAGGGGGCCGACGAAGATCACTGGATATCAAGGGGAAGCCATGGTTAAGGACCGAGGATAGCCGCTACTATCCCGCTGCTGGTATAGCAGGCGGGGGCGGTCATGAACTCGTTCTGCGAGCACCAAAGGGACAGCATCTATTGGCATTATCGTCGTTTAGACCGCATTCTGCTGAATGGGTTGGTTCAGCCGTTCCAGCAGCCGGAAAGGGCCGTCGGCTTCTTCAATACGTATTGCCAGTTATACCCGTTAGACACTACCTCTGAAAACTCCAAAAGCGCGAATCAGTCATTCACCCGGAACGCTTGGCCTCATTCTCTTTCGTCACCAGCCAATCCGGAATTACTAGCGGTCAAATCGTAGAAAGTAGGCTTGAGAAGAGGCGAGCTGACAACTCGCTCGCCAATGCTTGAGCATCATCAGCTTTGTTGCCGTCAGCGAGATCAGCGACACCTTTGATAACCAAAAACTCTGGCTTCAGGCCCATAGCTGTGTGCCCAGCTGTGTAAACTGAGAAAGCCTCCATCTCAAGACCGAGTGCAGATGGGTGGCGCCGTATGACCTCGTCCTGAGTCTTGGTGCTGGCGACAACGGAAGACCCGGAGACCAGAAGCCCTGCGCGGATTGACAGATTGGTCGATAAGTTGGCGGAGTGCCTTTGCTTGAGCTTTTCATAGGCCAGCGTTTCCTTCTGAGTCTGAAGTTCGGCAGCAAGCTCTTTTGCCCTCACCTCCAGTACTCGCTCGATCTTCTCACCCGTTTCGCCAGACCAGCCTCTGATCTTCTGCCTAGTGTCGAACTTCTCAGTCTCATCAATGTCAGTGCTCTTTCCTTCCTGCCAGCAGGCCGTCTCGCGAGCGACTATGATATCCAGCAACCGCATCCCCTTAGAGGCAAAGCCGGCACACATTCCCAACATCACCAGCAACCGGGGCCGGAGAGTCTGAATCATTTGAGTGGAGACCACCGCGGCAGGTGCCAAACCCGTCTCACCAACACAGATGAGGCCGCAACGCGTGAACCTGTCATTGCCGACCTTTAGCCTGCCGAAATGAGCCCCGTTCTCCCTGGGCCATAGCGGATGTCTATCGGAGCCACGAGCCCCAAAAAGAAAGTCACGCACGGGCACAAATTCGCTGTCGTAACGCGCAGTTAGTATTGCAACGTCGAAGTCGTACGAATTCAACCGATAGGACGAGCCGTTTTCCACGGCTCGAGCCAGGTAGACGATCTTATCACTAATACCCTTCGCCCAAGCGTCATTATCCCAGTCGAAGAGGAACAACCCGAACATATTTCGCGTATAATACTGCTCGGCTTCCGGAAGAAGCTCCGCATGCTGGGTGAGACCAAACACGTGCATTGGGTAACACAACACCCCCTCGACGATATCGTTCAAAAGCTTTCTAGACCATTTCTCAGACGGGTCGTCGTCACCCGCAGGTATCATCAGATCCAATATAACGATGTCGAAAGTGTCTGTTTTCAGAAGCGCCCGAGCGTCCTCGTAGTTCGCCGCCTCTTTGAACGCTATGTCGATAGTTTTGCAGTAGGCTTTGAGACGCCCGATCACCTCATCTCGCTTGGCCTGCAAATCTTCGACCAATAGCACTCTAACGGTCTGCTTCATCGAAAATGCTCCAGCATCAGGTCCTGCAAATTTTCTCGCCACTTGGTGTCACCCAGATCGACCTCGACGAGCGCTCGGAAATTCCGCCGAAAGACTGTGCCCAGCATGGTCGCTAGATTCGCGGCACTTTCGAATGAGCCATATCGCGTATTTTGAAACGACGAGTGTTGCGTCGCGACGATCACCGGATACGGCAATCGCATCTCATTGAGCTGTTGCAAAATTTCAATCCCAGCCAGATAAGGCCGATCCCCAAGATCGACAGTCTGCTGAGACTTGTTGAATGCCAGATCCAACACAATTCCACTGTACACTCTGCGGTCCAAAAGCTGGCCAGCTATAGCAATGGTGTCTGTTTCCACGATCTCGGCCGTCGGGAAAGCCGCCTTCACGCACTCACGTATCGCCCGTGCTTTAGCCCGAGAATCCTCGATGAGGAGGACCGACTTATCTACCGCTGATGGCATTCTTGGTTCTCACATCGACTCTAACGTTAAAAGTAAATGGACTTCGACCAAGGGAAATCTTGAAGTTGGGCATGGACCCAAAAAAACGATTGCATGCCCAGGCGATCTTCGCCAATCCAGATGACTTGTCCTCGCCGGCACGACGGAGCGAAGGGGCGTTTGCGGTGACTTGCATCTCGCCAAGTTTTTGTGACAACGCCCGATGACGTGCGACACTGATGGTATTTCTTGCGTGAATTGTAATGCGATTTTTTCCGAGAGTTAGCTCAAGATCAATGTTAACATTCCGCCCTAGCCCGCTATGCTCGAAGCAATTACTTATTAAGTTTTTACAAATTGTTTCTAGAGGCTCAAATAGACTTGCCGCCAGAAGACGCTCTTTACGGAGCTGCACAACACCCTCACGGCGATATTCCGATACTACCGCCTTCACCTGAAACTTCCCACTGCTGCCTGGACTATGCGTTACCAGACATAGCTGCACGAGGTCTTGGAAGCTAATGTCCAGGTTTTCGTCCCGTGCAATTGCGATCCAGCCACTGCATTCCTGAGTCGCAACGCTTACATTCTGCACCAGTGCCTCGTAGAACGCCGTCGCATTGATTCGGCGATTCTGGCTCTGTAGGGATCTGACGAAGGCTTCATCCCGTTCTAGACGCAGGCCTTCGCTAAGTTTGGCAAAATCCTTCGCAAACTCCTTTTGGGCGCTGCTCAGAAATTCCGTGCATGCCCGTTCCACATCTGACTGCCATACGTCAATCGATCTTTCCTCAGGTGTGAACAGCACCGACTCTAAGAAAGACGCGGTTACTTGGAGGATGCTGGCGTAGAGGACTGACTTCTCGTCAACCGAGAGATGCCGCTCGTTGAAATCTCGAATTGCATCGCGCAGTTTCTGCCGCACTAGCAGCATCCAATGCTGCGGATGCGATGGCGAAGCGATCTCGGTGTAGAATGGATGGGTGTCGGTGACCGACAAACTGGTACTCATCAACGCCTCGTCAAACGCCTGCATAAAGCGATTTCGCAACTGGCCATGTCGGAGGGAGTCACTCATGGTTGTTTTCAGCGCGTCAGGACCAAGCAGCAACACGTGATCCGCAACCATTTTTGACAGGGTGGTAATAACCTTTGCCTTATAGGTCCGCGTGTCCACCAAATTGGATGTGGAGATAATGCTCCTTACGAGCGTTGTCGGCTCGCTTAACAGCAGTTCCACATCCTGCGTAATTTTGGCAAGCCTGAGATGCACCAAACCGTTCTGCTGCCGGCCGCGAAGATAGGCGACTCGGAGGGACGTGATTGCGTCGGCTTTGATCTCGAGAGCGAGATCGTTCGTAATAATGTTAGCTCCCAGAAAGGCATCGGCTGCGTCGTGCCGGAATGCTGTTGCCCGTGCGTCGAACGACAAGGCCTTAGCCTGGATCAGCCGCTTGGCCCATGGTGGGTCGTAACCTATCAACCCAGTCAATTCGAGCGAGTTATCATGCTGCAGGATGGCTCCAGCTACAAGATCGCGACTTCGTCCAGAGAGTTCCCCTACCGTCTCCGTCAGCGAGCGCAAATCCTTTATGCGCCGTTCGCGGACTGTCGCCCTCAGGGAACTGGCAAACGCTCCGTCGCCCTCGGCCAAAGCTATTAAGGGAAAGCATTCTTGAACCTGTCGCTGCCCCATTAGAAGATGCAGTGCCGCATCCTTCAAACTGATTGAGCGCTCAGAAATAGCGACACATTCATACACTGTATCCCAATCGATCCACGCAACGACCTCGGCGTCGAAATTGTATGCCTCAAGCACGCACTCCGTCAGCGCTCGGCTGTCTATGTCGTCGCAGCTGGCTTGAATTGCCTTCAGTTTTTGAATTGACCCTGAGAACACCGGCAGCGACGCGTCTTGAAGGAGGTCTGACAGCATGAGGCTGCGATCATTTGGATGGTTGCGACTCTTACGCAATTCCAAACATTGCTGAAAAAGCGCGCCGATATCCCACTTCTTCGCCACTGCTCTCGATTGTTCGAGAACTAAAGGCGACAGTACAAATTCCGGCTCCAGGGCTTTACGCAAAATTTCGAATATGTCCGGACCTAAAAGATGAACATACGACTCCTTGCAGGTGGCAAGGGCGGACTTGAACTCGGATATCGAGGCTAGGAAGTCGCCAGAGTATTTGTCGTGGCTTGTGGATCCGAACGCCACCTGAAGGATCGGGTCTGAGAAAGATTTTTGATCGCGGAGGATCTCTTGAAGCGTTTCGATAATCATTCCGTGGCCGGATATCACAACATCGGAAACCGAGGAGTCGGTCATCTTGTCCCAGAAAACAAGCGTCTGCGCGATGACGCTCAGCTGCGTGTCGCTAAGGAAGGCTGCGTTCATCAACGCTTCCGAGGCGCCAGCGCTCAATCCCGAGTAGAAATATGTTATGATCGCGTCTCTAAACTCACTTGGCAATAGTTTATCTATATCGGCCATGTACTCTTGTGAGGACATGTTTGACGGTTGATACCTACGAGAAATTGATTCGAGGTTGAGAACGTAGGTCTCTTCCCGCTTGTAGCCCCCTTCATTAGGGGAGACTGAGGGAGGTTGCATATTATAAGCTCGCCGTAGAGCTGCCACCCTTCCGATGAACCCTCTTTCGACTCTCGCGACTATGCGGTCGTGTCGCTCTTGCGTCGACATTCTTTGTTCCCCCTACCAGAGAGTTTTATTATTAGATCGTAAAGTCAACGAGATTTTCGGTGGTGTATCAGATGCACTGCCAGATTTTCTGATCTCATTGTCCGGCGAGATATCCCGTGAACGTCCTGGCTCCGGGATGATGGGGGCATCCGACGCTTTCGCGCTCATGAGGCGCAGCCAGTAATGCTCATATAGCTAGCCAGTCATCAAGCGGACTTATTCGGCCGGGTCGAATCTGACTTGCAGCAAGACCCTCGCGACCGGCTCGAGCGGATTGGCGATCCGGCTCTCCAAAACCTCGATAAGCTTGTGCCCGACGTCTGCCATGTCGACGGAGTGAACACCGATCTTCGGCGGCAGTAAGCGCGCCAGACGCGTATTGTCAGGGTGACTATATGGATGTCACGGCCCGGCTCAAGACCGCGCAACGCCAAAACCTAGCGGAACTTCGCCGAGGAATATGAACGGCTGCAGCGGGAGCGTGTCGCCGCCTATCGCGAGTTCATCTCGAACGTCAAGACCGGCGCCTACCCCGAGGCGCAGCACGTGGTCGCTATCACAGATGAAGATTTCTCGATCTTCAGGACCGCTCTCGAGCTTTAGGAAACCTGTACACACGACTGGCTGCGAGATTCCGTCCTGGTAAGCTGGCCGGACAACCTAATCTGCTTCGATCAATTCAGGACCCGGTTTTCGGCGGTTGAAGGTCAGCTAGCTCAGATAGGAACACAAAAGCCGCCTGTCTGCAAACGGCCCACTTCTGTCGTCCAATGACATATTCCCATGGCCGCCCATGGCGCGTTCCCGACAATCGGTCAGCCCGAAATAGGCCTGTCGCTCCTCACAACCCGAGCCCCCGTTTCTGCCAAAGCTCCATTCGATCCCACCGGTTTCGCGGACGAGCCCGCCGATGTGCTGGCCGATGCGCTTGTCGAGCGCCGGCTGCCAAGGCACGAGCTGAAAGCCAACACCGTCATCAATCATGGCGAACCGTCCGGAGGCGAGCTTAGCGGCACCGGCAAGCCGACCACTGACATATTCACCGGGTTTAGCCTGACTGAAGCTCAGCCCGCGCTCGGCCGCCATCATACGGCCGACGCGGGCGACTTCGGCCTGCTCGAGACGACTAAGCAGGTCCTTCGGCGCCCGGATATCCGCAAGCCCGGGCCGAAGAGTGAAGAGCCGTTCACGGCAGAGGAATGGCGAGCCCTGCTTGACAGGTGCGTTCGCGCTAACCGCGACAACCTGCTCGATGCCATCCGGCAGATTGTGCAGGGGCAGCCGATTACCCAAGCAGCTCAAGAGCAAATCGACCGCCTACTTGGCTTCACCGATGAGTCTCGCGAGCTCTGGCAGAGCCGCATCGAACCGTTGCCGAAGGATGACCCAGCTCGCTTCAAGAGAGGCTTCTACGAGCAGTCTTTCGAGCTAGTCGGCGTGGAGCCTACCGCGAACCTTAAGGAACTGCGCGATAGGCTGTACAAAGCTGGCGAGGTCAAACTTACTGGTTGGGGACCGTTCGTCTACCTCGATCGCGCGCCTATTGGCCCGACGCCCGCCGGCGATGCAATCGAAGCATGGATTGGTCATCCTGATGAGCAAGGAAGAGACGGCAGACATTCTGACTTCTGGCGAGTGAACCGAGCTGGCTGCATGTACGAAATCCGCTCTCATGATGAGGACTACACGGAGAAGGCCGTACCTGGTACCGCCTTTGAACTAACCATGCCCATCTGGCGCATCGGCGAGACCCTGCTCTATGTGGCACGATTTGCCGGCTGTTCGGAAAAGATCCAGAAGTCGCATACCGCATCGAATATACCGGGCTCAAAGGCCGGAGGATGAAAAGTATCTTTTCATCTCGGTACCTGAGCTACGAACGCGAATGCGTGGTCGACTCGGTGCGGATGCAGGGGAAGACGCAAGCCTCGGTTCTCGAAGACAACATCGACGAGGTTCTGCTTCAGCTCCTAACGCCTCTCTACGAGGCCTTCAATTTTGCGCCGGCGAACGCGCCCCTAGTCAGTGGTGAGGTGGCGAAGTTCCGCAACTCTCGTTTCTAAGAAAACGGCCCCCGAAGGGGCAAGCACGGGGGCATGCCGGAGGCCTAAGCGACCTCGGATTTACTTCCCTCAACAGACCATCCGCTGGCCGTCTCATAAGGGACGTACAACACCTTGGCGCTGGATGTCGGATTTGGGGGATAGCGGGCACACCCCCAGTCCTGAAACGCAAAAACCGCCCCGGTTAGACCGGGATGGTAAGGGTATTATGACGAAACTGGTTGCGGGGACGAGCTTAGCGCAAAGCCGATGCGATTGGCGCTCGCTGGTCAATCTCGGCCGCTCAGGGCTCATAGCCACGTGGCCTTTGCGCTCGGCCCGCTGTACCAAGGCCGTATCGACGGAGTCATCGGCCTCGGCACCATCGCGGATGATTCGGGGGCTCGCTTGGCCTATGACCTAAAGGTCGGTGAGGTCCAGTCCGCCGCGGCCCGATTGATCAATGATGCGACGTCCATACCCCACAGCCGATCTTCGCGTGAGAAAGAATATCCACTGGCAAGCCTAAAGGTTTCTAATTTAGCCAGGAGTATCGAGCACTCCGTGATGGGACAGCCAGGCCACCCTCCGCGCTTGAAAACGCGCTTGGCGCGGCAACGTTGTGGCCTTGCAGTCGGGAATCGACCTGCGACTCGGGCTCTTAGGACGTGGGCCCCAGGCGAAAGGTTATCTCGGCTTGTTGCAGTTCTGCCTTGTGGGGAGGGCCGGAATGTCTTTTTTCGGGCCGTTGCTTGCAATCTGCAAGAATTCCCAGGTGTAGTAATCTTCATATAAATCGATCTTCAGGACACCCTGGTTTCCTTTCACGTTACCGAACGGGCCGCCTTCCGATGTGGCGGCGAACGGTTTTTTGTAGAAGTCCTTGGTAAGTCTGGAGCCACCAGTGCCGACGACGAACGACCTAATGCCGTCGGCTGCAGGCTTGCCATCGGCGTCGTGCGGGGCGAACTGCTCGTAGTCATGGTCGTGTCCGGAAAGCACGACGGACGCACCATGTTCATAGAGGGCGCGGAAGATCGCTTGCATCGGCCGTTCATGGCTGAGTGGCGCTTCGGCTTTCGGATGACTATAGCCCTCGTGGCCGTGCTGCCCAGAACTGAACAGTGGCGCATGCCAGAATGCGAGGATGCAGGTCTTGCCGCCCAGCGCAGAGGAGTCGAGCCTTTTGTCCATCCACTTCATTTGGGCGGCCATGTCTTGCTTATAGGCCGGTTCCTGAAAGTTGTCGTTCAGGCCTACAATCAGCCAAGGCCCGTCTTGTCTTGGAAAGTCGAGTGAAAAATAGCCCTTCTTATCCCAGCGGGGGTTCTCGCCTTTGTGTCCTTCATTGGGCTCCGGATCGTCGTTCTGGTGCACGAACTGGTTGTCCTTGAAATGACTGAAGAACGGCGCCGCATCCTTAGTGTCATACTCGTGGTTGCCTGGAATTGGCAGGAGGACATCGTCAAAGCCAGCCCAGTTCTTAGTGAAACACTCAAGCTGACTTTTCTCCCCATGCCTGTAGGCGAGATCCCCCAGAGCCAAGACACGGACTGGGACTTTCGCCTGCTTGATTACGTCGCGGATGATGTCGCCCGTCGCCTTGGCGCGTGTCCAGCCCTCGCCGGGACACCACGAAATATCACCGGCGGCAAGCAGCATACCGATCTTCTCCGGCTCCTGCGACCGCGTCGGCGAAATGACCGAAAGGGCGCTCAGCATGGTGCTGACCATCAAAGCTACGACACGTCGTGTCAAAGTGATTCTCCCACCTGACCAACCGCCTTCGGCGAACTGTCAAATAATGGCGGCAAATTTCTTCGCAACTGCGTCGAAACCCTTTGGCGTTGGGTGCAACTCATTTTCCCACCAAGTCTTGTAAGTTGCGTCTGTCAAAAGCGTGTTCCGCAAGTTCAGAAATCTAACGTGTTCGAAGGGAGGCTTGCCGGCGAGGGCCGCGAGCATCGCATTGAAACGGTCAATAAGCTTGACACAGATCTGCTTTCGCTTGCTCATCTCGATGTAACCTTTGCGGCGGAAGCCAGGCTCGAGCCAAGGACCTGGAAACAGACCCCCGCCCCAGAAGCCCCGGCCGTCAGGTACCGGATAGTCATAACCGTGGATCACGATAGGAACCGGATGACCAAGGTGCCCTTTGCAGATTTCGGTGACTGCGCTCAGGATAGTGATGTAGGCCTCCCGTATGCGCTGATCGATAACGCCGGCAACGATCGATTCATTGAGCCCGGCGATGCTTGATGTCGCGTGGTTTAGCAGAACAGCAAACTCGTCACCCGCCACGTCATTGCCACCTCCTGACAGAAGGATCGCTCGTGGTTCGACGCCCGTACGAAGAACCTTTTCGACCCGCCGCGAGAAATCGTCGAGTTGTCCGCCCGAATAAGCCATATCCTCGACTGTGTCGCCGCGGTGGGCTGCCGACTCCACATCGAACCCGTAGTTATCCTCAAGGTCGCTTAGGACATCGTGAAACGGATAATCAAACCACGAATCCCCCTCGGCGATCAGCACACCCATGCTGGCATGCGTCACCGGGGCCTTGGCCAGCATGGGCATTGCCGTTGGCTCGACTTTCAATTTTGCTTTTGCCAGCACACGCTGTCGTTTCCCAACCGCCTTCGCGCGGCGTTTGAGCGTCGCTGCAGCGAGGGCCTTTCCAACCGCTATTGCCTTGGAAATATTCTGTCTTTTCGCCATCGATTTCCCCCGTCGAATATTGCTGATCAAGTCCCAACGGGAAGATGACCATACAACATAATCCTAGTTGAACAGAGTAATCTTTTCCCCTCGAAAACCTTCTCCCACGGCCTCCGTTCCTCTGCGAAGGAGTACGTCGGCTTGATAGATTCCCGGAAATCCGTCAGTCCCGTTGCTGCCGACGGAGCGCTGCGCGCGCAGGTAGCCGAATACTAAGAGATTGTTCACATCGTTCGTAAATCGGGCCGGCTCGTCTCGCGCGAGCGCCTGCCAGAAGGAAACGCTCTGAGACAGATCTTTTATTGAATAGAGCCTGCGATGTTTCTCAGCTTTTTCCGGATGATAGATGCCTTCGCATACAGCCAGCCAGTTAGCCACTTCAGACAGGATAGCGGTGGCATCCGCGTGAGTCTGTCGAAACTCAGCGACGTTCGCGTACCATAAACCTGAGAGGTCTCCGCCATTGTATACTTTCAGATCGTAGAATGTTGCCAACAGCGCGGCGCTCACCGGAGCGCTTGATTTCTCAGCCTTCCTCCATGCCAAGGATCTCTTCCACGCCCAATTGAGGTCTCTCTCGGTCAAGCGCCTCTGTGTCTCTACAACTGGAGGACTACTAAGCCACGCGGAAAGACTTCGATAGACTGAGCGGCGAATTCCAGCGACCAACGGGTCGTTCGAAGCGCGTTTCTGCCAACGATGGACAATGCTGGCCCGCTGAGCGGGGAAGTTTCTCATCGCTAGTAGATCGTCGCGCAAATTGCTGTTGGCCAGGTCGAACGCCGAAACAGGAACTCCTGAGAGAAGCTCGTCGTAAAATGAGCCTATCCCGATGTTCCACTGGCTGATGCCGACGGACAAAATGTCTAAGGCGCTGATGTTTCCATATCCATCGCTCTTCCCGGTCTCGTAGATCGCGACGACCGCACGCGCCTGATCACCGAGTTCGACAGGTACGCCTTCAGCGGGGAGACTCGAGAAATCTGGGGCTGCATCTACCCCTTCCATCGCCGGAGGAGCCGGTAGACGATGTCCGTTGGGCGTCAGAGCAGGACAAGTTGAGCTTGAAGCATACGCAGCATTTGCGCAAAGTGCCACGCACAATGCTACCAGCAGCTTCCTTAGACAAGCCGACGGTGAACTGCCTGCGGTAATCGTCTGGATAAGGTTACAATCTCCGAAAAAAGTTTCGCCCATCTGCACTCGCCCCCAGATTGAGAAATTGACTCTGAACCCGTAGTGTTCATTACTGAATCCTGTCCGAGTGCGTCTCGGTATCGGTCAATTGGCAGATCGCGGTTTCCGACGATGCATCGGTTGGCATAAGTGCTACGAAGCCCCACGCCAATGCCTGCACGGGTTTGGGCCTTTACTGATGGCGCCGATCTCTGCAATGCGCGCATGGATCCTGAGTAGAGTCGGATGGCTTATGCATGCACTTGTGACAGCGCCTTTCCAGGACCTTGAGGCATGAGGGCCGGACGTTGAAGCCCGCCGTTACCCCTCGGCGGGCTCGTACGAATTTCACTCTTCCGCTTCCCCACCCCCTGCAGCAGCAACTCTCGGTGCTGCCCGACGCGCCACCCGTTTAGGCGCGGGCAAGCCGAGCTGGTCGCCTGGGAGAATGGCGGTCATGAACTTGTAGGCGGAACTGGCACCGTACCGCGGATCCTGCTTGATCAGGTCCATGAAATCCCGGTGTCCGGCTTTGGAACGGCCGACGAGACAACCCGCGCTGGAGTTCCCGAGGTCGTTCTTTGGCATGTCATATCCCCAGTGCTGGTTGATCGCAAACAGCCCGGAGTCGATCTTGTCCCCCGTTCGCTCGTAGTCCTGGTTGAGGTCGCGAAAGACGTCAACCGAGGCGACCTGGATAAGGGCTTCGTGCTTGCTGGGCTTGGTAGGGTGATGGTAGCCAACCGACCAAGATTTGTACTGGTTGAAGGCGATGCGAGCAGCGCCCTTCTTATTCATGGGATGGATCGTCCAGTATGTTCCTGGCTCCGTAGTACCTTCCCACGCCTGGTAGTGGGGGACGCCGTCGTTTGAGAGTGAAAACACGATACGCACATCGTTGAACATGTTTGGAGCGTCGTTGTTCAGCGTACCATCCGTATTCGCGCCTTCCACATAGACGATGTTTTTCTGTTCAGGATGCCTGGCGATCCAGTAACCCTGCGCCAGCATGTAGGCAACGACGCTGTCGATCCACGTACCGCTCCGGGAAATCGGTGCGAAGATGTCGGATGACGAAAGCAGTATGTTGGCAATCTCTTGGGTGAACCCCTGCTTCAGGCTCAGGTTCTTAATTTTGCAGAACTCCTCCAGCGCCCAGGTCGTCACAGGTCCAAATGCGCCGTCAGCCGGCGGGTCGAGAAGTCCAAGACGGGCAAGGGCGGTTTGAATATCGATGACGAGGGCCCGGTCGATGCCCAGCGTGGAGAGAGGTGCTCCTCCATCGTCCAGGAATTCAGAGAGCGCTCCGTTGCTCTCCATCCTGGCGCCTTTGATGTCGCGCAACTCGTCGTCGAACGCCGACCAGACCGAGATATCCGATCGACCTCTTGGTGCGACGAAGTCTCCATTGAGGAACAGCTCCTTCTCCGCGGCACGTCGGCGGACCAATCCTGGAAGCTTCGTTTTCTTTCCGTTGACAGTCCCATATACCCAGCGCGGAAACTCCTCCGCCGCGCCGTCGTAATCCCTTGCATTGATCTTTTTGCGAAGCGTGGAGGAGCTTAATCGGCCAGCGCCAAGGTTGAACACGAATGAGACGAGTGCTGACACTTGGTCGTCGTTTATCGGGGCGCCGATCAAGTTTGCGACGTCAGCTTCGCATTCTGCTAGATCGGCCGTCAGGTACTCTTCAGCTTGAGCGAGGGTTATCGTCATGCCGGGAGTGACGTTACCCGTATGACCCCACCCAATCGTCCATACACCCACTGGATCGACATAGGCATCGAGCCTAAGGCCCTCGAAATACTTGATTAGGCTTCTTCCTGCTGCAGTTATTGCCATCTGATTCGCTCCCGCGCAAAGCGTAGCCCAGTTACAATCGATAAACACAAAACAACACAATCGTTTTTATTTCAAAATACATCGGTCTAATCAATTTCAATCACACTCTCAATTTCTATACTTCGTCAAAGCACGCACTTGTTAACATCAACCTTAAGATCTTCAAGAGTGACAGCTTTCTGGTTGGTAATGTGCATAGCCGCTGATTGTTCAGAAATCGATGTCTTCAAAGTCTCTACAAGCTGCTTGTAGTCTGGCAGGGTATGGTTAAGTTTCTTTCGAAGATTTAAGCGTACCGTCATAACTCCTTGCCTTATGATCTCGCTGCCCGTGACCTGATCGTAAGGCGGAGGGTCGCTTACCTTGCTTATACATAGCAGCTGCTCTGCTGCGTCCAATAGATCAGAACTTGCCTTGCCGGGACTGAAATACGTTGTTGTCGCTCCAAGTGACCCTGCAGCGAGCCCGGCGCCCTTGATCAAATCAGTGCTTCCCCCATACAGTAATCCGCCAGCTGCCACGCCTGCACTCGCGATGAGGCCCAGTGCGGCGGCATCTTGCGCCGAAGATGCTCGATCCGACAGCCGCATATACTCGTCGGCCAGGCGTTTCGCATACTCGACGTTGCCTGCGTAACTCCTTGGATCGATGGCAGGGGACCCGAATACCTTGACTTCCGCGCTTTGCACATTTTGCGCGCCGACGCAGCCAGAAAGGCTTAAAGACAAAATAAATCCAATGCCGAGATAGCGAAACTGACCCAGTCGCATGACCGTCACGCTCACCACTTAACAATACACCGCAAAGAAATGCTCTACAGAGCCACGCAACGAAGCGCGCAACTGCTCTCGCACAGTTGTCATGCGAATCTAGTTGGATTTTACATGCGCACTGCTGATCCAATAACAATCAGCACGCACAAAGTCCCCTTTTTCAGCACAATAGGACGGAAAACGGAGGATTGCAAGCGGAGTATTCAATACACCTTAAATACGCTGTGGGATATTGACTTGAAGCATCTTATCGATCTTTGACGAGGCGGAGAGCGAACTCCGGCATGCGCAAAGCCACTTTGCTGCGAGGCCGGAGAGGAGCTTCGTCGCGACCGAGAACAGCGACGCGGATATCTCGATGTGGGGGATCGTTGCCTATGATGCGATCCTGAGCGTCGCCGCAGTGAGTGCCTCGATCGACCTGATGCCCTGTTGCGCGCCGCTCTGCTGCCGATTTGATTGCGCTCCAAAGCAATGCAAGCATTGGTGACAGCGGCGAAAAGACGACACCATCTCGTTGGCGGCGAAGCGCAGTGTGGAAGGGTCGGGTTAGGGCGATTTGTGTTGAAAGACTGGCTGTTTGGATCCGGCTGAGGCTCCGGCTTTTCATCAGAAGCTGCCAGGACGCTCGTTACCTTACTTATTGATCCTCGAAGAGGTGACCACTCCCGACTGATCGCCGCCGATAGCGAAAAAGCGCTTCTTCAATAGTGGGTTTTACGATGCAGCGGTCTCCCGCTACCA
>NZ_JAIUIQ010000044.1:0-49348 GCF_020165735.1 Mesorhizobium sp. B283B1A
GCCGCGATTGAGCAGCGCCATGCGCGCACCGGCGCCGGCGTTCACGCGAAGGTCACGCGGCAAGGCGCGGCCGGGAATAGGCCGCGCCCTTACGCATTCAATTTCATTTGTATGCAAATGTTTCCGGATCGCCCGATCCGGAAACCAAAACGCTGTTTTCGCGAAATCCATCCGATACATGGCAGGCGCATTTACCCGGCATTGCACGGCGGCCACGAATAAACCCTCGGCCGCCGCTGCTCTTCAAGGGAGATGAAAATGTCGATGTTCGAAAATCTCGGCCGCTTCGGTGCGACCATCAGGCAGGCCCACGCCAGGAACAGGGCGACCCGCGCGCTGAACAGCCTGCCGGCACATGTCCAAAAGGACATCGGCTGGCCGGCATCGCCGCAGAATGATCCGCAGGCCGCGCTCACCGCGCTGCTTCTGGGTACGTCACGCTGATGACCTTCGCCGACAAATGCAAATTGCTCGGCATCCGCCGGGGACCTCGCACGTCCCCGGCGATCACCAGCAACCGATTGGGCGCCGCACTCTTGCCGCGCCGCTGACCACCGCGGTATGTCGGATCCATGCGGCGGATCACACCACCGTGTTGCACACGGCGTCAATCTTGACATTTTCGGCCAGTACACGATCTTCAAAAAAGAAGGGGAGTTCTTTTAGTCGGCTGTCGCCGAAACTCGTGTATGCGCATGCCAAGTTTGAAAAGCCACTTCGTTTCCTTCGTGCTCAGGTACAGCCGGAAAAAGGCGTTTTCCAGCCCGGAAAACCTGCAACGCTGGATTGCCGCCGCGCGCAAGACCGAGGATCATCATCCGCCGGTCTCGCTGCAGCAGCGTTTCGACATCCAGACGCGCGCAGTCGACGGCTTTCCGGTCTACGAGATCGCCCCCAGGGCCGGCGAGCGCAAGCGGATTCTCTACCTGCACGGCGGCGCCTATGTCTTTGAAATCACGCCCTATCATTGGTACCTGATTGCCGACATGGCCGACCGTCTGGGCTATGCCGTCACCGTACCGATCTATCCCATCGCTCCCGAGCATGACTTCCACGCCATGTTCGGCATGGTTGGCGACGTCTATCGCCAAATGCTCGACGAGACCGACCCCGAGGACATCGTCTTCATGGGCGATTCCGCCGGCGGCAACATGGCCGTCGTGCTGACCATGATGGCGGCCGAACAGGGTCTGCCGCCGCCATCGCGTCATGTTCTGATTTCACCAGGGCTCGACGTTTCGCTTGCAAACCCCGAAGTGTTCGAAGCGGAGAGGAACGATCCCTGGTTGGGCATTGCCGGCGGACGGGAGGCGATCCGGCTCTACAGTGCCGGAATGCTTCCCACCGACTGGCATATCAGTCCGGTCTATGGCGATCTCTCGGTTTTGCCAAAGACATTGCTTCTCACGGGCTCGCGCGATCTCCTCACACCCGACAATCTGATCTTCGCGCAAAAAGCGCGCAGCGCAGGCGTCGAGGTCGAGCTCGTGTACGAGGAAGGCATGTTCCACGTCTGGCCATTGATCGACATGCCGGAATCGCGCCGCGCGCGCCAGCACATCGTCACGTTCCTCAACGACGTCGGCGCACCGATCAGCCAAGGCACCAGAACAAGCTTCGAAGCGCCCTCCGCCGAGGCGGCGGAGTAGCGCTTTCAGTCCCGCACGCCCGGCGGATCAGAACTTGCCGGTTTCCCGGAACACTTCGAAGGTGGCACGGATGTGGTCGGCGACAGCCTTGACCGGAGCGCTGGCATCCGGCGCCACCACCATGGCCAGATTGTAGGTGCCGATGTCGGGCATGCCGTCCTTCGGGCAGAGTTCGACCATGTCGTTGCCGAGGAAGGACTTCGGCAGCGGCGCCACGGCGAGGTCGGACATGATGGCGGCCCGCTGGCCGGCCGTATGGGCGCTCATATAGGCAATGCGGTAATTGCGCCCTTCGCGGCTCAGCGCTTCGAGCGCGCCGGCCCGCCAGGCGCAGCCCTCTTCCCATAGCGACACCGGCAAGGGCTCGCGCAAATGCGCGCAGCCGCCCTTGGCGCCGGCCCATACGATCGGCTCGGTCAAGAGCACCTCGGCGCCGAGCGCGCTGGTCTTGTAGGAATTGGTCAGCAGCGTGATGTCGAGCGCGCGGTCGTCCATGCGCCGGCGCAGGTTGCTGCTCTGGTCGATGGTGACGTCGACCGCGATCGAGGGATGCGACTGCGCGAAGCGCTTCAGCACATGCGGCAGCACGCGCTCGCCATAGTCATCCGGCGAACCGAGCCGCACCACGCCGACGATATCGGGGATGATGAACTTCGACACCACCTCGCGGTTGATCGACAACAGCCGGCGGGCATAGCCGAGCAGCATTTCGCCGTCCGTGGTGAGCGTCACCGAACGCGCGTCGCGCGCGAACACCGAGCGGCCGAGAATGTCTTCCAGCTTCTTGATCTGCATCGACACCGCCGACGGCGTGCGGAAGACGGCGTTGGCGGCGGTGGTGAAGCTGCCGGTCTCGGCAATCGCCACGAAAGTGCGCAAAACGTCGAGATCGAGCAGCGGTAGCGGATGATTGAGTGGGGCGTTCATGGCGATCGACCTTCAATTTTTCTGATACAAAGCATCATTCCATTTCGTTTGATTGAACATCAGTTTGGGAGGATAGTCAATCTTGTCGAAGCAGGATGCTGCCAGATGCAGCCCATGAAACCAACACGACACAGACCTGCATCCGACATGAAATGAAGCTGAAACAGACATGACGTAACCAGCCACTGCCTGGCATCCCCGTCAGGCACAGAAGGGAGAATGAAATGTCTATCCTGTCGTCCATCGGCCGCATCGCGACCGAATTCAGCGAGGCCCGTGCCCGCTACCAGACCGAACGTGCCATCCGTTCCCTGCCGATCGAACTGCAGAAGGATATTGGCTGGCCTGAAGCCTCCGACGCCAAGGCCGGTATTCGCAACGGCATCGGATCCTGGGCTGGAGCAAAGTAAACCGTGTGTATCAAATGCTGAAGGCCTGCCGCGCCACCCGCCCGGCAGGCCTTCTCTATTTTATTTGCATTCAAATGAATTCACGAGCCATGCTGCCGCTGCATGGCGCATATGAACAAGCCGCATAGCATCCCGATTTTTGAACTAACCGACTGTAAACAATAATGGATTCTGAGCATCATGCCCAAATTTGTCGCATCTGATGTCGCTTTTCATATCAAGCGCTTCGCTTTTGCGATTTAGTTTCTGCTTACACAAGCCTATATCACCGCCAGCAAACGAGCTGCCCCACTCCATCAAGCGAAGGCGACCCGTCTGAGCAACCGAATGGAGATGATCATGAAGCTTTTTGCCCGCCTCTTCGCCCGCCGCGAAATGAACCTGACGACCGCTCTCGAGCGTCAGCGCCTCGCCAACACCATGCCCGGCCAGACCGGCGCCATGGCTGCTGCACGCCTCGGCTTCGTCGCCTGAAGATTTCTTCGGGGCAGCGCGTCCCTGCCGCTGCTCCCATGACTGCAACGCCGCCCGGCCTTGGCCGAGGCGGCGTTTTTGTTTCGACCTCACCCGCTCCCGCGGGGTTAATCGATCGCATTGCCCATTTGCGACCCATGTCGCAAATTTAATCGCGTCCAGGCGGCGTAGCCGATTGACAAGCATGGTTTTTCCTGATGACGCTATGCTATTCGCGACATCCTGTTCGCGTCATGGCTGTGTGAGGTTCCCTTGAACGCCGTAAAGCATCCGATCAAGCGATCGTTTGTGTTCTTTCTTGTCCCCGACTTCACCATGATCGCTTTTGCGACCGCGCTCGACCCGCTGCGTTCGGCCAACCGCATGCTCGGTTACGAGGCCTATCGCTGGCGCCTGGCCAGCATCGACGGCAAGCCGGTGCGCGCCTCCAACGGTGTCGAATGCGCCGTCAACACCTCGCTCGAGGAGGAGCGCAGGAAGATGGCCGGCCCTGAACGGCCCAACATGGCCATCGTCTGCAGCGGCATCGATGTCGAGCGCTACCATAACAAGTCGGCCTTCGCCTGGCTGCGCGAGGAGTACAATCGCGGTGTCGCCGTCGGCGGCCTGTGCACCGGCGCGCACATCCTCGCCGCCGCCGGTCTGCTGTCCAACAAGCGCTGCGCCATTCATTGGGAAAACCTGCCGGGCTTTTCCGAGGCGTTTCCCAAGGCCAATGTCTTTGCCGATCTCTTCGAGATCGACCAGAACATCTACACCTGCGCCGGCGGCACCGCAGCACTCGACATGATGCTGAAGCTGATCGGTGACGATTTCGACGAGAGCCTCGTCAACCGGGTCTGCGAGCAGGTGCTGACCGACCGCGTGCGCAGCCCGACCGACCGCCAGCGCCTGCCGCTGCGTGCCCGCCTCGGCGTGCAGAACTCGAAAGTGCTGACCATCATCGAACTGATGGAAGGCAATCTCTCCGAACCGCTGTCGCTGATCGAGATCGCCGACCATGTCGACCTGTCGCGCCGCCAGATCGAGCGCCTGTTCCGCACCGAGATGGGCCGCTCCCCTGCCCGCTATTACCTGGAAATCCGGCTCGACCGCGCCCGGCACCTGCTGATCCAATCGTCGATGCCGGTGGTCGAGGTGGCGGTAGCCTGCGGCTTCGTCTCGGCCTCGCATTTCTCCAAATGCTATCGCGAGCTTTACGCCCGTTCGCCGCAGCAGGAGCGTGTCGACCGCAAGCAGCTGCTGGCCGCTTGATCCACAATTCCGCCGGTCAGGCCTCGGTCGGTTGTGCCTGCGCCGTCCGCATCGCCTCGACGCGGATATCCTCGGTCAGTCGCGCCTTCAGCGCGGAGAATTCCGGACTGGTTTTGAGCGTGTAATGGCGCGGATGCGGCAGGTCGATGGCGACGTCCGACTTGATGCTGCCGGGCCGCGCCGTCATCACGATCACCCGCGAGGCCATGAAGATCGCCTCCTCGATGTCGTGGGTGACGAACAGCACCGTCTTCTTGCGCCGTTCCCAGATGCCGAGCAGCAATTCCTGCATCAGCCCGCGCGTCTGGTTGTCGAGCGCGCCGAACGGCTCGTCCAGCAACAGGATCTCCGGATCGTTGGCCAACGCCCGAGCAATCGCCGTGCGCTGCTGCATGCCGCCGGAAAGCTGCTTCGGCCAATGGTTCTCGAACCCTTTCAGCCCGACGAGATCGACATAGGAAGCGACGATCCCGTCACGCTCCTTCTCAGTCATGCCGCGTTCGCGCAGGCCGAAGGCGATATTCTCGGCCACCGTAAGCCACGGAAACAGGGTGTAGGACTGGAAGACCATGCCGCGATCCGATCCCGGCCGCGTCACCGGCTTGCCGTCGAGCAGCACGCGGCCTTCGCTCGGGGCTTCGAGGCCGGCGACGATCCTGAGCAGTGTCGACTTTCCGCAGCCGGAGGGCCCCAGAATGGTGATGAAATCGTTGGCGGCAACCGCCATGTCGACCGGCATCAGCGCCCTGACCGGCTGTCCGCCGCGCACGCCGGCAAAGGTGCGCGAGACGCCCTCGATGAGAAGCTTGCTCACGCCAGGCTCCACGGAAAGAGCCAGCGGTTGAACGCCTTGAAGGCGAAGTCGGACAAAAGCCCGATCAGCCCGATGACGATGATGCCGAAGATGATCTGCCCGGTCGCCAGCCGCGACTGGCTGTTGATGATCATGTAGCCGATGCCCGACGACGAGCCGATCAACTCGGCGACGATGACATAGGTCCAGGCCCAGCCGAGCACCAGCCGCAGCGTCTCGGCGATCTCGGGCGCATTGGCCGGCATGATCACCCGTTTGACGATGCCGTTGTTGGTCGAGCCCAGCGTATAGGCGGCCTCGACCAGATCGCGCCGCGTCGACCCCACCTTGACGGCAATGATCAGGATGATCTGGAACACCGAGCCAACGAAGATGACGAGCAGTTTTTCCAATTCGCCGATGCCGGCCCACAGGATGAGCAGCGGAATGAAGGCGGATGCCGGCAGGTAGCGCGCGAAAGAGACGAAAGGTTCGAGAAACGCCTCCACCGGCTTCCAGGCGCCCATCGCGATGCCGATCGGCACGGCAACAACCGACGCCAGCACAAAACCGCCGAAGACCCGCCAGATGGTGATCAGTATGTCGAGCCAGAAACGGTCCTCGACCAGCAGCCGCCAACCGTCCCGCAGCATCGACAGCGGGTCGGCTAGGAAGATGCGGTTGACGTGCCCGCCAAGCGTGATCCAAGCCCAGAACGCCACAAACAGCACGAAGAAGGAAATGCCGAGCACGGTTCGGAGGCCCGGCGCGACCGGATGCAAGGGGCGCATCGTCAGATCGTCCGCATCGTCAGATCGTCCGCATCGTCATTTCGTCCCCATGCTCAAATTTGTCCGTGGGAAAGCGGCGGCGCCAGGCGCCGTCGCTTCATGGGCAAAGGCTGTTCGTCAGTTCGCCACCGCGCTGGTGTCGGCCAACGTCCCGACGTCGGGCGCTTCCTTGATCAGCCCCATCTGCAGCAGCAGATCGCCGGCGGTCTTGGAAAAATCCTGGAATTCCTTGGTGAAGAACTGCTTGTTTTCGGCCTTGTCGGCCCATTTCAGGTACTTCGCCGAATCCTCGAATTCCTTGGCAGACTGTTTCACATCGGCGCCCATGATCTCGTAGGATCTCTGCGGATCCTTCTTGATCAGGTCGAGCGCCTCGAAATAGCTGTCGGCGAGCGCCTTGGCGGCATCCGGGTTGGCCTTGAGGAATTCCGGCGTGCAGCCGACCGTGTCGAGGACCATCGGATAGTCGAGCGTGGTCGCCAGGATATGGCCTTGGTCGGCCTTGTCACGCACCGCCGAGATGAACGGCTCATAGGTGACCGCGGCATCGTTCTGGCCGGCGAGGAAGGCTTGCGCCGCCGCGTCCGGCTCAAGGTTGACGACGGTGACATCCTTGGTCGACATGCCGTTCTTGTTCAGGACCCAGGCGAGCATGAAATAGGGTGACGTGCCCGGCGCCGAGGACGCGACATTCTTGCCCTTGAGATCGGCGACGGTCTTGATGTCGTTGCGCACGACGATGCCGTCGGCGCCGTAGGATTTGTCGAGCTGGAAGATCTGCTTGGTGGTCACCCCGCTGGCGTTCCACACCAGCCAGGTCTCGACCGTGGTGGCGGCGCATTGCAGGTCGCCGCTGGCGATGGCGAGCGGACGGCTGGCCTGCGGCACCTTCTTCAAGGTCACGTCGAGGCCGTGTTTCTCGAAGAGGCCTGCCTGCTTGGCAAGCGTCAGCGGCGCGAAGCCGGTCCAGCCGCTAATGCCGATGGTCACCGACGTGGCGGCCATCACCGGCGCGGACAGGCCGGCGGCAAGCGTCAATGTTGCGGCAAAAATCGCGATTCTGCTCATGTCGGTTCCCCTTTTGTTTCTCTTGGAGGAAATAGTTCACAGACACCGGCGACCTTGTCAATCAACAGCATGGTGAAGCGTATGCCGGGTTGACCGCAGACAGCAGCCGGCCCGGCAGCCAAATGACCCAATGGCTACTGGCCGCCTGAATCCAGGATATTTTAACCGTCGCAGACGCACTCGGCGGACGAGATGCGATCGTTCCAGTTGCCTCCGAGATAGCGGGCTCTGCGGCCGATCTCGATCGAACGGCCGCCCATCCGCGTATCCTCATAGGCCACGAGCGTGCAGCCGCGGCTGACGAACACCGACGAAACACGATCGTTCCAGAACTGACCACCGCGAAAGCTCACCGAATCGTCGGGCGCCATTTCGATCGACCGGCCGCGAAAATTCGCGTGCTCGAACATGACGCAGGCAGGCTGGTCGTTGTATTGGGCGCTGGCGCCATCTGCAAAAAGCACGGACGCGACAGCTGTCAGGACGGCAAGGCGTTTCATCTGATGTTTCCTCGGTTCGACCGTGGCCCCCGCCGGCTGGATAGCGCGGGCTGATCAGTTTGCCAATGCCTCCTCCGACCCGCGCCTGGGTCTCTAGCGGCTGTCCGGCATCCAGCTCCGGTTGCGCCACATTTTCTCGCCGATCTGGCAATCGCTGGCGGGCTTTTCCTGCGCCAGCACGACTGGCGGACGATCCGCCTCCTCGGCCGCCCATTGCGGTGACGCCGGGCCGGCAAGCTCCAGCACCAGCTTGCGGCGGATGGCTTCGGGGAATTGCGTCCAGTCGTTGACCGGGATCATGAAGGCTCCTGGGCCGCCGATAACGCAGTCGCTGTAGTAGCGGTCGAGATCGTTGACGTCGTAGGCGCCGGAAAAGCCGCCGCGGGTCATCAGCGGCAGGCCGTTGATGACGATGCCTTGGCTGACCACCCCGTCACGGGTGAGGTTGACCGGCGCGCCCTGGTTGTTGGGCCCGTCTCCGGAAATGTCGATGACCCGCTTGGTCCCCTGGTAGCCGCTTTCGGCGAAAAGGTCGCTGCCGAACTCCAGTGCGCCGGAAATCGAGGTGCGTCGCGCGCTGTCGGGCGGATGCGCCGACATTTGCGCGACCACCCGCTCGGCATCGTCACGGTTGGCGATGACCGTCCATGGCACGATGACACGCTGCCAGCTCGTGCCGGCCCATTCGACATAGGTGACGGCGATCTTGCCATAGGAGCCATTGGCGATCGCCTGCAATACATTGTCATGCGTCAGTGCCGCCGCGTAGCCATGGCGCTGGATTTCGAGTTCGTCCGCCGACATCGACAGCGAGACATCGACCGCCAGCACCAGTTCGACATCGACAGGCTCGTCCGCGCGCGATCCCGGCGTCAGCCAGAGCGTCAGTGCCAGCGCGGCGCAGCCGGAAAGCAGATGTCTTGCACACGGGAAAGCAGACATGCCGCAAGGGTAAGCGAAAACCATCCGGTTAAAAAGACAAAAGCCCGGCTCGAGGCCAGGCTTTTGCGATCGCTCCGCTGCTCCGCCGGCACTCAGCTGCGCGGCTTGAGGTTCTCCGGATCATAGAGCGGCTTGTAACCGACAGCCGCGACTTCGACCGGATATGTCTCGCCGAAATACTCGACAGCCAGCTTGCGGCCTTCCTGGGCATATGCCCACGGCAGATAGGCGAGCGCAATGTTCTTGCCGATGGTCGGGCCGTAGGCGACCGAGGAAGTGAAGGACCGGCGGCCGAGTTCGTCGACCAGCGTTTCGCCCGTCTTTGGGTCCATCACCGGCATGATGCCGACGGGATAGCGGGCGACGCCCTTGGAATCGGTGTTCTCGGTCATCACCAGCGTGCACAGCATGGCCGGCTGGTGCTCGCGCGCGCGATACTCCAGGTGTTTGGCCTTGCCGCAGAAATCGTTCTCCTTGACCTTCGGACGCGCGAGATCGGCTTCGAGCAGATTGTACTCGGTCAAGAGGTCGGCGTTCTGCAGTCGCAGGCTCTTTTCCATGCGGCGCGTGTTGGCATAGGTCTCGACGCCGAACGGCATCACGCCGGTCGAGCGCAGCGCATCCCACACGGCGAGACCGTCCTCGTAGCGCATGTGCAGTTCCCAGCCCTGCTCGCCGACATAGGAGATGCGGAAAGCGGTGACGTCCTTGCCGCCGATCCTAACCGGCTTGATCGCCGCGAACGGAAAGTTCTCGAGCGAAAGACCCTCGGGGTTCTCGACCATTTTCTGCAGGGTGGCACGGGCATTCGGACCCCAGATGCCGATGGTGACGAATTTCTCCGTCACGTCGGTAATGGTGACATCGAAACCTTTGTCCTGCGCCGTGCGGCGCATGTACTGGAAGTCCCTCGGGCCGGCATCCGCGCCGTCGATCAAACGACAGCGATCCGCCATGCGGATGACGGTGAAGTCGGCGCGCACCATCCCTTCCTCATCGAGGAAGTGGGTGTAGATGCCCTTGCCGATATTGTTGTCACCGCCGATCTTGGCCGCGCAAAGCCACTCCAGCAACGCGACGTGGTCGGGTCCCTCGATGTCGTACATCGAGAAATGCGACAGGTTGACGATGCCGCAATCCTCGCTCATCGCCAGATGTTCGGCGTTGGAGACACGCCAGAAATGGCGATTGTCCCATTCGTTCTCGCGCACCGGTACGCGGTTGCCGTATTTCTCCAGCAGATGCTCGTTGGCGGCATAGCCGTGAGCACGCTCCCATCCGCCCAGTTCCATGAAGTAGCCGCCGAGCTCCTTCTCGCGCTCCCAGAACGGCGAACGCCTGATGTTGCGGGCCTTGGAAAACGGCTCGCGCGGATGCACCGCGGGATTGTAAACCTTCATCGCCGTTTCGGTGCAACGGTCCCAGATGAACTGTTCCTTCGTCTGGTGCGGATAGAAGCGCGCATAGTCGATGGCGTGGTGGTCGATTTCCGTGCGGCCGTCCGTCATCCAATCGGCGATCAGCTTGCCCATGCCGGGGCCGTCCTTGACCCAAATGGCGACGGCATACCAGAGCCCCCTCACCTTCTGGCTTTCGCCCATCGACGGTCCGCCATCGGCCGTCACCTGCAAGAGGCCGTTGAAGGAATGGCTTTCGTTGTAACCGAGTTCGCCTAGGATCGGCGTCAGTTCCATGGCGCGCTCGAGCGGCGCCAGGATCTGCTCCATGTCGAGATCGCGTTGCGACGGCGATAGCCGGGCCTCATGCTTTTCCAGCAGGTCGCGCGGATGGCAGAGCCGCGGATTGTTTTCTTCGTAATAGCCCCACTCGATCTGCCCGCCCTCGGCGGTCTTGGGATCGCCGGTGTCGCGCATGTAGGCCGAGTTACCCTGGTCGCGCAGCAGCGGCCAGCCGATCTCCTTGCCGGTGCCGGCGAACTCATTATAGGGGCCGAAGAAGGTCAGCGGATGGTCGATCGGCATGACCGGCAGATCCTCGCCGACCATTTCCGCGATCAGACGGCCCCAGATACCGGCGCAGACGATGACATAATCGGCTTCGATGGTGCCGCGATCGGTCACCACGGCGCTGATCCGGCCGTCCTTGACGACGAGCGACCTGGCCGGCGTGTTGGCGAAGGATTTGAGCTTGCCCGAAGCTTCCGCTTGGTCGACCAGCTTGCCTGCAACGGTTTGCGAGCGCGGGATGACGAGGCCCGCATCAGGGTCCCAGAGGCCGCCCTGCACCATCCCTTCTTCGATCAGCGGGAATTTTTCCTTGATCTCGGCGGGTTCGATCAGGCGTGCACGTGTGCCAAAAGCCTTCGCAGAAGCGATCTTGCGCTTGATCTCGTCCATGCGGCCGTCGTCGCCGACGCGCGCGACTTCAAGGCCGCCGATGCGCGCGTAATGGCCCATCTTCTCGTAGAAGTCGATGGAATAGAGCGTCGTCCAGCAGGACAGGAAGTCGTGGCTGGTCGTGTAGCAGAAGTCGGAGGCATGCGCGGTGGAACCGATATCGGTCGGGATGCCCGACTTGTCGATGCCGACGATGTCGTCCCATCCACGCTCGATCAGATGATGGGCGATCGACGCGCCGACAATGCCGCCGAGGCCTATGATGACGACCTTCGCCTTTTTCGGAAACTCTGCCATTGCCCGCGACTCCAGATGCTATTGCGGGCAGCGTCGGCGCCCGTTTGATCGGCGCACAATATGCAGGCGACAGCGACCACGCTACCGCCTGTTTGCGACACGCCGCTGGTGCGGCGCGACCCCTGCATGATCAGGAGAATCATGACCCTCAGGCGAAGGCCCAGATGTCCTCGGCCTGGAAGCCGACCTGGTAGCCCGCCGTCTTCAACTTGACCACGACCTGGCCGATCTCGGTCGCCGGCAGCGCGCCGACCTCGACCTTGATCATGCCCGGACGATAGCGCTTGAGATCGAGCTGTTCGAAGACGACCCAGTCGGCGCCTTCGCAATCGACGAGGAAGGCGTCGATATGACTGATGCCGTTGCGGTCGAGCAGCGTCTGCAGCGTTTCCGACGGCACCTCGATATCCCGAAGGTGCGGTGCGAACTTGTTGAAGTTGGCGTCGGCCTCGCCCCAGGCGTTCTTGCCCGACATCAGATTGGTGTCGGTGACCGACGAGCAGCCGATGAACTCGATCGGCAGCGTGCCGGCCTCGAGCGCCGCGGCATCAAAAGTGTGGACGGTGATCGTGCCCTTGGTTTTTGTGACCGCCACGGGCTCGATGATGAAGCGGCTCGTGTCGGGATAATTGGCGCGCAGCCGCTTCTGATTGTACGGGATCGGCTCGACCAGCATGGCGCGCGCACCGGCAATCTTGTGCAGCCATGGCGTGACGTCATCGAACAGCGCGCCGTCGCAGGCGCCGACATTGACCATCTGGAACGGCCGTCCTGCTCCACCGAAGCGTGCTTTCAACGCCGCCTTGGCGAGGAATTTCGTGCCGCGCAGCGACGGTCCGCGATCGAGCAGGCCTGCCGGGAGACCGATAGACAGCGCAGTCCGCGCCAGGCTGGATAGCGAATTCATGGCTTGTCTCCGGGAATGATTTGCAGCGCCGCGCGATGCTGGCCGCGGGCAATGGCTGCCCACAGCGCCATGAACGGCGTTGCCAGCAGCAGGAAGGGCGGGATCAGATGCGGGAAATAGATCCGCGTGTCGTGGATCGGAAAGACGGTGAACTTCGCCAGCGCGCCAAGCACCAGTGCGGCGAACAGGATGCCGGCACGCCGGTCGAGGCGGAAGCCGGCGCGACCGGCAGCGTACCAGCCGGCCAGCGCCAGCACCGAAACGCCGACCCAACTGTTCAAATTGACGGCGCGCAACAGCGACACGGCGAACGCCCTGAGATAGGCGATGACCGAGAAGGCCGGCTCGAACCCGTCCATATTATAATGCTGCTCGATGGTGGAGAACCAAAGATGCGGCCACCAGCCGGGATGATGAGCCCAGTGTGAAATCGCGAAATAGGCAATGAAGGACGCGGCAAAGCCGGCCAGCGCGCCCCATGCCTTGTGCCGGAAGACGACCAGCAGCACCGCGAAAACGGCAAGGAAAACAATATTGTCCGGCCGCACCATGAAGGCGAGAAAGAGCAGGATCGCCGTCGCCGCCTCGCGGCACCTGATGTAGGCGTAGAGCCCGCCGAGCAGCAGCGCCGACGTCAGCAGGTCCGGCGTCGACACGCGCGCCGCATCGCCGAAATCGGCCATGATCAGCACCGCGCTGACCACCGGCGCTAGGGCCAACGCGTTTTGCGAACGCAGCCAGAGCAGCGTGATCGCGCCGAACAGCAGCACCGAGAACACCTGCACCAAGCGCATCGCCTTGACCGGGGACATCACCGAGCTCATCGTCGACAATATCTCGGCATAGAGAAACTTGATCCGGTACATGCCGAGCAGCGAATGGAAATCGGCGGCATTCTCCGTCATATGGCTGCGGAAGCCGCCGCCATCGTCGGTCAGCGTCTGGTAGTCACCGGCCGACACGCCGGATTTGACGGTGCTGTAGGCGTAGTCATGCAGCGCCTGCGCATCGGGATAGGTGCCTTCCTCCGATATTGCGAGATAGGGCAGCATGTCCCAGTTGGCGTCCGGCATCACCCAGGCCGTGAACGCCGTCAAAAGGATGTAGAGCGCGAAGGCCGCCGCGCCGATCGGGGCTGCCAGCCTCGCATAAGACCCCTCGCCCCACGCCAGGCCGGCCTCGGTGAGCCGGTCGATCTGGTTTTGCGGAGCGGGCGACTTGGTCAGCATGATCTACTCAGCGAGCTTCATTTTAACGAACTTGGCTTTTGACGAAATCCTTCACGATTCCGACAATGCCGCGCGACAACAGGCTGTCGAAGGCATCGACGAAGCGGTCGACATGTTCGCGCTGGCAGATCAGCGGCGGCTCGAGCCGGATGACGTTGCGGTTGTATTCGGTGAAGGCGACGAGCACGTCGTAGTCGCGCAGCAACAGCGCCCCAACGAAACCGGACAGCGAGCCCTTCAGCTTGTCGTCGAGCACGCTGACGATCGGCCGCAGCACCATCGGCAAGGTCTGCGAGAAATCGTGGAACTCAAGCCCGACCATGAAGCCCTTGCCACGCACATCCTTGATGATCTTGGGATATTTGTCCTTGAGCGCTTGCAGGCGCGCGAGCAGATAATCACCGGTGACGACGGCGTTGTCGATCAACCCCTCGTCATAGAGCACGTTGAGGCCCTCGATCGAGGTGACGCAGGCCTCGCCCATGCCGCCGAAGGTGGCCATGGCATGGATCATTGCCGTCTTCGGCGTGCCGTATGCCTTCATGTAAACCTCGCGGCGCGCGATCATGGCGCCGACCGCCGCCTTGCCGCCACCGAGCGACTTGGCCAGCGCCGTCACGTCGGGCACCACGCCGTAGTGCTCGAAGGCGTAGAACCGACCCGAGCGGCCATAGCCGCACTGCACTTCGTCGGCGACCCACAGCACGCCATACTGGTCGCACAGCGCGCGCAGCTTCTGCCAATACTCGGCAGGCGCCTGGATGATACCGCCGCCGCCCTGGATGGTTTCGAGCACGATGACGCCGACCTCCGGATCGGAGCGGAACAGGCGCTCGACCGCATCGATGTCGGCAAAGGGAATGCGCACCGTATTGTCCGCCATCTTGAAGTCGGCGCGGTAGAGCTGCCCGTCGGTAATGCCGAGCACGCCCTTGGTCTTGCCGTGGAAGGAATTCTCGGCATAGACGATCTTCGGCCGCTTGGGGCCTGCGGCGCGCTCAGCGAGTTTCACCGCCGCTTCCATGGCCTCCGAGCCGGACGAACCCAGGAACACCATATCGAGATCGCCGGGCGAGCATTTGGCGAGGTTGTGCGCCAATGCCGCCGCATATTGCGACATGAAGGCGATGGCGATTTCCTGGCGCTTCTCCTCCTGGAACTTTTTGCGCGCTTCCAGGATGCGCGGATGGTTGTGGCCGAAGGCCAGCGACCCGAAGCCGCCGAAGAAATCGAGAATCTTGCGGCCGTTCTGGTCGATGTAGAACATGCCCTCGGCACGCTCGATCTTGATCTTGTGGAAGCCGAGCAGCTTCATGAAATGCAGCTGGCCGGGGTTGAGATGCGCCTTGAACAGGTCGGTCATTGCCGCGATGTCCATCGCCTTGGCCTGCTCGACGCTGATCAGGTCGGGCTTGGCGATGGTGGCGGGCGACAGCGCCGGCGCGTTGACCATGGTACGCGCATTCGTCTGTTCGGGCTTGGCCATGACGGTCATTTCAATCTCCCTGTCCGCGCTTACGACCAGAGTCGTGCGCCATAAGCTGTTGGCAAACCCGCTATTCGGCGGGCACATGTTTGGTGGCGACGGCATGCCCGGCCTTCTTGGCGCGGTACTCGCTGTAGGCGGCGATCAGCATGTCCTCGTCGCGATATTGCGGCACCCAGCCGAGCTGCCGCTCGGCCTTGGACACGTCGAGCACGCATTCCTCGTCCGCGATCAGATACTGCTCCGGATCCATGATCGGCATGTTCATGAGATCGAGCAGGTCAAGCGTGCGCTTGACCGCCCAGCCCGGCGTCGGGATCAGGAGCGATTTCGACCCTGCATGCCTGATCAAGTCGCCAAGCAGCCTCTTGACCGGCGGAGGATTAAGCGAGCCGAGATTGTAGGCCTCGTTTGGCACGCCGGCTTTCCAGGCCGCGCGGGCAGCTTCCGCACAATCGAAAACCGAAATGAACTGATAGGGATTTTTGCCCGAACCGATCATCGGCACCGGCAAGTTCCAGTCGATCAGCTTGAACAGTTTTTCCAGGATGCCGAGCCGGCCGGGCCCGATGATCAGGCGCGGGCGAAACAGCGAGATCGACATGCCGCGCTTGCGCCATTCCGCCGCCAGTTCCTCAGTCTTCTGCTTTGACCAGCCATATTCGCCGAGCGGCGCGACCGGATGCTCCTCGGTCATCGGCTGGGTGACAGTGTGGCCGTAGATCATGTCGGTCGTGTAGTGGACGAGCTTGGGCGCGCCGGCTCTGTCCATGGCCTGCAGGATGTGTTCGGTGCCGTGAAAATTCACCGGAAAGAAGAAATCGTGCCGCTTGGCGCGCACCTGGATCGGCGACAGCATCTTGGCCGACAGATTGTAGACCATGTCGTCGGCCTTGAGCCCGACAGCGGCGACCGACGCCAGATCGGTGACGTTGCACGTGACGAATCGGACGTTGCGGTAGTGCGCAAGGTCGCTCCTGGCGATGTCGGCAACGACGACCTCTTCGCCATCGGCCACGAGCTTCGGGGCAAGGTGGCGGCCGACGAAGCCGTCACCACCGAAAATAACATGTCTCATCGAACGGTCTCATTGTGAATCTTGTCGGACGGAAGGGAAGCCGTTTCCTCTTCGTGCACGCGACCACTCTGCGCGATCAGCACCGTGCCGACGCAGATGAAGGCGATGCCGGCGATGCGCCAGCCATTGAGGTCCTCGCGGAAGACGAAATAGGCGAAGAAGGAAACGGCGACATAGGCGAGGCTGAGGAACGGATAGGCAAAGGAAAGCTCGACCTTGGACAGCACATAAAGATGCGAGGCCATGGAAATCGCGAAGGTGCAAAGCCCCAGGAACACCCACGGGCTGAAGACGATCTGCAGCAGCTTGACCAGCGGGTTGGCACCCTCGAACGAGATCGGCCCAAGCGACATCATGCCCTGCTTCAGCATGAGCTGCGCAGCGGCATTGGTCATGACCGTAAATAGAATGAAGACGATATATTTCATGTCAGTGCGCCCGCCCCGTGACATCGAGTAATACAAACCCCAAAAGATTTCGTGAACTCAGAAGAATGTTTTGAGTAAACCTTGGTGTTAAGCATTCGATAACCATGAATCATTTCAATTTTAGCTATTCGGCAGCCTCGGCGCGGCGTCGCCGCAGGTCGATGCTCCCAGCCGTGCGCGCCCAGAAATCAGACATGAAGGCAGGGTCGCGCAGCGCTTCCAGCCGCGGCCAGTCCGGGAAGGAGGCGGCGAAGGTCGAAGCCGCCATGCGCGCATCCTTGTAAGGGTTGACCGCCCCTCCGGCCGCGATTGTGATGCGGTCGAGTTCGCCGAGCAGCGCAAGCGTCGCCGCCCCCCTGTTGGGGAAATCCAGCGTCAGCGTATAGCCCGGCCGCGGAAACGACAGCAGTGCCGGCGAGCGGACTCCGCCGAAGCGCTTCAGCACGGTCAGGAAGGATCCCTGCCCGGCCCGCCTGGCGGCGGCGAGCAATTCCGGCACGACGATGCGCGCGGCCTCCTCCGGCACCACGCTCTGGTGCTGGAACAGTCCATTGGGGCCATAGAGCCGGTTCCAGTCGCGCACGCCATCGAGCGGAAAGAAGAAACCCTGGTAACCGCTCTGGCGCGCCACTGTCGTCCGACCCTTCTTCCACCGGTAGGCGGCGTTGAAAACGGTCAGGAACGGCCGGTTGAGCACGTTGAAGGGCGGCTGGAACGGCACCGACAGATTGCCGCCGGCCCGCGCGGCCGTATGCGAGCCATGCTCGGCGTGGTTGCCAGTAAACAAAAGGCCGCGCCCGCTCCGGCGGCCGCCCGCGAGCTGATCGATCCAGGCCACGGCATATTCATTGGCCTGATCCGCCGCCTCGGCGATATCGAAGAATTCGCCGAGGTCGCGAAACGGCGTTGCCTTCTCGACGATGTCGAGCGAAGGAACCCGCATCAGCCGGATCGAGGCCGACAGGATCAGGCCAGTGAGCCCCATGCCGCCGATGGTCGCCGCAAACAGGCGCGGATTGTCGGTGGCCGAGCAGCGATAGGTTTTTGCGTCGGATCGCAGCAGCGTGAAACTCTCCACGTGGCAGCCGAACGTGCCGCGCCGGTGATGGTTCTTGCCATGCACGTCATTGGCGATGGCGCCGCCGAGCGTGACGAATTGCGTTCCCGGAACCACTGCCGGAAAGAAGCCGTGGGGTGCTGCGTGCGCGATGATGTCGGACAACAACACGCCGGCATCCGCTTCGAGCACACCGGTCATGGCATCGAAGCCGCGAATGCGGTTCAGGGATCGCATGTCGACCACCGCGCCGGCCTGGTTCTGGCAGGAATCGCCATAGGAACGGCCATTGCCATAGGCAAGCAGCGAGGTTTCGCCGGCCTGACCAGCCTTCAGCAACGCGATGGCATCATCGGCCTGGATGGCCCTTGGCGCCGGCGGCGTGGCAAGGCCAAAGCTGCGGAAGCGTTCAGCCATGCCTACCAGCCCCCGATGACCAGCAGCACCGCGCCGATCAGCACCACGATCTGGCTGCGCCAGTCGCGGATGATGAAGACGACCGGATCGTCATGCATTTCGTCGCGACGCGCCAGGATCCAGACCCGCATGGTGAGATAGAGCACGATCGGCGCCAGCGGCCAGATCAGCCACGGATGTGGATAGAGTTCGCGCACCGCGACACTGTCCATGTAGAGCGCCAGCACCAGAGCAGAGGAGAAGGCCGAAGCCATGCCGGCCTGGGCGATGATCTCCTGGTCCTCGGTGCGATAACCCCGTCCGGCAATGCGCTCGCCGGGCGGAATGGCGGTGGTGCGCAATTCCACAAAACGCTTCACCAGCGCCAGCGACAGGAAGAAGAAGATCGAGAAGGCGAGCAGCCAGAACGAGACGTCGACGCCGGTCGCGGCCGCACCGGCGATCACCCGGATCGTGTAGAGGCCGGCAAGCGTCAGCACGTCGACAAGCAGCATGCGTTTGAACGACAGCGAATAGGCTGTCGTGACCACCATGTAGCCGCCAAGCACGGCCAGGAATTCGAGTGACAGGAACGCCCCGGTGCCAATGCCGATCCCCAGCAGCACCGCGATCGCGCCAAGGCCGAAGGGGATCGACAGCGCGCCGCTGGCGAACGGCCTGTTGCGTTTGGTGACGTGCTTGCGGTCGAGCGCCAGATCGAAAAAATCGTTGAGGATGTAGATCGCCGACGCCACCGCGCTGAACGACACGAACGCCAGCAGGCATTCCCAGATCATGTTGGAATTGAAATATTCGTGCGAGAGCACCATCGGCACCGCGATCAGCGAGTTCTTCAGCCACTGGTGCACACGCAGCATCTTGACGACGGTCCGCAATGTCGGCTTCGGCGCCGGCATCGTTTCGGCGCCATGCGCCGCCTGCCAGCGCGCGGCATGACGGTCGGGTGCGACGACAATCGCATTGCGCGCGGCGTCGAAGACCTGGAGGTCATGGCGGCTGTTGCCGGCATAGTCGAAACCGCCATCGCCATAGGCTGATATCAGCGAGGCGCGCTTCCGGCTCGCTGTGAGATTGTCGAAGCCGTCGGTAGCCAGCACCCGGTCGAAAATGCCGAGATGGGCCGATATGGCGTCGGCAAATTTGCGCGGCGTGCCGGTCGCCAGCACGATCTTGCGGCCCTCGGCATATTCGGCGCGAAGGCGGTTGAGCAATGGCTCGCGATAAGGCAGCGACGCGGGATCGATGTCGATGCGCTGCGCGATCGCCTGCTTCAGCCGCGCTGGCCCGCCAGCCGCCCAGAACGGGACGAGGAAGATATAGAGCGGGTTCTTCTTGAGAAGGATGAACAGTCCTTCCCACAACAGGTCGGTCGCGATCAGCGTGCCGTCGAGATCGACCGCAAGCGGTATTGCGTTCCTGTCCGACCGCGCATCCATGTACGTCCTGCCCCTGCCGCCGTTTGATCCGGGAAACCGGAATCTCGTTGCGCGCCGTGTTTCGGCGTCTTGGGGCTGGTATAGCGGGGTATGGCGTAGCGAACGTTAAAACGCACGGTTGTGGGCGGCTGTCGCGGTGGTATTTCCGGCGTCATTGTTAAGCAACCGCTACCGAAAACAATAAAAGGCCGGACAAATGCCCGGCCTTCCAATCATGCCGCCAGGATTACTTGATGCGGGCGACGCCGCCGGAGATCTCGACGGTTTCAGAACCCGTCAGCGCTTCGAGGTCGCCATTGGGCAAGGTGACGAAGCAGCCATTCTGGCAGAATTCGACGGTTTCACCGCCGGCCAGCGCAAGGTCGGTCTTGCTGCCGCCTTCCGTCACGATCAGCGTGCGGGTCTCGGCGTCCTTGTTGACCGCGCTTGCGGAATGGGCCGAGCCGCTCACGGCGAGCAAGGCGACGGCAGCGACGAGAGACTTCCACATTTGCAATATCGGTGTTCCCACCGCCTCTGTTGCATTACGCAAGGCATTTTCGCCTTTGCATGGGAGCTTATATGAGATGGAAGCTGAACCGCAACTGAATGCCGCATTCATGCCGCAATTGGCTTCGGCTTGCCGGCTTCCGGTCTAGTCGGGATCCGGCTTGCGCAGCTTGCGTCCTGATTTGGCGAGCTTTTTTGCCTCGGCCGCGGCCTCAACCTTGGCTTGTTCCTGTTCGGCGAAGTCGGCCTCGACCTTGTCGTCGTCGGTCGGCCAGGCCTTGGGCTTGTGGGCCTCGACGACGGCGCGCGGCGTCGAGGGGATCTCGATATGCTGGTCGCTGAACTTTTCCAGCACGGCGAAGCGGACATCGTTCTGAACGATGTTGCCGTTCATCACATCGGCCAAAAACACGCGGATTTCGAATTCGAGCGCGGCAGGTCCGAAATTGGAAAACAGCACGAAGGGCTCGGGGTTCTTCAACACCAGCTGATGACTGCGGGCGATGTCCAGCAGGACGGCGTGAACCTGCTTGACGTCGCTGCCATAGGCGACGCCGACCTTGATGTCGATGCGGCCGAGCTTGTTGCGGTGCGTCCAGTTGCCGACGGCGTTGTTGATCAGGTTGGAATTGGGCAGGATCACCGACTGCCGCTGGAAGGTTTCGATCTCGGTGGCGCGCACGCTGATCTTCTTGACGGTGCCGCTGACATCGCCGGCGACGATCCAGTCGCCGACCTTGAACGGCCGCTCGGCCAGCAGGATCAGGCCGGAGACGAAATTGGACACCACATTCTGCAGGCCAAAGCCGATACCGAGGGAAAGCGCACCCGCGACCAGCGCCAGGCTGGAGAGGTCGATGCCGGCGGCCGAGATACCGACCAGCGCCGCCAGCGCGACGCCGGCATAGCCTACCGCCAGCCGGATCGAGTTGCGCACCCCGGTATCGACCTTGCCGCGCGCCATGACCGAGCCGTCGAGCCAACCCTGGAACCAGCGCGTCAGGAAATAGCCGATGACGAAGACGACGATGCCCGAAAGGATGCCTGTGACCGAAATCGTCACCGAACCGATGTTGATCCCTGTCGCGAGCTTGTAGGCCCAGGCCTGGATGTCGCCGGGCTGGAATCCCCACATCAACAGGATCAGCGGCAGGAACACCAGCACGATCAACAGGTTGATGGCGATGCTGACGACGAGGCCGAGCTGGTCGAGCGCGGTGTCGTCATAGCTGGAATTGGCCGACAGCCAGCGGCCCACGAAGGTGTTGGCGAAAGCGCCTTCCTCGCCGATCGCCTGCGCCGACAGGAAGCCGATATAGGCGGTGATCAAGGCTGTGCCGGTGACAACCACCTGCAGCGAGACGAACAGCGCAAGGCCGATATAGCCGAGCAAGGCTGCTATGATGGTGAACAGGCCAAGGCCCAGCGACAGGTAACGCAGCCATGCTGGCCACGGCCGCCAGCTTCCGTCGCGCGCCTTGAACGGCCGCAGCATCGCCATCAGGATCAGGATGATGCCGACGACGATGGTGGCGACAAAACTGCGCGCGATGGTCAGCGACAGCGGCGAGCCCATCTTGTCGTTGATCACCGACAGGAAGGTGTTGACGCTGATGACCACGGCCATGGCGGTGGCCAGGCGCACCAGCCAGCGCGCCGGCCCGGTTTCGACCGGGATCAGGCGCCAGTTCGGCAGCCGCGGTTCCAGCGCCGCGTTGGTCAGCCGGTTGACGCAGAACACCACGCCAATGACGGTCGCCAGCGCGTTGAGGAAGAGCCCAATGTCGCCGCGCAACACATTGTAATAATTGAAAAAGAAAATTGTCGATCCAAGAAAGGCGGCGACCGCCAGCGTCGGCAGCAAGGTCGACCAGAAGGCCACCGACAAGCGGCTGAGATAGGATGGGTCCTCATTGGTGGGGTCGGCTTCGAACACCCGCCCGAACAGGCGCCTGCCGCCGACCAGCAGCACCAGCGCCAGGCCGAGCGCCACGAAGGTTGCCGCCAGGATCGCCTGGAACTTGAACTTGAAGGCAAAGCTCAGCCAGGACGACACCGCCTTGTAGAAATTGCCGAACTCGTCGCGGGCGTCGGAAAACACCTGCGGGCTCAGCGCGTCCGACAGCACGTAGCGCTTGGTCAAAAGATTGCGGAACAGCTCGCTTCGCATGTTGCCGATCTTGTCGATCAGCCCGCTGATGCGGATCGAGAGGGCCTGGGCCTGAGAGATGACCGCGTTGATCTCGGCCTTTTCGGATGTCAGCGCCTGGCGTTCGGCGCTGACGATATCGGGCTCTTCCGGCTGGCCGGCGGCGGGGGCCGGGCCAAGCTGCTCCAGACGGGCGTTGATCTCGCCAAGGCGCGTGCGGAAGGCCAGCGCGCTGTTCAGCGATTGCCGTGACAATTCCTCCAGCTGCAGGCGGATATCGACAAGGCTGCTATCGTCCTCGCCATTCTGCTGGGTCTGCTTTTCGAAACTGTCGGTCTTGGTGGTCAGGCCCTGGATGATCTTCTGCTGGTCGGCGACCAATCCGGCGGGTGCCTGGCCGACGCCCTGGGCCGCCGCGTCGAACGTCGGCGGCGCCGAGACGACCAGCATGAGAACCATGATGAGGCGGAGCAATCGGAAAAGCATGATTTGTGGGCGACTCATGGGCGGCAAAGGCAATTTGAAAGCCTGTCCTTGATAAAGACGGCCATATCATGGGGCAAGCCGTCGCGTCGGGGCGTTGACAAAGGCGTCGGCCAGTCGAAAGGCCATGGCGCAATATTGGCTTTGCGCGTGCGGCCTGCTCTATAGTCTGCCGCATCGCCCGAACCGGACAACGTGCACATGGCAGAGTACTCGGCCCTTTCGCTGCTCGCGAACGCGCTCAAGGGAAACAAGGACTGGAAACCGGCTTGGCGCAAGCCGGACCCTAAGGCGTCCTATGATGTCATCATCATCGGCGGCGGCGGCCACGGGCTGGCAACCGCTTACTACCTTGCCAAGGAGCACGGCATCACCAATGTCGCGGTGCTGGAAAAGGGTTGGCTCGGCTCCGGCAATGTCGGCCGCAACACGACGGCCGTGCGCTCGAACTACCTGCTGCCGGCCAACACCCGTTTCTACGAATATTCGATGAAACTGTGGGAGAACCTCTCGCACGAACTCAACTACAACGTCATGTTCTCGCAGCGCGGCTGCCTGAACCTGGCGCACACGCCGGCCCAGTTTGACGACTACGCACGGCGCGGCAACGCCATGCGCCATCTCGGCGTCGATGCGGAGCTGATGACGCCGACCGAGATCAAGCGCCTAATCCCGGCGCTCGACATCTCCGGCGATGCGCGCTTCCCCGTGGTTGGCGGCCTGATGCAACGGCGCGCCGGCACCGCCCGCCACGACGCTGTCGCCTGGGGCTATGCGCGCGGCGCCGACCGGCGCGGTGTCGACATCATTGAGAATTGCGAGGTCACCGGCTTCCTGCGCGACGGCGATCGCGTCACCGGCGTCGCCACCTCGCGCGGAGACATCCGCGCCAAGAAGGTGGCGGTCGCGGTGGCCGGCAGCACGGGCCGGGTCATGCAACTGGCCGGCGTCGAGACGATGCCGATCGAAAGCCATGTGCTGCAGGCCTTCGTCACGGAATCGCTAAAACCCTTCATCGACACCGTCGTGACCTTCGGCATGGGCCATTTCTACATGTCGCAGTCAGACAAGGGCGGCCTTGTCTATGGCGGCGACATCGACGGCTACAACAGCTACGCCCAGCGCGGCAACCTGCCCGTCGTCGACGAGGTGATGAGCGAGATGCTGGCGCTATTCCCGGGTCTTGCCCGCGTGCGCATGCTGCGCTCCTGGGGCGGCGTCTGCGACATGTCGATGGACGGCTCGCCGATCATCACCACCGGCCCCCTGCCCGGCATGTATCTCAACTGCGGCTGGTGCTATGGCGGCTTCAAGGCGACGCCGGCCTCTGGCTGGACCTTTGCCTGGACCATCGCCAAGGATGAGCCGCACGACTTCAACGCGCCGTTCACGCTCGACCGTTTCCACCGCGGCCTCGTCATCGACGACAAGGGCCAGGGTGCGAACCCCAGGCTGCATTAGGTAGAATTGAATGTTGATCACCTGCCCCTATTGCGGCCCGCGCGACGTCATCGAGTTCACCTACCAGGGTGATGGCAACCGCGAACGCCCGGATCCCGCCTCGCAGAATTTCGAGGCGTGGAACGCCTATGTCTACGACCGGCTGAACCCGGCCGGCGACCACAATGAGATCTGGCAGCATTCCGGCGGTTGCCGCGCGCATCTGCGCGTCGTGCGCAACACGCTGACACATGAGATTTCGAGTGTCGCCTTCGTGCGCGGCGACCACGGTTCGGCTGCCCGCCGCAAGGCGGAGGACAAGGCATGAGCCCGCGCCGCACCGACACGGGCGGCCGCATCGACCGGCTGAAGACCATCCGTTTCACCTTCGACGGCGTTGCTTATACGGGCCATGCCGGCGACACGCTGGCTTCCGCGCTGCTGGCCAAGGGCGTCACGCTTTTCGGGCGTTCGTTCAAGTATCACCGGCCGCGCGGCCTGCTGACCGCTGGCGTCGAGGAGCCCAATGCGCTGGTGACGGTGCTGAAGGGCGAGGTGCGCGAGCCCAACATCCCGGCCACCATGGTCGAGATCCATGACGGCCTGGTCGCCGTCAGCCAGAACCGCTTCCCCTCACTTGCCTGGGACATCAACGCCGTCAACCAGCTCGGCGGCAAGATCCTGTCGGCCGGCTTCTACTACAAGACCTTCATGGGACCGGTGGTCGGCCCGCTCAAGGGCACGCGCTTCTGGATGTTCTGCGAGCACTTCATCCGCCGTGCCGCCGGCCTCGGCAGCGCCGGATCGGCGAAGGACCCGGCCCGCTACGAACGCATGAACGCCTTTTGCGACGTGCTGGTGGTCGGCTCCGGCCCTGCCGGCCTGATGGCCGCCAAGGCAGCCGCCGATCAGGGCGCCCGTGTCATGCTGGCTGATCTCGAACCGCGTTTCGGCGGTTCGGCCAACTGGTCCGATGAAATCATCGATGGCGCGCCCGCCGCCGATTGGGCGCGGCGCACCGTCGCTCAGCTCGCAGGCCGCGACAATGTCCGGCTTCTGCCGCGCACCACGGTCTGGGGTTACTACGACAACAACACGCTTGCCGCGCTCGAACGGGTCAGCGACCACAAGGAGCATCCCGCCAAGGGCGAGCCGCGCCATCGCTACTGGGCGATCCGCGCCAGGTCCGTCGTGCTGGCCACCGGTTCCTTCGAACGGCCGCTTGTCTTCCCTGGCAATGACAGGCCGGGCGTCATGCTGGCGCATGCCGCCGAGCGCTATGCCAATGAGTTCGGCGTGCTGCCGGGCGAACGGGTCGCGCTGTTCACCAACAATGACAGCGCCTATCGCGCGGCGGTCGCCTTGAAGAAAGCGGGCGCCGCGATCATCGCCATCGCCGACGTCAGGTCCGAGCTTTCGGCCGAGATGCGCAAGCTCGCCGCGGAAGCCGAGGCCGAGCTGTTGACGGGCCATGCCGTCGTCGCCACCGAAGGCGGCAAGGCGCTCTCGGGCATCAAGGTTCAGCGTTTCGACATGGTCACGGGCACGCTGAGCGACGATGCGCGCTCGATCCACGCCGACTGCCTGCTGATGTCGGGCGGCTGGTCGCCGACGATCCATCTCGCCAGCCAGGCCGGCGCCAGGGCGGAATGGAACGCAGCCCGGCAGGCCTTCCTGCCACCGAAGCCCACACAGGGGCTTACACAACAATGGCCAACCCAACAATGGATTGGTGCCGGCGCCTTTACCGGCAGTTTTTCGACTGCCGAAGCCATCGCCGAAGGCCGCGCTGCCGGGCTCACGGCGGCTGGTGGAACAGCCACGTCGCCGGCGCTGCCCACCGTTGAGGCAGCACCTGGCGATCCCGATCCGGCGCCGGTTTTCGAGATCAGGGCCAAGGGCAAGAGCTTTGTCGATTTCCAGCACGACGTGACGGCGGAGGATGTGCGGCTGGCGCATCGCGAAGGCTTCGTCTCGGTCGAGCACCTCAAGCGCTACACCACGCTCGGCATGGCGACCGACCAGGGCAAGAGCTCCAACGTCCCCGGGCTCGCCATCATGGCCGAGGCGCTGGGCAAGCCGATCCCGGAGGTCGGCACGACACGCTTCCGGCCGCCCTTCGCGCCGGTGTCGATCGGCTCGCTGGCGGCCGAGCGTTTCGGCGACCTGAAGCCTGAACGGCTGACGCCGATGCATGACTGGCACCTCGCCAACGGCGCGACGATGTATTCCGCCGGCCTCTGGTACCGGCCGATGATCTACGGCCATGCCGGCGAGACGGTCGAGCAGGCCTATGTACGCGAAGCCAAGGCGACGCGCGAAAGCGCCGGCATCGTCGATGTCTCGACGCTGGGCAAGATCGCCGTGCAAGGTCCCGACGCAGCCGCTTTCCTCGACCGCGTCTATACCAACATGTTTTCGACGCTCGCCGTCGGCAAGGCGCGCTACGGGCTGATGCTGCGCGAGGACGGCTTTGCCTTCGACGACGGCACCACCTGGCGGCTTGGCGAGCAGGATTTCCTGATGACCACCACCACGGCCAATGCCGGCAAGGTGATGCAGCATCTGGAATATTTCCTCGACGTGGTCTGGCCGGAGCTGAAAGTGCACGTCACCTCGGTGACCGATGAATGGGCGGGCGCCGCGATCGGCGGGCCGAAGGCGAGGCAGATCCTTGGGGCTTGCGTCACCGGCACCGCTGTCGACAATGCGATGCTGCCCTTCATGGGCATCGTGCGTGGCGAGATCGCCGGCGTCCCGGTGATGATCTGCCGGCTGTCCTTCTCCGGCGAAATGGCCTTCGAGGTCTATTGCGGCGCCGGCCATGGCACGCATGTCTGGGAAGCGCTGATCGAGGCGGGCAAGCCGTTCGGGCTGGTCACCTACGGGCTCGAGGCGCTCGGCACGATGCGCATCGAAAAGGGCCATGTCACCGGCGCCGAGATCGACGGCCGCACCACGGCGCGCGATCTGCATCTAGACTGGATGCTGTCGAAGAAGAAGCCCTTCATCGGCTCGGCCATGATGGACCGCGAAGGCCTGATCGCGGCCGACCGGCTGGAACTGGTCGGCCTGATCGCGCTGGACAACCGGCCGCTCAATGGTGGTGCGCACATCGTCGAGGAGGTTGACGAAGCCAATCCGCACGGCTCGATCGGCCACATCACCGCCTGCTGCTATTCGCCGGCGCTCGGCAAGCATATCGCGCTGGCGCTAGTCAAGGGCGGCAAGGCAAGGCACGGCACGCGTGCCTACGTCTCCGATCCGTTGCGCAATCGCTTCGGGCCGGTCGAGATCGTCTCCAACCATTTCTACGATCCGGAAGGGACCCGCATGCATGGTTGAGCGCCAATCTCCCCTTGAGCCGGAGTTTCACACCGGCTCGCACGGCAATTTCGAGCACGGCGTCGAGATCCTCCTGACCGAGACAAGGCCGGGCTCGATCGTGCAGCTCGCGGCATGGCCAGGCGAGGAGAAGAAGCTGATCGCTGCCATCCGCACAGTCACCGGCCTTGCGTTGCCCGACGGTGCCGGCGGCGGCCTGAGCGACGGCGTGAAGTCGGTGTTCGGCTTCGCGCCGGGAAAATTCACCGTGGCCGACGAGGCCGAAGGCCTGGCCGCCGCCTTCGCCAAGGCGGTGACACCGGCCATCGGCACGGTGACGGACCTGTCGCATGGCCGCACCGCGATCCGCATCGCCGGGCCGAAGGCCGAATGGGTGCTGGCGAAATTCTTCGCCATCGACTTCGCGCTGCCGGCCTTTCCCATAGGCGCCGGCCGCTCGACTGCACATCACGATGTCTTCGCCCAGATCCAGCGCACCGGCGCCGACGAGTTCGACATCTACGTCTTTCGATCGTTCGCCCGCTCGTTCTGGAAGGCGCTCTGCCATGCCAGCGAGGAAGTCGGCTACGAGGTGCAGTAGAGCAATTGCTTCTGGCATCAACACCAGCCGGTTCTGCAGCTAGAGAATCCTGCCGCGTGCGTCCATGGTGGAAAAAAATGGCCGCCCAACCGGTCCGAGGGGCATAAAAATCCCGTCTTTAAGAGTCGGCGCATTCGTTTGGTTCGAACATCCCCATGACCGCAGAACTATCCGCCGGCGCCACGGATCGCGCCGATATGTCGGCCCGAGCCTTGCTCCTGCTGCCGCTGACGGTCGCCTGCGGCGTGTTCATGACCAGCCTCGACCAGAATGTCGTGGTGACGGCACTGCCCGGCATCGGCGAAAGCCTCGGTCGTCCGCCGAGCCAGCTCGGCCTGCTGATCACCGTCTATGTCGCCAGCCTGATCATCTCCATGCCGCTCGGCGGCTGGGCCGCCGACCGCTTCGGTCTGCGCAACGTCTACTGCTTTGCCTTGTTGGTGTTCGCTAGCTCGTCGGCGCTCTGCGGCCTGGCCGATGATATCTGGACACTGGTCGGCGCCCGCGCGCTGCAGGGCTTCGGCGGTGCGCTGATGGGCACGCTCGGCCAGGTCGTCATCCTGTCGAGCTTTCCGCGCAGCCGCACGCTCAAGATCAATATGTACATCTCGCTGGCCAGCCAGTCCGGGCCATTGGTCGGCCCGCTCGTCGGCGGCGCGCTGACCACCTACATTTCCTGGCGCTGGATTTTCTTCATCAATGTGCCGTTCGCGCTGGCGGCGGCGATCCTTGCCGCCTCGCTGTTCCCGACGGTGACCAAGCCCGTTCGCACGCGGTTCGATTTTCCCGGTTTTCTGCTGGTCGGCAGCGGCATGGTCCTGCTTGTCTTCGGCATGGACTCGCTTGCCGCCAAGGATGCCGCCGGCGGCATGATTGCCGGCGAACTGGCGCTGGCGGTCATCATCCTGTCGATCGCCTCGCTCTACTGCCTGCGCGTGCCCAATCCCCTGCTCGACCTCAAGCTGCTGCGCATCCGCACCTTCCGCATCTCGTTTCTCACCGGCGGCGGCCTGGACACGATCGGCCTCAGTTCCGTCGCCTTCCTGCTGCCGCTGATGTTCCAGCTCGGGTTCGGCATGAGCGCGGTGCAGGCGGGATCGCTGACCTTCGTTGCCGCGCTCGGCTCGGTGGTCATGCGTTTCTTCATGCCGCGCGTCCTCAACCGCTTCGGCTTCCGCCGCGTGCTGGTCGTCAACACGCCGATCGTCGCCGCGATGGTTGCGGGCTTCGCCCTGATGCAGGCGGCGACGCCGGTCTGGATCGTGCTTGGCTACATCTTCGTTTTCGGCGTCTTCCGCTCGGTGCAATGGGCCTCGACCGGCAACCTCGCCTATTCCGACATCGCTCCCGACCAACTCGCCCGCTTCAGCGCGCTCTATTACATCCTCTGGCAACTGGCAGTGGCGATCAGCGTCGGCCTTGCGGCGGCCATGCTGTCGTTCCTGGCCGGCGGCGGGCCTGCCGTGATCGGCGATTTCCGGATTCTGTTCGCGATCGAGGGCGTCATCACGCTCTGCGCACTATCAGCCTATCTCAAGCTGACGCCACAGGACGGCGCCCATGTCAGCGGTCATGGCGCGCAGATGAATACGAAATAGTGCCGCAGCCTGTCGCGGCCGGCTATTCGCTGAACGTAACCCATTCCTCGAGCGGCACGCGGTCGGTGCGGAAGGCGTTTTCGGGCTTGGAAATGTCCTCATAGCCCAGCGCCATGCCGCAGACGACGATTTCCTCGTCGGGAATGTTGAGCACCGGCCGGATCTGCCGGTGATAGGGCGCGAAGGCCGCCTGCGGGCACGTGTGCAGGCCCCTGCCCCGCGCCGCGACCATGATGTTCTGCAGGAACATGCCGTAATCGATCCACGAGCCCTGGTTGAGCCGGCGGTCGATGGTGAAGACCATGCCGACCGGCGCGTCGAAGAAGACGAAGTTGCGGTCGTGCTGGGCACGCATCTTGTCGACCTCGCGGCGACCGATACCGAGCGCGCCATAGAGGCCGAACCCGTTGGCTCGTCGGCGGGTGAGATACGGTTCGAAGAACTGCGTGGGATAATAGCGGTACTCGTCCCATTCGGCCTTCTCGGCGCGGATGCCGGAATTCAGGATGGCATCCGATATCTGTTGCTTGGTCTCGCCCTTGGTGACGTAGACCCGCCATGGCTGCATGTTGGTGCCGGATGGAGCACGTGCCGCAACCGTCAGAATGTCCCGGATCGTCTCGTCGTCGATCATGTCGGGCAAAAATGCACGCACCGAACGGCGCGATAGGATCGCGTCGTCGACGATCTCGGCCTCAACCGCGATTCGAGCCTTCTTTTCCAGCATGGGCCGTCCCTTAGCTACCGCGATCGGACGTCCCCATTCGCCGCTCGCGGCGGAGCCTTTGCATGAACCGTCAAAGTCCTGCAAGCAAATCTTGAGCATTGGTGAAAATCTACTTGATTTTTTCATAAGCTTGATTTCTCATGAAATTCGGATGGGAATTTTCATGAAGAGCGTTTTGCCCCCGACGACCGCACGAACACTGCAGGGGTCCGACGAACGCGTGCTGGCCAGCGACATCAGAGCCTTGCGCCGCGTTCGCGGGCTGACGCTGGCCGAGATCGCGCTGAAACTCGGCCGTTCGGTTGGCTGGGTCAGCCAGGTCGAACGTGGCCTCTCGACGCCATCGGTCGGCGACCTCAGGGCTTTCGCCGAATTGTTCGGCGTGCCGATCAGCCTGTTCTTCAGCCATGAGGTGCCTGTCGAGAGCGAGCGCGGCGTGGTGGTGCGTGCCGGCAGGCGCCGCTCGCTTGGCACCAGCGAATCCGGCCTGGTGGAAGAACTCCTGTCGCCCGATCTCAGTGGTAGTTTTGAAATGGTGCGCTCGATCTTCGCGGCTGGCGCGGAGATGAAGACCGAGCAGCTGCGGCCGACCGAGGAGGCCGGCTATATCGCCTCGGGCATTTTCGAGATCGAGATAGCGGGTGTCTGGCATCGGCTCGGCGAAGGCGATTCCTTCCGCTTCGAAGGCAAGCCCTATCGCTGGCGCAATCCAGGCACCGAGCCGGCGGTTGTCATCTGGGTGGTTTCGCCACCGGTCTATTAGGTTTCAAGTTGGGAGAAGAACATGGCGGGTTTGCCGAGCACGGCGCGCGTGGTGATCATCGGAGGTGGCGTGGTCGGCACTTCCGCGCTCTATCATCTCGCCAAGGCTGGCTGGACCGACTGCGTACTCCTGGAGAAGAACGAGCTGACCTCCGGTTCGACGTGGCACGCGGCCGGCAATGTGCCGACCTTCTCCTCGTCCTGGTCGCTGATGAACATGCAGCGCTATTCGACCGAGCTTTATCGGGGCCTGGCCGACGCGGTCGACTATCCCATGAACTATCACGTCACCGGCTCGCTGCGGCTCGCCCATTCGAAGGAGCGCATGCAGGAGTTCCAGCGCGCCAAGGGCATGGGCCGCCACCAAGGCATGGACATCGACGTGGTCGGCGTCGACGAGATCAAGCGCCGCTATCCCTTTATCGAAACGCATGACCTGGAAGGCGCGCTCTACGACCCCAGCGACGGCGACATCGACCCGGCGCAGTTGACCCAGGCGCTGGCCAAGGGCGCGCGCGACATGGGTGCCAAGATCATCCGTTTCTGCCCCGTCACTGGCGTGCGCCGCGAGAACGACGAATGGGTGGTCGCCACGGCGCAAGGCGATATCCGTTGCGAAATCGTCGTCAATGCCGCCGGTTATCGTGCCGCCGAAGTGGGCCGGATGTTCGGACGCGAGGTGCCGATGATGGTGATGAGCCACCAATACATCCTGTTCGAGGAAATCCCCGAACTCGCCGCCTGGTCCAACGAACAGGGCAAGAAGCTGCCGCTGCTGCGCGATGTCGACACGTCCTACTATCTGCGCCAGGAAAAGGCCGGCATGAATCTCGGCCCCTATGAGCGCAATTGCCGCGCGCATTGGGCTGATCATAACGATCCGATGCCGGACGATTTCTCCTTCCAGCTCTTCCCTGACGATCTCGACCGGCTGGAACATTATCTGGCCGATGCCGTCGCCCGCGTGCCGATCCTGGGCACCGCCGGCCTGTCCAAGGTCATCAACGGACCGATCCCCTACGCACCGGACGGCAACCCGCTGATCGGCCCGATGCCAGGCGTTCCCAATGCCTTCGAAGCCTGCGTCTTCACCTTCGGCATTGCCCAGGGCGGCGGTGCCGGCAAGGTGCTCGCCGAATGGGTCACGCAAGGCCAGACCGAATGGGACATGTGGTCGTGCGATCCGCGCCGCTTCACCTCTTTCGCTTCGGCACCGGATTATTGCGTCGCCAAGGGCATGGAAATCTATGGCAACGAATACGCCATCCAGTTTCCGCGCCATGCCTGGCCAGCGGGCCGCGACCGCAAGCTGTCGCCGATCCACGATCGCATCAAGGCGCTGGGTGCCCGCTTCGACGCTTATAATGGCTGGGAGCGCGCCACATGGTACGCGCAGGACGGCGACGACATCTCCGAGGAAGCCACGCTGACCTTCCGCCGCGACGGGCCGTGGCAGCATCGCGTGCGCGAAGAGTGCCTCGCCGTGCGCGACGCCGCCGGCATCCTCGACCTGCCTGGGTTCTCGCGCTTCAACCTCGATGGGCCGGGAGCGGCAGAATGGCTCGGTCTGCAGGTCACCGGGCTGGTGCCGAAACCCGGCCGCATCGGCCTCGTATATTTCGCCGACGACAAGGGCCGCATCGTCACCGAAATGTCCGTGGTGCGCCACGACGAGAACCTGATGACGCTGATCACCGCGGCGGTGGCGCAGTGGCACGATTTCGAATGGCTGAAATCGCGCATGCCTGAAGACGCGACCTTCAAGCTGATCGACCGGACCGAGGAATTCTCCACCCAGATCCTGGCCGGACCCAATTCGCGTAAAATCCTCGCAGAGATCTGCGACGCCGACCTGACGCTGCCATGGCTGACGCATCAGGAAACCAAGATCGCCGGCCGCTGGGCGAAGCTCGTGCGCGTCTCCTTCGCCGGCGAACTCGGCTGGGAAATCCACACCAGGGTCGACGATACCGCCGCCATCTTCGACGCCATCTGCGCTGCGGGACAAAACCATGGGCTGAAACCATTCGGCATGTACGCGCTGGATTCGCTCAGGCTCGAAAAAGGCTACCGCACCTGGAAAGGTGACCTGTCGACCGACTATTCCATCCTGCAGGGCGGGCTTGAGCGCTTCGTCAAATGGGAAAAACCCGACTTCCGCGGCAAGGTCGCGCTGCAGAACGAGAAGCAGCAAGGCGTGAAGAAGCGCTTCGTCACGCTGGTCGTCGAAAACCCCGGCGATTGCGACGCGCCCTACATGTCGACGCTGTGGAACGATGGCCAGATCGTCGGCGAGACCACATCGGGCGGCTGGGGCCATCGCATCGACAAATCGATCGCGCTCGGCATGCTGCGCGCAGATTTGACCGAACCCGGTACCGCCGTCGAAGTCGAAATCTTCGGCGATCGCTTCAAGGCGATCGTACAGAAGGACGAACCCCTGTGGGATCCGAAGAACCAGAGGCTGCGCGCATGAAGAAGGTCATTCTCACCGATGGCGGCATGGGCCAGGAACTGGTGCGGCGCAGCAAGTCCGAGCCGACGCCGCTATGGTCGGCCAGGGTGCTGATCGACGAACCCGACCTCGTGCGCGGCCTGCACGCGGAATTCATCCGCGCCGGCGCGCGCGTCATCACCATCAACACCTATTCGGCGACGCCCGAACGCCTGGCGCGCGAGGGTGCCGAAGACCTGTTCGAGCCCCTGCAGAGGCGCGGCATCGAATTGGCCAGGCAGGCGTGCGATGAAGCCGGCGACGCCACGATCGCCGGCTGCCTGTCGCCGCTTTTCGGCAGCTACGCCCCGGCGCTGACCATTTCCTATCAGGAAACGCTCGACATCTACCGCCGCATCGTTGCCGAGCAGGCGGATGGCGTCGATCTGTTCTTGTGCGAGACGATGGCCTCGTCCGACGAAGCGCGCGCGGCCGTCACCGCTGCATTGGAAAGCGGCAAGCCCGTGTGGGTATCATGGACACTTGCCGACCATGGCGCGCCGCGCTTGCGCAGCGGCGAGACGATAGCCGGCGCGTCCAGCGCGCTTGATGGCCTGACCGTCGCAGCGCGGCTGCTCAATTGCTGCCGGCCGGAAGCGATCGGCGCCGCTTTGCCTGAACTGATCGACCTCGGCGGCCCGGTCGGCGCCTATGCCAATGGCTTCACCTCCACCGAAGCGCTGAAGCACGGCGGCACGGTGGATGTTCTGCACGCGCGCCATGACCTTGGCCCTGATGCCTACGCCCACCAGGCGACCGGCTGGGTCGAAGCCGGCGCTACTATCGTCGGCGGTTGCTGCGAAGTCGGGCCGCCGCATATAGCGGCCCTGCGCGATCGGCTATGAGATTTCGGGAGTTCAATAATGCCAAGACCATCATCGCGCATTTCCGGTATCGTACCTTCCGGCAAGGATGGCTGGGAGGTTCATTTCGCCGCCTGGACACGCAAGGAAGCTGGCGAAGACATCATCATGCTGTCGGTCGGCGATCATGATTTCGACACGCCCTCGGAAACGATCGAAGCCTGCGTGACCGCGGTTCGCGGCAGCAATCACCACTATACCCCGCTGCCCGGCCTGCCGCGCCTGCGCAAGGCGATGGCCGCGGCCTCGAACGCCTGCACGGGCATCGAGACGCTGCCGGATCAGGTGATCGCAACGCCGGGCGGCCAGGCCGCCCTTTACGCGGCCGTGCAGGCCGTGCTTGACCAGGGCGACCATGCCATCGTCGTGGCGCCCTACTACGCGACCTATCCCAATACGTTCAGCGCCGCCGGCGCCAGTTTCACCGTCGTCGAGACGCCGGCCGAGGATGGCTTCCAGCCCCGCGCCGACATGATCCGCGCGGCGATCAGGCCCAACACGCGCGCCATCCTGATCAACACGCCGAACAACCCGACAGGCGCCGTCTATTCGCGCGAGCGGCTGGAACAGCTGGCCGAGATTTGCCGTGAGCACGACCTCTGGCTGCTGTCGGACGAGGTCTACTGGACGCTCGGCGGCGGCGAGCACGTCTCGCCGCGCTCGCTGCCCGGCATGGCCAAGCGCACGCTGGTCATCAATTCCATGTCCAAGAGCCATGGCATGACCGGCTGGCGCATGGGCTGGCTGACCGGTCCCAGCGAGATGATCACGCTGCTGATCAACCTCAACCTGGTGACGACCTACGGCCTGCCGGCCTTCATCTCGATCGCTTGCGCCGAGGCGCTGGAGAACCGCTATGGCGTCAAGGACATCGCCGAGCGCTACGCGGCGCGCCGCACCGTCTTCATCGAGGCCGTGCGCGGCATGAACGATGTCACCGTGCGCGGTTCCGAGGGCGGCATGTATGTCATGCTCGACATATCCAATGTCGAACCCGACGACGAGAAATTCGCCTGGGCCTTGCTTGACAAGGAGAATGTCGGCGTGATGCCCGGCTCCAGCTTCGGCGAGGCCGCCGCCGGCCACATCCGCATCAGCCTCTGCCAGCCTGAGCCCGTGCTGCGGGAAGCAGCGCTGCGGCTGCGCCGTTTTGCTTCCAGCTATCGCCGCGAGGCCGCATGACGACCATCCCCACCAAGGCCATCCCTGCCAAGGCAAGGGCGGTCATCATCGGCGGCGGCGTCTCCGGCTGTTCGGTCGCCTATCACCTTGCCAAGCTCGGCTGGACCGACATCGTGCTGCTCGAGCGCAAGCAGTTGACGTCGGGTACGACATGGCACGCCGCTGGCCTGATCGGCCAGTTGCGCGGCTCGCAGAACATGACGCGGCTGGCCAAATATTCGGCCGACCTCTATGTCAAGCTGGAAGCCGAGACCGAGGTCGGAACCGGCATGCGCCAAGTCGGCTCGATCACCGTGGCCCTGACCGAGGAGCGCAAGCACGAGATCTATCGACAGGCCTCGCTGGCCCGCGCCTTCGATGTCGACGTGCGCGAGATTTCGCCCAGCGAAGTCAGTGAGATGTATCCGCATCTCAATGTCTCCGACGTCGTCGGCGCCGTGCATCTGCCGCTCGACGGCCAGTGCGACCCGGCCAACATCGCCATGGCGCTGGCCAAGGGCGCGCGCCAGCGCGGCACCACCATCGTCGAGAATGTGAAGGTGACAAAAGTCCACACCAGGGCCGGCCGCGTCACCGGCGTATCCTGGGCGCAAGGTGACGAAACGGGCATGATCGAGGCCGACATCGTCGTTAACTGCGCCGGCATGTGGGCGCGCGAACTGGGCGCCCAGAACGGCGTCACCATCCCGCTGCACGCCTGCGAGCATTTTTACCTTGTCACCGAACCCATCCCCGGTCTCGGCCGCCTGCCGGTGCTGCGCGTGCCGGACGAGTGCGCCTACTACAAGGAAGACGCCGGCAAGATGATGCTCGGCGCCTTCGAACCGGTGGCCAAGCCCTGGGGCATGGACGGCATCCGCGAGGATTTCTGCTTCGACCAGCTTCCCGAGGACATGGACCATTTCGAACCCATCCTCGAAATGGGCGTCAACCGCATGCCGATGCTGGCCACCGCCGGCATCCACACCTTCTTCAACGGCCCCGAGAGTTTCACTCCCGACGACCGCTATTATCTCGGCGAGGCGCCGGAACTGCGGGGCTATTGGATGGCGACCGGCTACAATTCGATCGGCATCGTCTCTTCCGGTGGCGCCGGCATGGCGCTGGCGCAGTGGATCAACGACGGCGAAGCACCGTTCGACCTGTGGGAAGTCGACATCCGCCGCGCCCAGCCGTTCCAGAAGAACCGCCGCTATCTCAAGGAGCGCGTCTCCGAAACGCTTGGCCTGCTCTACGCCGATCACTTCCCCTATCGGCAGATGGCAACGTCCAGGAATGTCCGGCGCTCGCCGCTGCATGAACACCTGAAGGCGCGCGGCGCCGTGTTCGGCGAGGTCGCGGGCTGGGAGCGGGCCAACTGGTTCGCCCGTGAGGGACAGGAGCGCGAATACCGCTATTCCTGGAAGCGGCAGAACTGGTTCGACAACCAGCGCGAGGAACATCTGGCGGTCCGCGACAAGGTCGGCATGTTCGACATGACCTCGTTCGGCAAGATCCGCGTCGAGGGCCGCGACGCTTGCGCTTTCCTGCAAAGGCTCTGCGCCAACGACATGGACGTGGCGCCGGGCAAGATCGTCTACACCCAGATGCTCAATCGGCGCGGCGGCATCGAGAGCGACCTCACCGTGTCCAGGCTATCGGACACGGCCTACTTCCTCGTCGTGCCGGGCGCCACGCTGCAACGTGATCTCGCCTGGCTGCGACGGCATGTCGGCGAGGAATTCGTCGTCATCACCGATGTGACCGCGGCCGAAAGCGTACTTTGCCTGATGGGTCCGGACGCCCGAAAGCTGATCCAGAAGGTCAGCCCCAACGATTTTTCCAACGAGAACAATCCGTTCGGCACGTTCCAGGAGATCGAGATCGGCATGGGCATCGCCCGCGCCCACCGCGTCACCTATGTCGGCGAACTCGGCTGGGAGCTCTATGTCTCGACCGATCAGGCCGCCCATGTCTTCGAGGCGATCGAGGAGGCCGGTACCGATGTCGGCCTGAAACTCTGCGGCCTGCACACGCTGGATTCATGCCGCATCGAAAAGGCCTTCCGGCATTTCGGCCACGACATCACCGACGAGGACAATGTCCTGGAAGCCGGCCTGGGCTTCGCAGTGAAGACGGCCAAGGGCGATTTCATCGGCCGTGATGCTGTGCTGCGCAAGAAGGAGGCCGGACTCTCACGCCGGCTCATCCAATTCCGCCTGAAGGACCCGCAGCCGCTGCTCTTCCACAACGAAGCGATCCTGCGCGACGGCAGGATCGTCGGCCCGATCACCTCGGGCAATTACGGCCATTATCTCGGCGGTGCCATCGGGCTCGGCTATGTGCCATGCCCCGGCGAGAGCGAGGCCGATGTGCTGGCCTCGTCCTACGAGATCGAGATCGCCGGCGAACGTTTTGCAGCAGAGGCGTCGCTGAAGCCGATGTATGATCCCAAGGCCGAGCGAACGAAGACGTAGCTCTTCCTTCGCCCCGTTCCACGGGGAGAAGGTGGCCCGAAGGCCGGATGAGGGGCGGCGCCAGCATTCGAAAGTCGCGCTGCCCCTCATCTGCCTTCCGGCATCTTCTCCCCGTGGAACGGGGAGAAGGACGCTAATTTCCTCAAAACCGCTCCAGCTTCGCCCTCACCTTCGCCAGAAACGCCGTCCTCGATTGTGGCGTCGAGGCATCCATCAGATAATGCGCCAGGAAAAATGTCCTGCAGCGCGTCGCGCAGAGCGCCCGCATGCCGCGCAGCAGGGTTTTGCGCCCGGGTTGGCCGACAACGACACTCCACCAGGTCGGCGCGCCGCAGGTGGTGATGACGCCGACCTTGGTTACATGCGTCATCAGCGATTTGATCCGTCCCTTGCCCGCTGGCAGCTTGAAGGCGACATCGGTCGCCCAAACGCGATCGAGCCAGCCCTTCAGCATCGCCGGCAGCCCGTACCACCAGGTCGGATAGACGAAGAGGATCGCCTCGGCCCAGTTGAGCAGCTCGAAATGCGGCTTCAGCGCCGGGTCGCGCGGCGCCTGGTAATTGTAACCACGCCGCTCCTCGCAGCCCATCACCGGGTCGAATTTCTCGGCATAGAGGTCGAGCAGCCGCACCTCCCAGCCTCTTTGCGTCAACACTTCGACAGCGGTATCGCGGATCGCGGCGCAAAAACTCTCCGGCACCGGATGGCAATAGACGACCAGCGCGCGCATCAGAAGGCATCCATGCTGGCCGCGGTCTTGGCCATGAAGGCCTTGCGGCTGTCGTCGGTCGACAGGTTCATCGCGTAATGCGCGAGATAAGTCACCGGCGCCCCGGGTTTCACGGTGGCGCGCAGCATGCGCTTGATCAGCCTGCGCGGCGGATCGCCCATCAGCATGGCGCGAAACCGGCTGCCGCCGTACGTGGTGACGGCCGCGACCTTCTTGATGTTGTGCAATGACGGCTGCACCTTGCCGTCGACCAGCTTGAACGACACGCCGGGCAGGAAGACGCGATCGAAGAAGCCTTTCAGGATCGCGGGGAAGCCGTAGTTCCAGACCGGATAGGAAAGCACCAGCGCATCGGCCCGCAACAGGCGCTCGACATAGGGCGCCGCCGGGTCTTCGGGGCCGCGCCGATTGTGATAATCCAGCCTCTCCTGGTGCGTCAGCCGCGGGTCGAAATCCTCGGCGTAGAGATCGCAGTCATCGACCGCATGACCCGCCGCCGTCAGCCGCTCGACGATCATCCGGTGCAGTCCGGCATTGAAGCTGGTCTCGACCGGATGGGCGTAGAGGACGAGGATGTTCACGGTGAAACATCCCCTATGTTAGCGCGAGGCGCCCCCCTCTGCCCTGCCGGGCATCTCCCCCTCAAGGGGTGAGATTGGCAGCTTTTTTGTTGCGACCAAACTGCGGTGTTGATGATTGGCGAAAGCAATGCGGCAGTCCGATCTCCCCCCTTGCGGGGGGTGACGAGTGGTCCGCGCAGCGGACGGGAAGCCAATTGCTTGGCTTTCCGAGCGACGAACGCCCGGAGCGACAGCGAAGGGCCCGGGCCGCCAGGCCAGAGGGGGGTACAACGCCATGCGCCGGTCATCGTCTCACCCTGCCTTTTGCAGCCCCTTGAAAAGGAAGGTTCGCCCCGAACGATAGTCATAATCCGGGTTTTCCCAGGCGATCATCTTGCCGGGATTGAGCAGCCCCTGGGGGTCGGTCTCGCGCTTGAAGGCGAGCTGCACCGCGTCGGTCTGCTTCATGCCGCCCTCTTCCAGCGTGTAGCGGTGCGGGTTGAAGATCGGGCAGCCATTGTCCTCATGCAGACGGATGATCTTGTCGAGCCGCGCCTCGGTGGTGAACTTGACCAGCGGCAGGCCGAAGCAGGTGATGTTGCCGTCCAGCCGCACGAACTCGAGATGCGAGAACACTTCGCCGGGAAACATCGCATCCATTTTCTCGACCAGCGCCAGCTGATTTGGAAAGGGATAGAGCGATTGCAGGTAGGTGATCGAAGGGTCAACCCGCAGCGCCCTCAGCGTTGTGTGGTTCCAGGCCAGCTCATAGGCCGGCGGCAGACCCTTTTTCTCCTCCGGCGTTGCCGTCGCGGCATTGAAGATCAACTCGCCGCCGGCGCGGCGGGTGAAGGTGAGGAAGGCATCCAGCCCATGCCGCGCCACCATGACGACGCAGATGCTCTGCCCTTCCCGTAGGAATTTCTGGTGCCGCTTGAAATAAAGCTGCGGCACGGGTGCCGCGATCGGCGTGATCAGCTTGGTCAGGATGCCGTCCTGGCACGCTAGCGCATTGCCATAGCGCGCCGCGTCCATGAACTTGTCGAAGCCGACGATGACATCGACCCACTCATAGGCAGCGGTCAGCGGCATCTCGACTTCCGTGATGATGCCGTTGGTGCCGTAGGCGTGGGTCACCTTGTGCAGATCCTCGCCGGTTAGTTCGAGCACCTTCGGTTCGGCCTCCATGGTCACCACGCGCAGGCGCAGCACATTGCCGAAATCGCGCAACCCGCCGAAATTGATCGAGCCGACGCCGCCCGAGCCGCCGGCGATGAAGCCGCCGATCGAGGCAGTGTTGTAGGTGGAGGGCGACAGCCGCAGCTCCTGGCCGGAATGCGCCCGCGTCGCTTTGTCGATATCGGCCAGGATCGCACCGGGTCCGGTCACGACACGGCCCGGCGCGATCGACTTGATCTCGTTCATCTCGGCAAGATTGAGCACCACGCCGCCCGACAGCGGCATCGCCTGGCCGTAATTGCCGGTGCCGCTGCCGCGCGGTGTCACCGGTACGCCATGCCGATAACAGGCGGCCAGCAGGCGGACCAGTTCGGCCTCGTTCCTCGGCGTCACGATGAGATCGCCGGTGACATGGTCGAGCTGCCGCTTCAGCACAGGGCTGTACCAGTAGAAATCGCGGCTCTTCTGCTGGACGATGGCTGGATTGTCGTCGATCTTCAGGCCTTCGAGATCGCGTTTGAGCGCCGAGACGTCCATCATTCCACCATCAGTCCGTCGAGTTCGGCATAGTCGGGCAACTGCCGGTCGATCGCGCGCCCGCCGCGCACGACGATGCGATCCGATTCGGGCCGCGACAGCAATTCGGTCCAGCTCCTACCTTTGAACAGGATGAAGTCGGCATCGCCGCCGGCGGCAAGCGTGCCGAACCCGTCGAGCCGCATAACGCTGGCCGGCGTCGCGCTGACGGTTTGCGGCCAGTCCGCGACCGGATGATCGAAATGCAGGATGCGCGTCGCCATGCGGTAGACCTCCAGCATGTCGAGATCACCATAGGCGTAGAACGGGTCACGCGTGTTGTCGGAGGCGACGGCGACCGGAATGCCCCTCGCCTTCATCTCATGCAGCAGCGTCACGCCACGCCAGCGCGGCGTGGTCTGATCCGTGCGCCGATCCTGCAGATAGAGATTGCACATCGGCAGCGACACGACGGCTAAGCCGGCCTTCGCCACCTTGTCCAGCGTGTCCAGCACATCGAGATCGGGCTGCCGCGCCAGCGAACAGCAATGGCCGACGAGGATGTTGCCCTCGAAGCCGTTCCACAGTGCCGCCTCGGCGATCTTCTTCAGCGAGATCGCGGCGGCATCGTCCGTCTCGTCGGCATGGAAATCGAGATCGAGGCCATGCTTGATCGCCTGCGCGAAGACCTGGTCGAGCAGCTCTTCCAGGTCCGGCACCATGTAGGTAACGACGCCGAGCACGCCCTTAGCGGCGGCAACCCGTTTCGCCAGCCTGTCGAACCATTTTCTGTCGCGCACGCCCTCGATGCCGAGCAGGCAGGCGCCCTGCAATTCGACGCGGCCACGCCATGCCTCGCGCATCGTCTCGAACACCGGCCAGGAAATCTCCTCCTGCGGCGCGACGCTGTCGATGTGGGTGCGCAGTGCCCTGGTGCCATGCGCGTAGGCAGAGCGCAGCGAGAAATCCATCCGCCGGGCCACATCCTGGGCACTCCAACGGGCTACGCGGTCAGCGCCGGTGGCGTTCAGCGCGCCCATGAAGGTGCCATCCGGATTGGGTTTTCGCGGCCAGATATGGCCCTTGTCGATATGCGTGTGGCAATCGACGAAGCAGGGCAGAACGATGCGGCCGCCGAGATCGACGGCATCGGCTGGTGCCGCTGCCTGGTCATGCGCGGCAATGCCCGCGATCTTGCCATCGGCGACAGTGATGTCGGCCAGCGCAAAGCCATCGCTGTCGAAGACGGCGGCGAAGCCGGGCGTAACAGACTGATGAACACGTGCTTTGGCAAGGTGGTAGGAACCAGAGGCTGGTATCAAGGCCTGCCCCCCTCTGCCCTGCCGGGCATCTCCCCCTCAAGGGAGGAGATTGGCAGCGTCGGCGCCGGCTCATTTTTTTCAATGTTGGAGATTGGCGAAGATCGTGACAGCGGCCAATCTCCCCACTTGAGGGGGAGATGTCCGGCAGGACAGAGGGGGGCGCCTCGCACCAACATATCAATCACGTCACACACCCTACCGCTCTTGCTTCAGTGCGCTCTCATGCCAGCGCCGCAGAATGAGATGCGAAATCAGCGACAGCACGAGGAAGATCAGGATGCCGGTCAGCGAGATCAGGAACAGCGCCGCGAACAGCCGTGGCGCGTTGAGCCGGTAGCCGGCCTCGATGATGCGCGAGGCAAGCCCCGACGACTGGCCGGTGGCGCCGGCGACGAACTCGGCCACCACGGCGCCGATCAGCGACAGGCCGCCCGCGATCTTCAGCCCGCCGAGGAAATACGGCATCGCCGCCGGCAGCCTGAGATAGCGCAATTGCTGCCAGCGCGTCGCGCCGTTGAGCTTGAACAGGTCGCGCAGATTGCGGTCGACCGAGTTGAGGCCGAGCGTTGTGTTGGACAGGATCGGGAAGAAGGCGACGATCCAGGCGCACAGCAGAAGCTTGGTCGTCTGGTTGTTTACATAGATGTTGATCAGCGGAAAGATCGCTACGATCGGCGTCACCTGCAGCACGATGGCGAAGGGGAAAAATGACATCTCGACCCATTTCGACTGCGCGAACAGCACGGACAGGCCGACACCGCCGATGACGGCCAAGGCCAGGCTGAGGAAGGTGATGCGCAAGGTGATCAGCAGCGACGAGAACAGGAGGCCGGCATCGCTGTAGAGGGTCCACAGCACCACGCCAGGACGCGGCAGGATATATTGCGGGATACCGTTCCAGACGCAGATGCGGTCCCAGAGCCAGATCGCCAGGATCATGATCGCCAGAGGCAAAACCCAGCGGCCGATCCGCTCGAATCGCTCCTGGCGCACGCGTCGCGCCTCCTCGGGATCGAGCTTGAGTTCGTCAATGGCCGTCATGATGCGCGCCTGCTGTTGAATTGATGGCACCGATCAGCACATCGGAAGCCCGCCGACACAAAGCAGCATAGTCGGGAGAGGTCCGAAACACCTCGTCGCGCGGATAGGAGGCATCGATGGCGAGTTCGTCGAACACCCTGCCCGGGCGTGCCGCCATGACGACAACGCGATTGGAGAGAAACACGCTTTCGAAAACACTGTGGGTGACGAAGACGACGGTGAAGCGCTCGTCCTGCCACAACTCCAGGAGGTCGTTGTTGAGCTTGAAACGCGTGATCTCGTCGAGTGCGGCGAACGGCTCGTCCATCAACAGCACGCGCGGCTTGGTCACCATGGCGCGCGCGATCGAGACGCGCATCTTCATGCCGCCCGACAGTTCGCGCGGCACCGCGTCCTCAAAGCCGGTCAGGTGCACCCGCGCCAGCATCTCCGTGATGGCCGGCGCCGCCTTGGCACGGGAAATGCCCTTCAGCCTGAGCGGCAGCCAGACATTGTCGAGAACGCTGGCCCAGGGCAGCAATGTCGGCTCTTGGAAGACGAAGCCGATGTTGGCGCGGTCGAGCGAGCCGCTGCCGCGCCAATCGAGCACGCCGGAAGTCGGCGTCGACAGGCCGGCGATCAGCCGCAGAGCCGTCGACTTGCCGCAGCCGGACGGTCCGAGCAGGCTGAGAAAATCGCCTTCCCGGATCGTCAGGTCGACATCGCTCAACGCAGTCACGCCGTTGGAAAAGACCTTGCCGACGCCACGCAGCGCCAGCAAGGTCGGAGCGGTGACCAAGGCCGGCGCTTGCGCCACCTTTTCCTTTATCATTGCCGGGACCGGCCTATTTCTTCAGCTCGAGCCCGACGCCCTTGTTGACGAAGGCCAGCGTATAGGCCTTCGTGATGTCGATGCCGTCGGGCGTAACCTTGGCCTTGACCATCTTGTCGTAAAAACTCTTGATCCGCGCGTCGGTCATGGCGCCGATGCCGAGCTTCTCGGTGTCGCCGGAATCGGCAAGGCCGAACTTTTTCATCTGTTCGATCGAGAAGGCGATCTGCTCGTCGCTCATGTCAGGATTGTCTTTCTTGATCATGTCGTTGGCGGCCTTGTTGTCGCCGTAGAGATATTTGTACCAGCCCTTGGCCGAGCCATCGACGAAGCACTGGACCACCTCCGGCTTCTTGTCGATCGTGTCCTGCATCACCTCGATCGTCGTCGAATACGTATCCCAGCCATAGTCGGCGAGCAGGAACTGGTTCGGCACGAAGCCGCCTTCCTTCTTGACCGCGAACGGTTCCGACGTGACATAGCCCTGCTGGATCGACTTCTTGTTGGCGAGGAACGGAGCGGTATTGTAGGTATAAGGCGCGCGCTTGGCGGCGTCGAAGCCCAGTGCCGTGACCATCCACTGGAAGAAGGTCTGCACGCCTTCGTCGCCCAGGATGTACTGGTCGGCGTTCTTCAGATCCTCCCATTTGTCGAGCCCCTCGCCGGGATGGGACATGATGACCTGCGGGTCCTTCTGGAAGTCTGCGGCCACCACGCGCATCGGAATGCCCTGCTGGACGGCATCGAAGGCCGACAGCAGGTTGCCGCCCATGTAGAAATCGATCTTGCCGGCCAGCAGCATCGGCCGGCCGCTGACCTGCGGGCCCCCCTGCATGATGGTGACGTCGAGGCCGCAGGCGGCATAGGTGCCGTCCGCCACGGCCTGGTAATAGCCGCCATGTTCCGGCTCGGCCAACCAGTTGGTGCCGAAGGTGACTTTTTCATTCGCCGCCGCCCCAAGCGTGCCGGCGGCAAGCAAGGCCACCACCGCCACCGAGATCTTCTGTTTTGCGTACATCGACACCACCCTTTGTTTGCTCCGGCGCGACACGCGCCAGGCTCGACACCAAAGATTCAAGAAGCAAGACACATGCCACCGGCGTCGCGCGCCGGGACCCGCCCGCCTGCACCACAGCCATCTGCGAAAGCCGGAAAGGTCGTGCTGCACTGGAGGCATCGTGCCTATTTTTTGAACGCCTGTCCACAATCGCACCGGCAACATGCACCGCCATCTTGATGCTGTAATGCATCCCGCCTTACGCTGGCGGTATCCAGGAGATTGCCATGTTCAAATTCCTCACCCCGAAGTCGATCAAGCCGCCCTTTGCCCGCTACAGCCACGGCGTCGAGGTGCCCCCTGGCAAGCGACTGGTGCTGTGCTCGGGCCAGGTTGCGATCACGGCGGATGACCAGATACCCGAAGACGCCGGCGCCCAGGCCGAGCTCTGCTTCCGCAACATCGCCGCGATCCTCGGCGAGGCGGGGCTTGGACTTGGGGATATCGTGCGCATCAACGCCTATGTCACCGACCGCGTGCATCTGCGGCCCTATATGGACGTCCGCGACCGGCTGTTTTCCAGCCCGGCACCGGCCTCGACGCTGATGATCGTCAGCGGATTCGCGCGGCCCGAATTCAAGGTCGAGATCGAAGCCATCGCAGCCGGGTGATCGACAGGCCGTCCGTCCCGCGCTAGGTCTGGCCGGTTCATCGAAGAGGCATGACATGACCGTTGCAAAAAGACGCGTGTGGTGGGGCGACTACCGGACCACCGAATACGCTTCGATCGATCCCGAGGCGACCATCGCCGTGCTGCCGGTGGCGGCGATCGAGCAGCATGGACCGCATCTGCCGGTGTCGACCGACACCTCGATCATGAACGGCATGCTGGACACCGTCATTTCGCGCCTGCCCGACGATCTCGACATCCGCATTCTGCCGGTCCAGGCGGTGGGCAAGTCGAACGAGCATCTGCACGCGCCGGGTACTCTTACCCTGCCGGCAACGACGCTGGTCGAGGCCTGGACCGAGCTTGGCCTGTCGATCGCGCGCGCCGGTGTGCGCAAGCTCATCGTCGTCAACTCGCATGGCGGCAATGAAGAGATCATGGGCATCATCACGCGCGAATTGCGGGTGCGCGAGAAGATGCTGGCGGTGAAGACCAGCTGGCAGCGTTTTGGCCGCCCGGCCGGCATGTACACCGAGATCGAGGATCGCCACGGCATTCATGGCGGCGATGTCGAGACCTCGCTGATGCTGCATTTCCGGCCGGATCTCGTCGACATGGGCAAGGCCGACAATTTCGTCTCCAACGTCGCCAAGGCCGAGCAGGAATTTTCGCTGCTGCGCCACACCGGCACCCACGCCTTCGCCTGGATCGCCAGTGATCTCAACCCGAACGGTGTGGTCGGCGACGCCAGCATCGCAACGGCGGAGAAAGGCCGGCTGACGGCTGAATATCAGGCCGATGGCTTCATCAGCCTGCTCAGGGATGTGCGCAAGGCGCAGTTGGCCGAGTGGCTGAAATAGCCGCCTAAACGTCGATCTTCAGCGCGAATGGCGTGCCCTCGAACGCATCCGCACCGCGCCCGATCGATTCGATCGCCTCGATCATGCGGCCATTGCGGCCAAGCAGCATATCGGCCACCGCGATCAGCCGCGGGTTTGGTGTGGCCGAGGGCGACAGGGCACGCAGCGTCTGCGCCAGTTCGGCCTCGTCGCGTTTCGGCGCCAGTGCGGCGGCGATGATATACGCAGACGCCGTCGAGCGGCTGATGCCGGCATAGCAATGCACCACGATCGGCTTTGCCCGGTCCCAGCGGCGCGCGAAATCGAGCAGGCTGCGCACATGCTCCTCGCCTGGCATGGTCATGCCGTCCTGCGCCACCGCGATGTCGTGCATGACCAGATGCAGATGGTTTTCCCGCGATATCGAGGACGGCCGAACAACCTCGGTCCCCACCGTCAGCAAGGACAGCATGCGACCGGCGCCGGTCCTGGCCACCGTTTCCTCGATCTTCGCCAGCGAACAGACATGGATCATCGCGCGATCTCCCTGACGCCATCGTCGCGCCGCATCGCCCAGCCGGCAAGAGCCGATTCGAGCCGCTGCCACTCTTCCTCGCTTCCCGGCAGGCCGGCGCGCAGGACATGCGGCCGGTCGGAGAAATGCCGAAGCAGGATGCCGCGTTCGCCAAGTGCCGAAAACAGTCCGGCGGCATCCGCCAGGCTGAGATAGCGAAACAGCGTGGTGCCGCCGGCGACGGCAACGCCGAAGCGGCCGAACAGGGCGTCCAGCCGCGCGGATGCCTCCATGAGGGAAGCTCTCATATCCGCCTGCCAGCCGATATTGGCAAGCGCGCGAATGCCGTATTCCAGCGCCGGGCCGGCGACGGCCCATGGTCCGAATTGCGTCTCCAGCAATTCCACCGTCGGCACATCGGAAAGCGCAAAGCCGAGCCGCAGGCCAGCCAGGCCAAAGAACTTGCCGAACGAGCGCAAGACGACGATGCCGCCCTGTTCGACATCGCCGGCAAGACTATGTTCGCGCGGGCCGACATCCATGAACGCCTCGTCGACGACCAGCAGCCCGCCCTTGGCGCGCAATTGCACTGCCAACGCCAGCAACCGGTCGCGCTCGATGATGCGCCCGTCCGGGTTGTTCGGATTGACGATGATGGCAAGGTCAGCTTCGGCCAGCGTCGCAAAATCGCTGACTTCGCTCACCCGATGCCCCGCGATCGCTGCTGCGCGGGCATGTTCGGCGTAGGTCGGTCCCAGCACCAAAGCCTTGCCGGGCCTGACCAGCGCTGCGACGCGCGGCAGCAGGATCTGCGTGCCCGGTGCCGCCACGACATGGACTGGCGACGGCGCGCCGTAAGTGCCGGCCGCGATCGCTGTCAGTTCGCGCCCGCGCGCGGCCTCCGGCAATCGCGACAGCGAGGTGGCGGGCAGATCGAAAAGCGGGTAGGAGTGCGGATTGATACCGGTCGAGAGGTCGACGAAAGGCAGTACGGCGTTGGGGAAAAGCACCCTCGCCCGGCCAAGACTTCCACCATGGTCCACCGCTCCATCAAGAAGCTTCATGTCAGTCCTGATCGCTTTCCTGTCATTGGTCATCGAATTTTTTCTGGGTTATCCGGACTGGCTGTTTCGCGCCATCGGTCATCCAGTGACGTGGTTCGGCAGGCTGATATCCTTTCTCGACCTAAGGCTCAACCGCGCTACTGATCCCGACGCGCTGCGTCGTCAACGCGGTGTCCAGGCGCTGCTGGTTATCGTGCTGGTGCCGGCCGTGATCGGGCTCTGCGTGCAGGTCCTGCTCTGGTTCGTTCCACTAGGGCTGTTCGTCACCGCGCTCCTGGCGACATCGTTCCTGTCGCAGAAGAGCCTTTACGAACATGTCGAGGCCGTGGCCGATGCGCTGGACTCAGGCGGTCTCGCCATGGGCCGCGTCGCCGTCTCGCGCATCGTCGGCCGCGATCCAGAAACTCTGGACAGGGCCGGTGTCTGCCGTGCGGCGATCGAGAGCCTGGCCGAGAATTTTTCCGATGGCATCGTCGCTCCCGCCTTCTGGACGGGCGTCGGCGGGCTCGCCGGCGGCGCCGCCTACAAGGCCGCCAACACCGCCGATTCGATGATCGGCCACCACACCCCGCGCCATGAAGCTTTCGGCTGGGCGGCGGCCCGCTTCGACGACTGGATCAATCTTCCGGCGTCGCGGCTGACGGCTCTGCTGATCGTGCTGGCGGCTTTCCTGGTCAAGGAAGCCGATCCGAACAATGCTTGGCAAGCAGTGCGGCGTGACGCAAAAAAGCACCGCTCGCCCAATGCCGGCTGGCCGGAAGCGGCGATGGCCGGCGCACTTGGCCTGGCACTCGCCGGCCCGCGCAGCTATGGCGGCGTGCTGGTCGACGACGTCTTCATGGGCGAAGGCGGCCGCCGCGAAGCCGACAGTCTGGACATCAGGCGAGCGCTGAAACTCTACCGCGTCGCCGATTATCTGCTGATCGGGCTGTTTGGTTTGATCTCCGCGATCGCAATTGTGGCGTGACCAAGCACCATTTTTCCGCGGGCGTGAAGGCGCAGCAGGGGATCGAGTTCTGACCGTTCCTTACCCTCCC
>NZ_JAIUIQ010000045.1:0-48606 GCF_020165735.1 Mesorhizobium sp. B283B1A
GGGGGTGGGGGCGGGGGGGGGGGGGGACTCGACCGGGTTTCTCCTGAAGCGCGTCCCATTCGTGCGACGCGCTTGATCTCAGTTCTCTGCGCGCCCTTAGCGTACGCTGGCGACCGCGTCGGAACGGCCGTCGTTGATCGTCACCCAAACGCCGGAATTCTCCGTCGATTGGCGCTTCAGATAGGTGTAGTCGGTGTCCGTCCAGGACAGCACCTTGGTTTGCAGATTGTCGAGAATGAACTCGCCGAGGCTGGTGCGCACGGTCAGCACGGCATGGCCGTCGCCGTTTGGCTGGCGCGCGACCGTCATCAGCAGGTCGCCGGCCGGCACGCCGATATCCATCAGCTCGCGACGCTTTTCCAGCGCGTAGTCCTCGCAATCGCCATAGCCATTGCCGGGATAGGCCCAGTATTCCTCGACACCGTAGTTTTCCATGTCGGTGCGCGGCTTGACGCGGGTGTTGACCGAGTTGTTGATGTTGATGATCGTTGCCCAGAGCTTGCGGGTCAGGTCGACCGGCGCTCCCTTGGGCGTCTTCTCGTTGCATTCGCTGGGAATGCGCTGGCAGAATTCATAATGGCCAACAGGCTGTGTGGTGCGGCCGCCGGTGTGCATATAGGCCGGTCCCGCGGCATATGCTGATCCCCAAGCGGAAAGCTGCATCGCCATTGCCAGCAGCAATAGCTTGCCCCTCGTTTTTTTCATTTCTAGTCTCCCCGTTCGAAGGAGACATTGCCACAGGTGGATTTATTTGACGCAAAGGCGCGAAGTAGATATTAAGTAAAACGCCTGTAGAATAAACATAAAATTTGAATCATGTGAGTATTGAATTGTTTGGATTGCGGAGCCCGGCCTTTCGGGTATGCAGGCTGTCGACAACCGCGATTTTGGGCTGCCTGGCGGGATTTCGATCGCTGTTGCATTGAACAAAAAACCGGCCGCGAAGGGCCGGTTCGATTGGGGCGTCCTGACCTGACCGATCCGGTCAGGCGCGCGGTGTGTTGAATTCGGAATCGAGCGTCTCGGGGCGCTGGATGACGGCGAATTCGATGGCGACGCCATCCTCGAAATGGCGAACGATCTGCCCGCGCATGGTGCCGAGCGTGACCTGGACGCCGATCGCCGGTTTGACGTCGATCTCGACCGCCGCACCAGACAGCGACAGGTCGATGATCCGGCACTGATACTGGCGGCCGTCGGTGAGCTGCAGCACGCTGGTCGGATTGCGCGGCGCGACGCGCTCGTGGCGGCGGTCTTCCGGCAGGTCGAGCTCGTGCTTGTTGGCAAGCCAGGTCAATTGCGCGGCAAGCTTGTCCTTCTTGCGGTCGGACGCAATCACCGTCATCGCAAAGCCGTCCTGCAGGGTGCGTGTCACGACACCTTCGATGCGGCCGATATGGTCGATATAGGCAATGACTTTCTCGCCGGGCATACCGATGCGATCGGTGCGAAACGCGACGTTGCCGGGCGACATGTCGACGACCTGGCAAGGATGTTCGGTGCGGTCTTCCAGCATGAAGCGCCCGTATATCTTCACCCGGACGCGCTGAAAGTTACGCCTTTCAGCTTGGGACGGCGCGTAGTCGACCGCCGCTGACCTCATGTCTGCCTACACCCCGTTTGGCATTCCGCGCGTCGATGCGGGGAACTTCATCGCAGAACTACAACAAAACGGGTTAACAAAGGGGAAAAGTGAGCCCGTCGGACCGGCGGATCGTCAACTATTCCTCGCGCCCGCCGTCGAACACGACGAGATGGCGGATGCGGCGCGCGCGGCCGAGTTCCGAGATCGTTTCGGGCGTGTCGATCTCGTCGGGAACGAGAGACGGAACGCTGATCGCCGGGCGGTTGTTGAGGAGTTCCTTTTCCGGGTCGATGACGCGGATCGAATCGATCAATGCGTCCGTGATCGGATCCGCACCCAGCCAGAACGGCTTCTCCACGGCGCTGATCACGCCGAGGCAGCGCGGGTTTTCGACGCCGCCGTCAAGCGGCAGGGCAAGCAATTCGAACTTGTTGGAGCGGCCGTTGCGGCTAAAGCCTTCAAAGGCGATCAGCACGACCGATTTCTGGTCGAACACGCCATGGATCAGCCGCGATACCAGCCGCTGGTCTTTTTCGCGCCACAATGACGGGAACGAGAACCCTTTGAGTTCGCGGCCATAACAGGCGCACAGCCTGGTGCCGGCCAGGCGGAACACGGGTTGCCCGCGCGTGTCCCGTTCCAGGATGAACGTATCGGCCAGCAGCGATTTGATGTCGGCCGGCTCGACCTCGGACCGCTTCGGAGCGGGGCGTCCGTCACGCAGGCGGTTCCAATAGTGGAACAGCGTGATCGATCCGTTCTGGTTCATGCTATGCAGCTCCGCGCATTCTGTCGTCTGATGTCCCATCGGTGAACAGAAGGGCGCCCTCCGATGACCTACATGCGTTGCCGAGCAGGAAGCGTGCCAGCCTCGTTAACACTTGTTCACGGGTCGGGGCCGTTAAGGTTAACAAGTGGTTTACGTTGCGCCCGGGCGAGCCCTGTGGCACACCAAAACCACTCCAGAAGCGGTCGTTTCGCGACGATCGGCAGCACTTCAGTCAAGAGTTTTAGGGGAGCAGGGGGCTCGACCGGCCGTTCAAGGGAAACCTTGGACGGCTTCTTTTTTGATTCGCGCTGGGGCGATTCGCCCTTTGTGAGTCGGCTGCCAGTGGTCTAGATGCTCGCCCGACTGAATTCCCTGGATCGAGTGCTGGCGCTTATGAGCGAACCCGAAAGTCCCCCCGAAATGGAACAGACCGGCCTGGAGCCGGAGCGGCGTCGCGAGCCGGTGTTCAACCTGCCGCCGATCGTGCTCGCGATTATCGGCATCTGCGCGGCTGTCTTTCTGCTGCAGCAGTATGTGCTGAACGACACGCAGCAGATGACGCTGTTGTACGACGGGGCCTTCATTCCCGTCCTCTACACCGGACAATACGGCTTCGACTGGTTCCTGTTCACGCGGCCCTTCACCTATGCCTTCATGCATGGCGGTTTTGCCCATATCGCCATCAACATGGTCTGGCTCGCGGCTTTTGGCTCGCCGCTGGCCAATCGTCTGGGCGCACTCCGGTTCGCAGTGTTCTTTGCCGTGACCGGACTGGCTTCCGTGGCGCTCTTCTGGGCGATGCATCCGTACGGAGAGGCGCCGCTGGTCGGCGCTTCCGGCGCCATATCGGGCATGATGGGTGCCGCGGCGCGTTTTGGCTTCCACACCGACCGTTCGGCCGGCAAGGCGGCTTTCGCGGGCCCGGTGCTGCCGGTCTCGATCGTGCTGCGCTCGCGCGGGGTCGTCATCTTCCTTGCCATGTGGATGATCATCAACCTCGCCACCGGCCTTCTCGGCTTCGCGCCGGGAACAGACGGCCAGATTGCCTGGGAGGCTCATATTGGCGGCTTTATCGCGGGCTTCTTCGGCCTGCGGTGGTTCGACAGAGGATGGCAGGCGCCGGAATGGGAGACCCCCGACCGCACTTGAAATGCAACCGATCACGGCGCACGATGTTCACTCTTGCGTGAGGCCGGTCTGGGCAGGGGACCGGCAGGCGAAGCAGAGGAGGACGCCATGACGGTTAAGGCAATTCTGGAAAGAAAAGGCCATGACGTGTTGACGCTCGGGCCGAACGAAAAGCTGAGCGAAGCCATCCGCATCCTGGCCGAACACAAGATCGGCGCGTTGGTCATCACCAACGGCGATCACAAGATCGTCGGCATCCTGTCCGAACGCGACATCGTGCGGGTGGTCGCCAGGGAAGGTGGCGCCGCGCTCGACATTCCCGTGCGCTCGGCCATGACGCCGAAGGTTAAGATCTGCAACGAGAACCACACCGTCAACGAGGTGATGGAGATCATGACCAGGGGGCGTTTCCGCCACCTCCCGGTGGAAAAGGACGGCCTGCTCGATGGCATCGTCTCCATCGGCGACGTGGTCAAGCGCCGCATCGAGGATGTCGAGCGTGAGGCCGAGGAAATACGCGCCTACATCGCCACCGCCTGAGCGGCGAAGGAAACCGCCGGCCGATATTCCGGCCGGCGGCACAAGGCTACCTGTTGTCGAGTTCGGAGCGGACGAGTTCAAGTCCGCGCCTTGTGATGCGGTAGGGACCGCCACCCGACGACGAAACCGCCTTCTTGCGTTTCAGCTTTCGAAACAGGTCGAGATGGTCAGGGCCTTACCGGGACTGAGCGTAAGTGGACATCCACTCTCCATTGGAATGGGAGTCCTATAGGCGAACAGGTCAGAAAAGGCCAGATTGCGGCTTTGCGCTTGTCTCGCCGGGCGGTTTGCACTAGCGAAGGCCAACACCCAAATTCGCGAAAATCGCAATATTCGCGAGCTAGAAGCGCAGGCTACCATGACACTCATCGATACCCGCACGCCCGACGCAAAACGCCTGATCCCCGGCGCCACCGGTGACTGGGAGATCATCATCGGCCTCGAGGTCCATGCGCAGGTGACCTCGGAAGCAAAGCTGTTTTCCGGCGCCTCGACCACTTTCGGCGCGGCCCCCAACGCCAATGTCAGCCTGGTCGATGCGGCGATGCCCGGCATGCTGCCCGTCATCAACGAGGAATGCGTCAAGCAGGCGATCCGCACCGGCCTCGGCCTGAAGGCGCAGATCAACCACAAGTCGGTCTTCGACCGGAAGAATTATTTCTATCCCGATCTGCCCCAGGGCTACCAGATTTCGCAGTTCAAGCAGCCGATCGTCGGCGAGGGCACGGTGATCGTCTCCGTCGGTCCCGACCGCCAGGGCGAATTCGAGGACATCGAGGTGGGCATCGAACGCCTGCATCTGGAACAGGATGCCGGCAAGTCGATGCACGACCAGCATGCGACCATGTCCTATGTCGATCTCAACCGCTCGGGCGTAGCGCTGATGGAAATCGTCTCCAAGCCCGACATGCGCTCCGCCGACGAGGCCAAGGCCTACGTCACCAAGCTGCGTACCATCGTGCGCTATCTCGGCACCTGCGACGGCAACATGGACGAAGGTTCGATGCGCGCCGACGTCAATGTCTCCGTGCGCAAGCCCGGCGGCGAATTCGGCACGCGCTGCGAGATCAAGAACGTCAACTCGATCCGCTTCATCGGCCAGGCCATCGACTACGAGGCGAGGCGCCAGATCGCCATCATCGAGGATGGCGGCAAGATCGACCAGGAGACGCGCCTGTTCGATGCCGTCAAGGGCGAGACGCGCTCCATGCGCACCAAGGAAGAGGCGCACGACTACCGCTATTTCCCCGATCCCGATCTTCTGCCGCTCGAGTTCGACCAGGCCTATGTCGATGCGCTGGCCAAGGAGTTGCCGGAATTGCCCGACGCCAAGAAGGCACGGCTGATCGCCTCGCTCGGCCTCTCGACCTATGATGCCTCGATCCTGGTCTCGGAAAAGCCGATCGCCGACTATTTCGAGAAGGTGGCCGCCGGCCGCGACGGCAAGCTCGCCGCCAACTGGGTCATAAACGATCTGCTCGGGCAACTGAACAAGGCCGGCCAGGATATTGAAAACGCTCCGGTTTCGCCCGACCAGCTTGGTGCTGTCATCGACCTGATCAAGGACGGCACGATCTCCGGCAAGATCGCCAAGGATCTGTTCGAGATCATCTGGAACGAGGGCGGCGATCCGCGCCAGCTGGTCGAGAGCCGCAGCATGAAGCAGGTCACCGACACCGGCGCCATCGAGAAGGCCGTCGACGAGGTGATCGCAGCCAATCCCGACAAGGTCGAGCAGGCGCGCGCCAAGCCGACGATGGCTGGCTGGTTCGTCGGCCAGGTGATGAAGGCAACGGGCGGCAAGGCCAACCCGCAGGCGGTCAACGACCTGGTCAAGGCCAAGCTCGGCATCGAGTAGGGCTATGTTCGTTCGCACCGCAGGGGATCGTGACCTTGCTGCCATCCGGGCGTTGCTGGTCGAAACCTGGCACGCGACCTATGACGCCATCTACGGCCCCGCGCGGGTCACCGCGATAACCGAGGAATGGCATTCGATCGCCGCGCTGAAGGCGCGGCTGACCAAGCCGAACAGCGAATTCCTCGTCGCCGATGACGGCAAGCGCATTGGCGGCGTGGCTTTTGCCGAAAGCGTCGATGGCGGAGAACTGGTTGTCCTGAAACAGCTCTACGTGCTTCCAACCCTGCAGGGCAGGGGCATTGGTGGCATGCTCCTCGACGAGGTCATCGAATGCTTCCCCGAAGCCCAGGCCGTCCGTCTGGAGGTGGAGAAGCGGAACACGCACGCCATCGCCTTCTACGAGGCGAACGGCTTCGTGCGGTCCGGCGATGCCGGCGAGCGCGCACGCGCGACTGGTGAGGCGACGCTCGTCTATCACCGGCCGCTCGCTGGCTGATTCCTTCCCCGCGGACCGGCCTGGATCACCTTCGCGCGAGCGGCGTTGTCGAGGGCTGTTTTCGTTTGACGCTCCTTGGCTCCGGCCCCAAAGCTGCCTCAGCTGACCGTGCGGAAACCGGAATGAACCGGTACGCAAGGCGGCGCTGGGGGGATCATGCCAAGCTTGCCGGAACTGATGCCGACACAAGTGTCGGACGAAACTTTTGGTGGCGTCACCTATCATATTGCGGGCGAGCTGGTGCCCGTGCTTTCCGTCGACGTGACGCGGATGCCGGTCTATTTCGAGCACCACATCCTTTTGTGGAAGAACTCCACCATCACCATCGGTCTGAAATCGCTGAAGGGCGCGCTGAAGCGCATGATGGCCGGCATGCAGATCTTTGTCACCGAGGCGTCGGGGGCCGGCATCATCGCCTTCAGCCGCGACGGACCCGGCCACATCGTGCCGATCCATCTCAGGCGCGGCGAGGAGATCCAGGTGCGCGAACACCAGTTTCTCGCCGCTACCGGCAATGTCGACTACACGTTCGAGCGGGTGCGCGGCCTGGCGACGATGCTGTTTGGCCAGAGCGGTTTTTTCATCGACCGTTTTCGCGGCGATGCCGGCGACGGCATCGTCTGGCTGCACGGCTACGGTAATGTCTTCGAAAAGACGCTTGCACCAGGCGAGACCATCGACATCGAGCCGGGCGGCTGGCTGTTCAAGGACACCTCGGTCAAGATGGAAACCAAGATCGACCGCCTGTCGAGCGGCTTCTTCGGCGCCAGCATGAATTTCATCGTCAATCGCTTCACCGGCCCGGGCCGGGTCGGCATCCAGTCGATGTACCTGCATATGCCGACCGAGGAATAGCTCCACTTCCGACTTAAGCAGTGGGAACTTCCACATTGTCGATCAGTCGCGTCTTGCCAAGCCAGGCGGCGGCGAGAACGCGGCCCGCGCGGTCGTGCCGCCATGGCCCGAGCGTCAGGCTCTCACGGGCCTCGACATATTCGACCGTCTGGAAGCCGGCGGCGATCAAGGTGCGGCGGGCTTCGGCGATTGTGTCTTTCTGGTCGGCGCCCGCCGCCAGCGCGGCTGCTGTCTTGCGCAGGACCACGTTGAGCTGGCGAGCGATCTGGAGTTCGGCCTCGCCGAGATAGGCGTTGCGAGATGACATGGCGAGGCCATGCGCATCGCGTATGGTCGGCGCGCCGATGATCTCGACGGGCAGGTCAATGTCGCGGCAGAGCTGCCTGACGACGCAAAGCTGCTGGTAATCCTTCTCGCCAAAGACCGCATAGTCGGGCGTTGCCTGGAGAAAAAGCTTGGCCACCACGGTGGCGACGCCATCGAAAAAGGTGGGGCGAAAATCCGATTCGAGCCCGGCGGACGGGCCGCCGACCGAGATCCTGGTGGCAAAGCCGGCAGGATACATCGCATCGACAGTCGGTGTGAACGCAAGATCGGCCCTGGCCGTCGCCAGCATATCGAGATCGCGGGCGAGCTGGCGCGGGTACTTGTCGAGATCCTCGCTCGGCGCGAACTGCGTCGGGTTGACGAAGATCGACACCACGCAGCGCTCGGCTCTTTCACGTGCGATCCTGATCAGGGAGAGATGCCCCTCATGCAACGCGCCCATGGTCGGCACCATGGCGACGCGAAGCCCATCGCGCCGCCAGTCACGGATCCGCGCGCGAAGGGCGGCAACGCTGTCGACGACGGCAGGCCGGCTCATGCGTCATCTCCGCCACTTGTGTTCTTGCTCGAAAAGACATGGGCAGGGCCGGGAAATGTGCGGCTTCGCACCTCCGATGCGTAGCGCTCGGCGGCATGGGCGATCACGCCGCGCAGATCGGCATATTCCTTGACGAATTTCGGCACGCGATCGACGGTCAGTCCGACCATATCGTCGATGACCAGGATTTGACCGTCGCAGTCGGCGCTGGCGCCGATGCCGATGGTCGGAATGGCGATGCGGTGCGTGATGTCGGCGGCGATCGCCTCGATGGTGCCTTCGATGACCACCGAGAACGCACCGGCCTTTTCGACGGCCAGCGCGTCCGCCACCAGCGCCGCGACGTTCTCGTTCGTACGGCCCTTGATCTTGTAGCCACCTTCCTTCTCGACCGATTGCGGCAGCAGGCCGATATGGCCCATGACCGGAATGCCGGTGGCCACGATCGCGGCGATCCGTCCGGCCATGTCGACGCCGCCTTCCAGTTTGACCGCCTGGCAGCCGGTTTCGTCGACGATGCGCCGCGCCGAGCCAACGGCCTGTGCGGCTGAATCCTCATAGGTGCCGGCCGGCATGTCGACGACCACGCAGGCCCTGGCGGAACCGCGCATCACGGCCTGCCCATGCGCGACCATCATCTCGATCGAGGCGCCCAGCGTCGTCTGATGGCCATGCAGGACCATGGCAACGCTGTCACCGACCAGAAGCAGCTCGACATGGGGATCAAGCAGGCGGGCGACGGGATAGGTGTAGGCCGTGAGACAAACGAGCGGCGTGCCTCCCTTGCGCTGGCGAATCAGGCTCGGGCTGATGCGGCTGTCGGTGGTCGGCAATTCCGTGGCCAATCGTCACCTCCGTTGGGCTCGCGGTCAGTTTTGATATTGCCGCGCGGACCGCGCCGAGCTTTAGAAACACCGGGAAGACTTGGCAAGCGCGCATCCCGTGGTGTGGAAAGATCACAAATCGGTGTCGATCCCGGGCGCGCCATTTGCGCGCTCTGCGTGGCAAAACCCTTGCCTTCCCGAAGGCCTGACGCCATAAGCAGGAAACAGGCGCCGCCAGCGCGAGGGTTCTGAGATGAAGACTTTCCTGACGCAGTTTTTCACCTGGTGGAACAGCCAGACGCTGGGAACGCGCCTGCACACCTGGCGGTACGGCAAGAAGGTCGGCCAGGACGAGACAGGCAACGTCTATTACGAAGGCGGTGTCGATTCGGAAGGCCGCACACGCCGCTGGGTGATCTACCGCAATTATTCGGAAGCCTCCGCCATTCCGCCAGGGTGGCACGGCTGGATTCACCACCGGGTCGATGTCGCGCCACCGAGCGACGACTACAAGCCGCGCGATTGGCAGAAGTCGCATCAGCCCAATCTGACCGGAACACCGGCAGCCTATCGCCCGAAGGGCTCGGTGCTGACCAACCAGCACCGCCCGCAGGTTACCGGCGACTACGACGCTTGGACGCCCGGGTCGTAACAGCCCCGGCTTGCAACGGCGCCCCGACTTGTCACAGCACGAATTGCAGGGCTGGTCCTTTATCGCCACAATTGGTGTTTAGCTGCTTGCTCATCAGAAAACGCCGACTAGCCTTGGCGATCGACGGAATCACCTGGGCGCGAACCACCGGTACCCTTGCATGAGCTTTTTCAACCGAATCTCGACAGGCGGTCTGACGGTAGCCGCCAGCCTCGCCGTCAGCACCGCCGCCTTTGCCGCGTCGCCCGCACCCGCGGCACCCGCGCCGGCTCCGCCTGCGGGATCGGATCGCATCACCAACCCGGTTGCCGAGTTCGCCGGCATCGACAAGATCACTGGCCGCATCATCACCTTCGATGTCTATATCGACGAGACGGTGCAATTCGGCGCTTTGCAGGTGACGCCGCGTGTCTGCTATTCCCGGCCGCAGAACGAGGAGCCGAAGACGGACTCCTTCGTCGAGGTCGACGAGATTACGCTGGACCGCAAGATTCGCCGCATATTCACCGGCTGGATGTTTGCCGAAAGCCCGGGTCTTAACGCCGTCGAACATGCCGTCTATGACGTCTGGCTGAAGGCGTGCAAGCAGAAGTCCGATGTACCGGCGCCGGATGCCACCAAACCGGACGCCACCAAGGCCGACGCTTCGAAGCCGGCTGCCGCCAAGCCGAACGCTGAGGTCAGCCCGGATGTGGAACAGCCCGATCCCACGGAGCCGGACACCACCGACACCAACTGATCCCCGGGAACCGTCGTGGTTATCATGCGTTGGGCCACGGACGACCGCGCATCGATGCGCCCGGAGGACATTCCGATGTCGGACAGCAAGCGGATCACGGCCAGCAAGACAGAGTTGCTCGAACTCGAAAAAGGGTTCTGGACAGGCGATGCCGCTTATTATGCGGCCAATGTCGACACGGAGTGCCTAGTGGCATTTCCGCGGATGGCACGAGCGATGGACAATGCCGATCTGGCCAAGACGGCGACCAATCCCAACCGATGGCGTGACCTCGATATCGAGCTCAAGGGCATAATCGAACCGGGCAGTGATGTCATCATGCTGACCTACGAGGCGCATGCGACGCGGGAGAACGGCGAACCCTATGCCGCGCTGGTCAGCACCGGCTACGTCCACCGCGTCAACGGCTGGAAGATGATGTTCCATTCGCAGACCCCGATCGAGGCCGCGGCCGATAAGGCTTGATCCCTACGGAAAGAAGACCGCTTCGCCCTTCAGGGCCTCGGCCAGCATCTTCTCGTATTTGCCGCGCGGCACGTCGACAGCACCAAAGCGCTTGAGGTGCTCGGTGGTGAACTGCGTATCGAGTAGCGCGAACCCGCGCGCCTTCAAGCGTTCGACGAGATGGACGAGGCAGGTCTTCGACGCGTCCGTCTCCTTGGAAAACATGCTTTCGCCGAAAAACACCCGCCCAAGCGACACGCCATAGAGGCCGCCGACCAGCCGCTCCTCGCGCCAGGCCTCGACTGAATGGCAATGACCCATGCGGTGCAGTTGCACATAGGCTTCGCGGATCGGCGCGTTGATCCAGGTCGAGCGGCGCTCCTCACGCTTTTCGGCACAGCCGTCGATCGTTGCCTCGAAGTCGAAGTCGAAGCGGATGTCGAACAGGTTTTTGCGGACTGTCTTCCTCAGGCTCTTCGGCGTGTGGAACCCGTGCAGCGGAATGATGCCGCGCGTCTCCGGCCGCACCCAGAACACCTCCGGGTCGGCAGCGCTTTCGGCCATGGGAAAGACGCCCGAGGCGTACGCCTTGAGCAGGAGGTCGGTGGGGATGCGATAGCCAGGCGCGTAAGGGCGGGTCATCGCGTCCCCGGACTACTCTTCCTTGGCCAGGTATTTTTCCAGCCAATGGATATCATAGTCGCCATTGGCGATGTCGGCATTGCCGACGAGATCGCGAAACAGCGGCAAGGTTGTCTTGATGCCGTCGACGACGAATTCGTCGAGGGCGCGGCGCAGCCGCATCATGCACTCGACGCGATTGCGGCCGTGCACGATCAGCTTGCCGATCAGGCTGTCGTAGTAGGGCGGGATCCTGTAGCCGGAATACACGCCGGAATCGACGCGGATGCCGAGGCCGCCAGGCGTGTGGAAATGCGTGATGGTGCCGGGCGAGGGCGTAAAGGTGCGCGGATCCTCGGCATTGATGCGGCACTCGATGGCGTGGCCGTTGAACTTGATGTCTTCCTGCTTGACCGAAAGTCCGCCGCCGGAGGCGACCCGGATCTGCTCGTGGACGAGATCGATGCCGGTGATCGCTTCCGTCACCGGATGCTCCACCTGCAGGCGCGTGTTCATCTCGATGAAATAGAACTCGCCGTTCTCGTACAGGAATTCGATCGTTCCGGCGCCCGAATAGCCGAGATCGGCAATGGCCGTGGCGCAGATGCTGCCGATACGGGACCGCTCCTCGGCGTTGAGAGCAGGCGAATTGGCCTCTTCCCAGACCTTCTGGTGGCGTCGTTGCAGCGAGCAGTCGCGCTCGCCGAAATGCACGCCGCGGCCAAAGCCGTCGCCGAACACCTGCACCTCGATGTGACGCGGCTTCTGCAGGTATTTCTCGATGTAGACGGCGTCGTCGCCGAAGGCGGCGCCCGCTTCCGAGCGTGCCGTCTGCAAGGCGACCTCGAGGTCGGCCTCGGTATGGGCAACCTTCATGCCGCGTCCGCCGCCGCCGGCCGATGCCTTGATGATCACCGGATAGCCGATCTCGGCGGCGATGCGCTTGGCTTCCTTTTCCTCGGTCACCGCGCCGTCGGAACCCGGCACCACCGGAATGCCAAGGCGCTTGGCGGTACGCTTGGCCTCGATCTTGTCGCCCATGATGCGGATATGGTCGCCGGACGGGCCGATGAAGGTGATGTTGTGGGCTGCCAAAATATCGGCGAACTTGGCGTTCTCCGACAGGAAGCCGTAGCCCGGATGCACGGCGTCGGCGCCGGTGATCTCGCAGGCCGCGACAATCTGGTGGATGTTGAGATAGCTGTCGCGCGACGGCGGCGGGCCGATGCACACACTCTCGTCGGCAAGCCTGACATGCATGGCGTCGGCGTCGGCGGTCGAATGCACCACAACGGTCTGTATGCCGAGTTCCTTGCAGGCGCGCAGCACCCGAAGGGCGATTTCGCCGCGATTGGCGATGAGGATCTTTTGGAACATCCGGCCCGCTCTACTCGATCACGACAAGCGGCATGCCGTATTCGACCGGCGTCGCGTCCTCGAACAGGATCGCCGTTACCGTGCCGGCGCGCGGCGAGGGGATCTGATTCATCGTCTTCATCGCTTCGATGATCAGCAGCGTCTGGCCTTCCTTGACCTTCTGGCCGATCTCGATGAACGGCTTGGCGTCCGGTGAGGGCGCCAGATAGGCGGTGCCGACCATCGGTGAAGCCACCGCGTTCTTCGACACATCCGCGGCCGCCGGGGCCGAGGCCACGGGCAGAGCGGCTGCCGCTGGCGCATAGGCGGGTTGGGGGGCCGCAATCGCGTGGACAGCGGGCGCCTGCCGCGACACGCGCACCTTCAGGTCGCCCAGTTCAACCTCGATCTCGGTCAGGTTGGTGTCGTTCAGTATGCCCGCCAGATCGCGGATCAGCTGCTGGTCAACACCGGTCTTCTTTATCGACATTTTCGAGCCTTCTGTTTGTGGGCCGGTCATAGGCGCGCGGCCAGCGCCTGCAGCGCCAGCGTGTAGCCGAGCGGCCCAAAGCCACAGATCATGCCGACGGCGACCGGCGCGACCATGGAGACATGGCGGAATGGTTCCCGCGCGTGGATGTTGGAAAGATGAACTTCGGCGACCGGCAGCGGCGCGACCGAGCGGATGGCGTCGTGGATCGCGATCGAGGTGTGGCTGTAGGCGCCTGGATTGATGACGATGCCTGCAGCCTTGTCGCCGGCTTCCTGGATCCAGTCGACGAGGTCGCCCTCATGGTTCGACTGGCGGAAATCGATCTCGATCCCAAGCGACGCGCCCGCCTGCTTGCAGTCGTCGGCGATCGCGGCAAGGGTCTTGCCGCCATAGATGCCCGGCTCGCGCTTGCCGAGCGCGTTGAGATTGGGACCGTTCAGGACGAAAACCGTTTTCAAAAAAGCCGACCTTTTTCGGCGCCGGCATCAAGCCGGCTCGCTGGGCCTCTATACCGGGCATAGTCGCCCGCGGAAAGAGCGCAAGTGCGTTCTTTCACTGTCCACAACAGGCCGAAATGCACCCGTGATGAAAATCGGCGGCGGATCAAAGCCCGGCTTTCGCCGCCTCGATCTTCTCCGCCAGCACATCCTGTCCGAGAGCCCCGAACACGACCTCGTTGCCGACGACATAGGACGGCGTCCCGGTGATCGACAGCTTGTTGGCGAGATCGTAGGTCTTGGAGAAGGCTTCGGGGATCGACGGATCCTTCATCTTCTCGCGCAACGTGGCCTCGTCGGCGCCGAGCGAAAGCGCGATCTTGATCGCGACCGCCTCCGTGGCGCGTCCCTGGCCACCAAGCAGCGCATTGTGGAACTCGCCGTATTTTTCCGGCATCATCAGGTGGAACGCCATCGAGACGACGCTGGCCTTCTGCGAATCCGGGCCAAGGATCGGGAATTCCTTGAGCACGAAGCGCAGGTCCGGATCGGTCTTGGTCAGCGCCCGCATGTCTTCGATGGCGCGTTTGCAGAAGCCGCAATTGTAGTCGTAGAACTCGACGATCGTCACCTTGCCGTTCGGGTTGCCGACGACGCCGTCGAAGGCGGAGTTGAAGATTTGGTCCTTGGCGTTCTTGATGACGCCGAGATGGGCGATGCGCTGCTCTTCCTTCTGTTTGGCCTCGAGCGCGTCTTGCACTTCGAGCAGCACCTCGGGGTTCTTCAAGAGGTAGTCGCGGATGATACCTTCGACCTCGGCGCGGTCGATTTTGGTGTCGGCGCCTGCCATCTGGACAGGCTCGGCCGTCTGGGCAGGCTGGGCCGTGCCGGCCTTGGCGATCTGCGGGTTGCCGGCGACGAAACCGAAAGCGAGCATCGCAAGGGCTACAGCGATTCCCGTGGTGCCCAGCAGCAGTGCCTTTTTCATTGTTCTCGTTCCTTTTGCCTGTTTCCCGGTCTGGCTATGTCGCAGCGCATGGCCGGAGGGTTCACTAGATCTTGCCTGATGATTTGTAGTTTATGATGTCCTGGGCGCGAATCCAGCGCGGCTCGCCGCGCTTCATCTGCTGCTGCGCCCGCATGGCGAATATCTTCGCATCCTTGTAGTTACCGGAATAGAAATGACCTTCGGCAGTGGCGAGCTCGGCGCCCGGTATGTCCCCCAACTCGCCGTAGGCCTGCGCCAGATAGCGGTATCCGATGGAATTTTCCTTGTCGCGCCCCAGACCATTGTTGATCTGCGCGACGGCTTTCTTGAGTGAATCGGGTGTGCCGATGGCCATCAGCGCCTGTCCAAGCGAGACCGGCAGCAAGCCGGACCGTGCCGGGTCGAGGCTGACCGCCCTGGCGTAGGCTTCCGCCGCATCCTTGGGGTTGTTCGCCTTCATCAGTATGTCGCCGCGCAACTCCTGGAAGTAGGCATTCCTGGGCTGCGCCTTGATCAGTGCGTTGGTCTTGGCGAGCGCTGCGGCGATATTGCCGTAAAGGTAAGTCGACTGCGCGTCGCCATATAGCCCGGCCAGCGTCCCTTGCATTTTTCGCATCAGCCGTGACCCAGCCGCCTGGCCTTCCATGTAGACGGCAATCTTGACCCGCATCATGTCATGGCGCTGCTGCAGCGCGGGCGGATCGACCTTGCCGACATTGGGGCTCTGCTTGACCAGCACTTCGAGATTGGCGATGCGTTCCTGCGGCATCGGGTGGCTGATCCGATAGGGATCGACCTGCGTGCCGGACAAGGACAGCGCGCTCTGGAAGCGGGCGAATGTCTTCAGCATGCCCATGCCGGACTGGCCGGTGGCGTTGAGATAGGTGATCGCCGAGCGGTCGGCGGTCGTCTCTTCGGTGCGCTGATAGGCGAGGATGCTGCGCTGCGCCATCTCGCCGCCGCCAGCCGCCACGCCCATGCCGGCGCCGGCAAGGCCGCGGCTGTTGGTGGTGGCGCCGGCAACCATGGCGCCGGCGCCGAGCAAAGTGGCGATGATGGCCATCGTCTTGGCGCGTTCGAGCTGGTCGCGCAGTTTCTGCTGGTGGCCGCCGGCGATGTGGCCGGCCTCGTGGGCGATGACGCCAATGATCTCGTTCGGCGTTTCAGCCATCATCAGCGCGCCGGTGTTGATGAACAGCCGGCGTCCGGTAACGAAGGCGTTGAAGCTGGAATCGTTGACCAGGACGATGTCGATGCCGTCATTCGCCAGCCCGGCCGCCCTGAAGATCGGCCGTGCGTAATCGCGAACGAGGGCCTCGATCTCGGCGTCGCGCACCACCGGCACGGACTGGGCAAAGGCGGTGACCGAACTCGCCACCGCGACGGCGAGGCCGAGCGAAAATGTCGCGAAAACACGCGCCACCTCTGCAATTGTCGATCTGGGTCGGCTCAACATGACGTGTCCACTGGTAGACGAGCGGGCGAAAGATGAAAAGTCGGCACCGGAAAAACTTCCTCAACTTGTGATCCTCACACCAATCGGGCATTTGTGCGGCGCATGCGTCCAGGGCATGCCGTGCTCAACCGTCGGGATAGATAAAATGGTCGTTTCGCTCTCACGCCGTGGCAATGTCGAGCCGTTCCACGCCATGGATGTGCTGGCTGAAGCCAACCGGCTGAAGGCCCAGGGCGTGCCGGTGATCTCCATGGCGGTCGGCCAGCCATCCGATCCGGCGCCCGCAAAGGTTCGCGCCGCGGCGGCCAAGGCCCTGCAGGAAGGCCGCATCGGCTACACCGACGCGCTGGGTCTGGCCGATTTGCGCAAGGCGATCGCCCGGCATTACGCCGATCACTACGGGCTCGATGTCGAGCCGGGGCGGATCGCGGTAACCACCGGATCGTCGGCCGCCTTCAATCTCGCCTTCCTGGCGATGTTCGATCCGGGCGACCGCGTCGCCATCGCAGCACCCGGTTATCCCGCCTATCGTAACATCATGGCGGCGCTCGGCATCGATGTCGTCGAGATCGAGCTCGGCGAGGCGGCCTACCTGCATGCCGGCCATCTGGAGGCGGCGCATCGCCAGAAGCCGCTGAAGGGCGTCCTGTTTGCAAGTCCGGCCAATCCGACCGGCGCCATCATTCCGGCCGACGAACTGTCGGCGCTGGTCAGCACGGCGGAGGCGCTCGGCATCGCCGTCATTTCCGACGAGATCTACCACCGGCTGGCCTACGGAGCCCCCGACACCACGGCGCTCGCCTTCGGGGATAGCGTGACGGTGATCAACTCGTTCTCGAAATATTACTGCATGACAGGCTGGCGTATCGGCTGGATGGTGCTGCCCGAGGAGCTGGTGCGGCCGGTCGAGCGCATCGCCCAGAGCCTCTACATCTCGCCACCGGAGCTGTCGCAGATCGCCGCGATCGAGGCCTTTGCCGCGACGGAGGAACTGGAGGCGGTCAAGGACCGCTACGCCTGGAATCGCGAGCTGCTGATGAAGCGTTTGCCCGAACTCGGCTTTCCGCTGGCCGCGCCCATGGATGGTGCCTTCTATGCCTTTTGCGATGTCACCCGGCACAGCAACGACAGCATGGCATTCGCGCGCAAGATGCTGGCGGAAGCCCATGTGGCGGCGACGCCTGGCCGCGACTTCGATACCCAGGCGGGGCACCGCACGATGCGGTTTTCCTATGCCGGCAGCCATGACGACATGGTCGAGGCCATGGCGCGCATCGAACGCTGGTTGAGGTAGCGCCATGCCGGAACTCGAACAGGCCCCCAAACTTGATCAGGCCCCCAAACTTGATCAGGCCCCCAAACTTGATCAGGCCCCCAAACTTGATCAGGCATTGGCCGAGGTCGCCGCCGAAATGGCCGAGCGCACCGATCGCGGCGACGTCGCGACCTACATTCCCCAGCTGGGCAAGGTCGATCCGAGGAAATTCGGCATTGCCGCCGTCACCAATGACGGCCGCGTGCTGGTGGCGGGCGATGCCGACCAGCCGTTCTCGATCCAGAGCATCTCGAAGGTCTTCACCTTGACCCTGGCGCTCGGCAATGTCGGCGATGCGCTGTGGAAGCGGGTGGGGCGCGAGCCGTCCGGCAATCCGTTCAACTCCATCGTGCAGCTCGAGCACGAGAACGGCATTCCGCGCAATCCGTTCATCAATGCCGGCGCCATCGTCATTTCCGACATCCTGCTTGCCGGCCACCAGCCGCGCGAGGCGATTGGCGAGATCCTGCGTTTCATACAGTTCCTGGCCGACGACGAGACCATCATCATCGACCGCGAGGTGGCGGCCTCCGAGCGCGCCACCGGCTACCGCAACTTTGCGCTCGCCAACTATATGAAATCCTTCGGCAACCTCCATCATGCACCGGAGCTTGCGCTAGGCGTTTATTTCCATCACTGCGCCATCGCCATGAGCTGCCGGCAACTGGCGATGGCCGGCCGCTTCCTCGCCAATGGCGGCAAGAACCCGGCGACGGGGCATTCCGTGGTGTCGGCCGAGCGAGCACGGCGCATCGGGGCCATGATGCTGACCTGTGGCCATTATGACGGCTCCGGCGATTTTGCCTTCCGCGTCGGCATTCCCGGCAAGAGCGGCGTCGGCGGCGGCATATTGGGCATCGTGCCGGGTGTCGCCTCGCTTGCCGTCTGGTCGCCCGGCCTCAATGCCAACGGCAACTCCAAGCTCGGTTCGATCGCACTGGAAAAGCTGGCCAGGATGATGAACTGGTCGATCTTCGCGCCTTAGCGTTTCCCGCCCTATCGGAACGCCGGATATGAAAAATCCCGCGCCATCTTTTCGATCGCGCGGGATTTCTTCTTGTCAGAAAATAAGCTCAACTAACTGAAAAGCTTAGAAAAAGCCCTTCCGCTGCCACCATCCGGCACGCTTCGGCTTTTCTTCGGTCTTGGCCTCATCGGCGACGCTCGAAGAGACTACCGGCACGACCGGAGTATCCGCAGCCACCGCCTTGCGCCGCGACGGGCGGGCCTTCGCCGGCTCCTCTTCGGCAACGGACGGCTCGGCAACGACGGTCGCATCGTCCACAGGAGCGGGCTCGACGGCAGCTTCGGGAGCTGCCTCAGTAACCGCCTCGGCGGGGACTTCGGCCGGGGCCTTCTTTGCCCTTGAAGCGCGCTTCTTCTTCGGCTTTTCGGCTGGGGCGTCGTCGTTCGCCGGCGCAGAAGTAGCAGCTTCTTCAACTGCTACGGCTTCGCTAGCGACCGTCTCAGCTTCAGCGGCATCGACCACCGAGGCATCGGCTGCTTCGCCGGCCTCGGCCTCGGTCTCGCCTTCACCGTCCTCGCGGCGGTTGCGCTTGCCGCCGCGCTTGCCGCGTCGGCGCTTCTTGCCCTGGCTGTCATCGGAAGCCTGTACCGCCTCGTCGGACGCGCTGGCAGAGATCGCAGCGGCATCGTCCGTTTCGGTGTCGTCATTGTCCGCCTCATGTGCCGATTCGGCGAAATCGCCGGCCGGTGCGGAGATGGACGAGCCGTCCGTCGGGGCGCCATGTTCGCGGTCGCGATCCTTGCCGCCGCGCCGTCTACGGCGCTTGCGGCGCTTGCGGTCGCGGCCTTCTCCGTCCTCGCCCGACCTCGGCTCGCCCGTCCTGGGTTCGCCAGACCTTGGCTCACCAGACCTTGGCTCACCCGACCTGGGCTGCTGGTGCTGCGATGGCTGGGCGTGCCTTGGCTGCTCGGCCTGGGCCGGTGCTTCCTCGTCTTCCTCGATGACGATCTCGTCGTCGGGTTCTTCCGGCTCGACATAGGCCGGCAGGCTGCGCGCCTCGACAAAGCCTTCCGGCTTTTCGGCCAGCGCGCCGCGGAAGATCGCATAGTGCTGGGCACCAACCGCATCGTCGGCCTCGATCGTGATGGTCAGGCCGAAGCGGCTTTCGAGTTCCACCAGCGTGCCGCGCTTGTGGTTGAGCACGTAGAGTGCGGTAGCCGACGGCGTGCGCACCGTGATGTGGCTGCGCGAATCCTTGAGCAGGAATTCCTCGATCGCCCTCACCACCATCAGCGCGACCGACGAATCGGAGCGCACATGGCCGGTGCCGCCGCAATGCGGGCAGGGCTTCATGGTCGATTCCAGCACGCTGGCGCGGATGCGCTGGCGCGACATTTCCATCAGGCCGAAATGCGAGATGCGGCCGACCTGGATGCGCGCACGGTCGTTCTTGAGGTGATCCTTCAACCGCTTTTCGACGGAGCGGTTGTTGCGGTTCTCCTCCATGTCGATGAAGTCGATGACGATCAGGCCGGCAAGGTCGCGCAGCCGGAGCTGACGCGCGACTTCCTCGGCTGCTTCGAGATTGGTGTGGAGCGCCGTATCCTCGATCGAGTGCTCCTTGGTGGAGCGGCCCGAATTGACGTCGATGGCGACCAGCGCTTCGGTCTGGTTGATGATGATGTAGCCGCCGCTCTTCAGCGTCACTTGCGGCTGCAGCATACGGTCGAGCTGCGCCTCGATGCCGTTGCGCACGAAGATCGGCGTCGTGTCGCGGAACGGCTGAACCACCTTGGCGTGGCTCGGCATCAGCATGCGCATGAAGTCCTTGGCCTCGCGGTAGCCTTCGTCGCCGGAGACGAGAATCTCGTCGATATCCTTGTTGTAGAGGTCGCGCACCGACCGCTTGATCAGGCTGCCTTCCTCATAGACCAGGGCAGGGGCCGTGGACTGGAGCGTGAGGTTGCGCACGTTCTCCCAAAGCCGCATCAGATATTCGTAGTCGCGCTTGATCTCGGCCTTGGTGCGGCTTTCGCCGGCGGTGCGCAGGATGACGCCCATGCCTTGCGGCACTTCGAGATCGGCAACGACCTCCTTGAGGCGCTTGCGGTCGACCGCACTGGTGATCTTGCGGGAAATGCCGCCGCCGCGCGCCGTGTTCGGCATCAGCACGGAATAGCGACCGGCAAGCGACAGATAGGTGGTGAGTGCGGCGCCCTTGTTGCCGCGCTCTTCCTTGACGACCTGCACCAAAAGGATCTGCCGGCGCTTGATCACTTCCTGGATCTTGTACTGGCGGCGCACCGGCTTGCGGCGGTTGCGCACTTCTTCCAGCGCATCCTCGGCACCGACCGATTCGATCTCATGATCGTCCGGATGCGAGGACGACACCTCTTCGAGCATGCCGCGATCGTTGTCGGCGGAGGTGGCTTCGCTGCCCTGGTCCGCCTGCGAGACGGGCTCGGAAATCACATCGGCTTCGACGGAGGCGGCGATCGAGGTGGGGCCACCTTCGCGGGTTTCGCTTTCCTCCTGCTCGGCAGAAGCCTCTTCATGCGAGGATGCATCGGCATCCGCCGACGTATCCGCCGCGTGTTCGACGGTCTCGGAAACATTGGAGGTGTCCTCGGCGACGGCATCGGCGCCACTGTCGCCGTTTTCACTTGCCTCGCCAGCGGCTTCGTTTGCCTCGCCGGATTCGGCTCCGCCTGCGTCGCGCGGGTGCTCGCCGCGGTCGCGGCTCTTGCCGCCGCGCCGGCGTCCGCGCCGACCGCGATCGCGGCTCTGGCGATCCTCGCCTTCGCTATCCTCGTTCTCCTCGTCTTCGGCTTCCTGCGCTTCCGCGCGCAGCAGTGCCTGACGGTCGGCGACCGGGATCTGGTAGTAGTCGGGATGTATTTCACTGAAGGCGAGAAAACCGTGACGGTTGCCGCCATATTCGACAAAGGCTGCCTGAAGGGAAGGTTCGACGCGCGTTACGCGGGCGAGGTAGATGTTTCCTTTGAGCTGCTTCTTGTCCTGGGATTCAAAGTCGAATTCTTCGATGCGGTTACCGCGTACGACGACAACTCGTGTTTCCTCCGGGTGGGAGGCGTCTATCAGCATTTTGTTGGGCATTATTTCGTTTCCCCCCGGCAGCCGTCAGCCGCAGCTGGCGGGGCAAAGCCCGCTGCTGTGTGTCTGGATGAATATGGGTGCCGGATAATTGAACGTCCGCCGGACGCTGCCTGCGTGTCATGGCGGTGCCGCCCGCTGCCATATTGGCGCGGTTTGATGCGGACCTTTCCATGATTGCGCTTGAAGCCATCGTCACCAGCAGAACCTTTGAACCAAAGCCCGGAAACCGGACCAGCTTGTTTGCTCGTACAGAGCCGGCGCGGGAACAAACCCGGCCGTTTTCCTCACGCAGGCGATTCCCCCGCCACGGGCGCACACCTGCGAAATTCGTCGCGATCACCTGAAGCCTTTTCGCGTGAAGCGAAAGGAGCCGCCTTTCATCTGACCCTGTAGCAGGAAGCTGCGGAGGAGGGCGGTTCCAGGATTGCAGTGATCCACTATCGCTTTTATGATTTGGCGGGGTGGAAGGCAACCCCGATTTCCGATGCCGGCAAAAAGCAGTTCCGTAGCGTAAACCTGGGCTCCAGCCCTGCATGAAAAGGCTTGGTTAACCTTCTCTGGATACCAATCGTTAATCGACTTCGCGGCCTAACCGGCACTTCGACGAAACGAACGGGCGCCGGGCGCCAAACCGGGAGCGACTGGAAGAGAGATGGGACGGGCAGACCTCGCAGACAAGGGATGTCGTGTCGGCGGCCGGATTCTCGGCGCCTTCTGTCTCGTGCTGCTGGTGGTTTGTTCCACCTTTTCCTCCCTCGCCAATGCCGCCGACGCACCGCTGGTGGCGAAAGGCTACAAAATGGCGGGCGATGCCACCAAGATGCGCATCGTCATGGAATTCGATCGCGAGCCTGACATCAAATGGTTCCTGCTGCGTGGCCCCAATCGTCTGGTCATCGACCTGGCGCACACCAAGCTGGCCATCGACGCCAAGGATCTGAAACCGCGCGGCCTGGTCAGGGGCGTGCGCCTGGGCGAACTCGGCGACGGCGTTTCGCGGCTGATCCTCACCGGCAAGGGGCCGTTCGCCGTCGATAGGCTCGATGTACTCAAGGACGAGGACGGCACCGGCTACCGCATAGCCATCGATATGTCGGCGGCCTCCGCGCGCGAGTTCGATGCAGCCCTTGCCAACCAGGCGCTGACCACCGGCTCCACGGTTTCGACCGACAAGGGCGGGCGGGTCGGCACCGGGCCGGTCTCCAATCCCGGGCACCGCTTCACGGTCGTCATCGATCCCGGCCACGGCGGCGTCGACGGCGGCGCCGAGGGCCTGAACGGCACCATCGAGAAGGACGTCACGCTCGCCTTCGCCACGGAATTGCGCGACAAGCTCGCCGCGGCCGGCAAATACGATGTCTTCATGACCCGCAACAGCGATGAATATTTGCGCCTGGACGACCGAGTCCGCATTGCGCGGCAGCATGAGGCCGATCTGCTGATTTCGATCCACGCCGACACCATCAGCGTCAAGGGAATCCGCGGCGCCACCGTCTATACGGTTTCCGACAAGGCGTCGGATCCCGAGGCGCAGGCGCTGGCCGACCGTGAAAATCTCTCCGACCAGTTCGCCGGCATGGTGATCAAGGACGATAAGAAGGAGGTGACGGACATCCTGATCGACCTGATCCGCCGCGAGACGCACACCTTTTCGATGAGTTTCGCCCACACATTGGTCGGCCAGCTTTCGACCAGCGTCGGCCTTATCAACAATCCGCAGCGTTCGGCTGGGTTCAAGGTGTTGAAGGCGCCAGACGTGCCATCGGTGCTGGTCGAACTCGGCTATCTCTCGAATGCCAAGGACGAGGCGCAGCTGCTCAACGCCGATTGGCGCGACAAAGCCGCGCAAAGCATCACCAACGCCGTCGCGCTTTTTGCTTCCGCCCGTGCCGGAGCCGGAACCGGAGGCTGACATGCCTGGCCACGCCTACAACCAAAGGCGGCGTTGCTGTATGACAACACCCGATGCCTTTATTTCCAGCACGCGGCCACGAAACAAGGCCTTGCCGTATTTTGTCCACATGGCGGCGACATGGGTTTTCGATTACGGTTTGGGCCCGGCACGAAAGCTTGCGCGGAAGGCGGCTTCGTTTAGGAAATTCCCGAACCAAGGACTGGAGCGGGTATGATTCGTCTCATTGGCTATTTCTTCGGCATCGGCACGACGCTGGCCCTTCTGGTCGCGGCGGGCGTTGCGATTTACATCGGCCATGTGGCAAAGGATCTGCCTGACTACGAAGTGCTGGCCAAGTACGAACCGCCGGTGACCACCCGCATCCATGCCTCGGATGGCTCTCTGATGGCGGAATATGCGCGCGAACGGCGCCTGTATTTGCCGATTCAGGCGATCCCGGATCGCGTCAAGGCTGCCTTCCTGTCCGCCGAGGACAAGAATTTCTACAACCACCCTGGCGTGGACATAACGGGATTGGGCCGGGCGGCGCTCACTTACGTTTCGGGTGGACCGATGCAGGGCGGTTCGACGATCACTCAACAGGTTGCCAAGAACTTCCTCCTCACCAACGAGCGCTCCCTGGAACGCAAGGTCAAGGAGGCCATCCTTTCGTTTCGCATCGAACAGGCCTATTCCAAGGATCGCATCCTTGAACTCTATCTCAATGAGATTTTCTTTGGCTTCAACGCCTACGGTGTCGCCGGCGCCGCGCTGACCTATTTCGACAAGTCGGTGAACGAATTGACCGTGGCCGAGGCCGCTTATCTGGCATCGCTGCCGAAAGGCCCAGCCAACTACAATCCCTTCAAACATGCCGATCGGGCGCTTGAGCGGCGAAACTGGGTCATCGGCCAGATGGTCGAGAACGGTTACGTGACTCCCGAAGAGGGTGCGAAAGCGAAGGCCGAACCGCTTGGCGTTGCCCCGCGCCGCACCGGTTCCTATCTTTTCGCCGGCGAGTATTTCACGGAAGAGGTTCGCCGGCAGATCATCGCCCGTTACGGCGAGAACGCGCTCTATGAGGGCGGCCTGTCCATTCGCACCACCCTCGACCCGAAGGTCCAGCTCATTGCCCGCAAGGCGATGCAGAACGGTTTGATGAAATACGACACGCTGCGCGGCTATCGCGGGCCGGTGAAGACGATCGACGTGTCCGGCGACTGGGGCGTCTCGTTGGGCGCCGTCAAGGGGCTGGAGGACGTTCCCGAATGGTCGCTTGCCGTCGTGCTCGACAGTTCGGCGACTGGGTTGTCGATCGGCCTGCAGCCCGCACGCCAGGCGTCGGGCGAGATCGTCAAGGAACGCGTCGAAGGCACCGTCAGCAAGGACGACATGGGTTTCGCCATGCGCCATTTGGTCGATGGCAAGACAGTCAGGGCCAAGTCACCGGCCGACGTGCTGAAGCCAGGCGACGTCATCTTCGTGCAGAAGAACGAAGGCTCCGACAACACCTACAGCCTGCGCCAGGTTCCCGAGGTGGAGGGTGGCCTGATCGCCATGGATCCGCACACCGGCCGCGTACTGGCCATGGTCGGCGGCTTCTCTTATTCGCAGTCGGAATTCAACCGCGCCACCCAGGCGATGCGTCAGCCGGGCTCCTCATTCAAGCCGATCGTCTATTCGGCCGCGCTCGACAATGGCTACACGCCGGCCTCGGTGATCATGGACGGGCCGATCACCATCCAGAGCGGCAACACGACCTGGACGCCGAAGAATTATGACGGCACCGTCGCCGGTCCGGCGACGCTGCGCTCCGGCATCGAGAAGTCGCGCAACCTGATGACCGTGCGGCTTGCCAACGACATGGGTATGAAGCTCGTCGTCGAATATGCCGAGCGCTTCGGCGTCTACGATCATCTGGCGCCGTATCTGCCGATGGCGCTTGGCTCTGGCGAGACCACCGTCATGCGCATGGTTTCGGCCTATTCGATCATGGCCAATGGCGGCAAGTCGATCAAACCGTCGCTGATCGACCGCATCCAGGATCGCTACGGCAAGACGGTGTTCAAGCAGGATGAACGTGGCTGTGAAAGCTGCAACGCGCCTGAATGGAAGAACCAGCCGGAGCCGGAACTGGTCGACAATTCCGAGCAGGTTCTCGATCCGATGACCGCCTACCAGATCACCTCGATGATGGAAGGCGTCGTCCAGCGCGGCACCGGCGCCACGATCGGTGAGCTCGGCCGGCACATCGCCGGCAAGACCGGCACCACCAACGACGAAAAGGACGCCTGGTTCATCGGTTACACGCCGAACCTCGTGGTCGGCCTCTACATGGGCTACGACACGCCGCGCGGCCTTGGCCATGGCGCCACCGGCGGCGGTCTCGCGGCCCCGATCTTCAAGGATTTCATGCGCGTGGCGCTGGACGGCACGCCCAATGTCGACTTCAAGGTTCCCGATGGCATGAACCTGGTTGCCATCAACCGCAAGACCGGCATGCGGGCGGCATCGGGCGATCCGGGCACCATCGTCGAGGCCTTCAAGCCGGGCACCGGCCCCGCCGACAGCTATTGGGTGATCGGCATGGGCGCCGACGGCTCCAATGCCTCCGGCGGCACCTTGTCGCCACAGGCCAACCAGGCCATCCAGGACGGCGGCGGCGGACTCTACTGACGGTCGGTCGTCGGCACGGCTGGCCTTGGGGGCTGACCTTGGGGCCGGCCCATTCGCTTTACACATGTTCGCTTTACACATGGCGGCGCCGTCCCTATGTATCGCGCCGACCGAAGTGTCACTTCAGCAACAGGACAAAATACCAGGCCATGCGCGCGGAAACGCAGAATATTGTCGACGAGATCAGGCAGGCAATAACCCTGCTGAGGAGGCATCTTTGACTGGGATCAGGCCATCAAGCGGCTTGAATACCTGAACGTTCGCGCCGAGGACGCCAGCCTCTGGAACGAACCGCTGGAGGCGCAGAAGCTGATGCGCGAGCGCCAGGGCCTCGAGGAAGGCATTGCATCGGTCAAGGGCCTGACGCAGGCGCTGGAGGACAATATCGGCCTGATCGAGCTCGGCGAGGAAGAGGGCGACGAAGGCGTCATCGCCGAGGCCGAGGCCGCGCTTCGCTCCATGCAGGGCGAGGCGAAAGCCCGCCAGGTCGAGACACTGCTGTCGGGCGAAGCCGACGCCAACGACACCTATCTCGAAGTCCACGCCGGCGCCGGCGGCACCGAAAGCCAGGACTGGGCCTCGATGCTTTTGCGCATGTACACGCGCTGGGCCGAGCGCCGCCGCTTCAAGGTCGAGGTGCTGGAAGTGCATGACGGCGAAGAAGCAGGCATCAAGTCCGCGACTTTGCTGATCAAGGGCCACAATGCCTATGGCTGGCTGAAGACGGAATCGGGCGTCCATCGCCTGGTGCGCATTTCGCCCTATGACAGCAATGCGCGCCGGCACACCTCGTTCGCCAGCGTCTGGGTCTATCCGGTCATCGACGACACGATCGAGATCGACGTGTCCGAATCCGACGTCCGCATCGACACCTATCGCTCGTCGGGTTCGGGCGGCCAGCACGTCAACACCACCGATTCGGCCGTGCGCATCACCCATATCGCCACGGGTATCGCGGTTGCCTGCCAGGCCGAGCGTTCGCAGCACAAGAACAAGGCCAAGGCTTGGGAGATGCTGCGCTCGCGCCTCTATGAGGAGGAGCTGAAGAAGCGCGAAGCCGTTGCCAACGCGACCGAAGCGTCCAAGAGCGATATCGGCTGGGGCCACCAGATCCGCTCCTATGTGCTGCAGCCCTATCAGCTGGTGAAGGACCTTCGTACCGGTGTCGAAAGCACCAGCCCTTCCAGTGTGCTCGATGGCGACCTCGACGATTTCATGGAGGCTTCGCTGTCGCAACGCATCGAGGGCGGTGCGGGTGAAGTGGTGGCGGACCTGGATTAAAGCAGCCGCTTGAACGACGGAGCTGAACCGACGATGGCACGCAGGCTCTCGGGAAAATGCCTCTGCGGAGCAGTCCGCTACGACGTCGCCGACGAATTCGTCTACGCGGCCAACTGCCACTGCTCGAATTGCCGGCGGACCACCGGTTCGGCCTTCAAACCTTTTGCCGGGATCGAGCGAGACAAGCTTGCCTTGGTCGCAGGCAAGGACAGGCTCCTGATCTTCGGCGATCAAAGCGGCGCTCATGACGCCCACTGCCGACTGTGCGGCTCCTTGCTCTATTCGCTCGTACGCGAAGGAGCCTTTTTCCATGTGCCGATGGGAACCCTTGTCGACGATCCTTCCATTCATCCGACCGCGCACATTTTCGTCGGCTCCAAGGCGGCCTGGTTCGACATCACCGACGACCTGCCGCAATATCAAGAGCACGTGATCGCCGGCTCCGACGCTCGATAGGCTGGAACCGATTCGGGCAATCGCCGTTATTTCGATGCTCGCCCGTTATTCGAAACTCGTATGCCGGGAGGGGGACCTGGCCTGAATCTCGTCAGCAATGGCAGAGGGTTGGCGCCTGCACGGCGATATCGCCGATAGCAGCAACTTCTTGCGCCTGCCAGGGAATCAGCCCAGCATCCAAAGGCTGGGAGAGAAAAAGCATTTATGGCCGGACGCGGCATATCTGCGACCTGACGATCCGGCCACTGGGAAGACACGTTCCGGGAACGGGCAAGCGAAACGCTTGATGCTCGTTGAAAGGAACGTTTCCATGTCTGCTGCCACATTCCGATCGGCCAGAGCCGTTCAACCGGCTGGCCGACTTATGTTTTCCCTGCTCGCCATCGGTGCGCTCGCGATGCTTACGCCAGCTGCCTTTGCCCATGACGCCAAGCCCACGGCGGCAAAGCCGCAAGGCTGGAGTTATCCATTCGCTTGCTGTGCCAACTATGATTGTCGTGCCACACACACCGGGGAAGTGCTGGAGAAACCCGAAGGCTATGTGATCGCCGGCACCGGCGAGGTCGTTCCCATGACAGACAAGCGCATCAAGGACAGTCCTGACGGCGAGTTTCACTGGTGCGCTCATCAAGGCGGTCTCGATGCCGGCAGGACGATCTGCCTGTTCGTCCCGCCGCGCTCTTTTTAGGTTGTGACAAATGCATCGGAAGACCGGCCATCGTTCCACAACCTTGTTGAGATGGCTGGCCTGTGGCGCTGTTGCCTCAGGCGGAAGCCGCGAGTGCCGAGGCGAAGTCGCGATATGGGCGGAGTGGGCGGCCCAGAAGCGCGGTCAGGCGCTCGACGTCGCCGGCTTCCGGCAGCATCCCGTCGGTGAAGAAGCGCTCGCCCATCAAACGCATGTCGTAGGCCATCCAGGCAGGCAAGAACTGCTTGAGATTTTGCTCGAAGCCCTCTGTGTTGTCGCCGCTATAGTTGATCGGACGGGCGAGCACGTCTGACCAGATTGCGGCGATAGCCGTCCCGGTCAGTGTCTGCGGACCGACGAGGTTGATCCGCTCCAGCGCAAGCGGCTCCGCGGACTGTTCACGGCGCAACAGCTCAAGGGCGGCGATTTCGGCGATATCACGGGCGTCGATCATGGCAAGACCCTTCGCGCCGATCGGCATTGGGTAGGTGCCGTAGCCGGTGATGGTGTCTTCGACCATCAGATCGTTCTGGATGAAGTAGGCCGGGCGCAAGATCGTGGCCTTGAAGTCCATCTGCTCGATCATCCGCTCGACGCCGAACTTGCCGGCGAAGTGCGGCACGTTCACATAGACGTCAGCGTGGATCACCGACAGATAGACGATCCGCTCGATGCCGGCCGATCGGGCGACGTTCAGCGCGACCAAGGCTTGGGTGAACTCGTCCGGTACCACGGCGTTCAAGAGGAACAGAGTGGAAACTCCAGACATGGCTTTGCGCAGCGAATCGACATCGAGGAAGTCGCCCTGCACGACGGATACGCCTGCCGGGAAGCTGGCTTTCGATGAATCGCGGACGAGGGCACGGACATCGGCGCCGCGCTTGACGAGGTGGTCGACGACTTGGCGGCCAATGTTGCCCGTGGCGCCGGTAACGAGAATGGTCATGGAATTTCTCCTGTTGGGGTGCTTGACGCCTCCCATATGCGTGGCTCACAAAGCGCCCAACAGGCGGAAAATTTAGACGCATCGTCTCACTGGTGGAACGCGCCATGGATCTTCTTGCTCTCGCGGATTTCAATCTCGTTGCCCGTCATGCTGGCTTCGGCAAGGCTGCAAGGGCCACCGGCCGGCCCAAGGCAACGCTGTCCCGGCGCGTTGGAGAGTTGGAAAGCAGTCTTGATCTGCGCCTGTTTGAACGGGGCGCGCGTGACTTGAAGCTGACCGAGGAAGGACGGGCCCTCTTCGAGCGGACGGGGACGTTGCTTGCCGAACTGGACGAGACGGCGGCGGCGATTGCCTCGGGCGGTCAGAGACCCAAGGGCAGATTACGGATCAGTGCACCTCTCCATTTTTCTCAGACCGCAATGGGGAGGATTGCCGCGGGATTTGCCGTTAAGTATCCGGAGGTTAGGCTTGAGATCACGACCGAGGATCGGTATGTGGACATGATCGAGGAAGGCTATGACCTGGCAATTCGAGTCAATCCAGATCCCGACGAAAGCCTGGTCGGACGGGCGTTTCTGCGCGACCGTCTGGTCGTGGTGGCAAGCCCCGGCCTTCCTCGCACGACAGATGGACTCGCCGCTCCTGGCGTTGCCCGCGGCCCAGGCGATCGGCAAACATGGCACGTGAAGACACAAGCTGGCCGCTCGACGATTACAGTCGAGCCTGTCCTCGCTCTGTCAACGCTCATCATGGTCCGGGATGCGGTGCGAGCCGGCGTCGGTGCGGGACGGCTTCCCATTTCATTGGTGGCCCACGATTTGGCTGACGGCACACTGGTGAATTGGGGGGATATCGACGGCCCCGAGATCTCGCTATGGGCGCTCTACCCATCTCGGCGGCTGCTCAGTGCGCGCGTATCGGCGTTCTTGGACTTCCTGAAACAGGCTTTCCCAAATGGGACGCCGGACGAACTGGCCGCCTATATCGGCAGGTGAAGGCCGAGGCCGCTTTCAGCCGTAGCCTGCTGACGGACAGTTGTCAGCATCGCTTCTTTATGGTGCCCTTTTGCAGGGGCGGCGGACAACGGAGAGGTGATGTTTCATGATCATCAAGGGAAGCTGCCACTGCAAGACGACGATGTTCGAGGTCTCGCAGGCCCCACAAACGGTGACGCAATGCACCTGTTCGTTCTGCTCGAAGCGCGGTTCGCTGTGGGCCTACTACATCCCGTCGCAGTTCAAGCTCATCACGCCGCCGAACAAGGTTTCCTTCTATCAGTGGGGATCGAAAACCGTAAAACATGGGTTTTGCGCCATCTGCGGCTGCGGCACTTTCACCGAAACACCGGACTGGTCCACCGGCGAGCCGGATTTCGACAATCCAAAGATCAGCGTCAATTCACGGCTGTTCGATGATTTCGATCTCGACAAGGTCGAAGTGGTGGTCATTGACGGCAAGAATCTCTGGTAGCCAGCCAACACGGTTCGTTACCTGACCGGCTCCGGGGAAAAGCCGTTGCGGTCGATTTTCCTGTTCCGCTTTTCGCCGCATTTCATGGTACAAGTCGCGGCAAGGGCTGATTTGGCGCCGTCGAAAAGGCGCGACTTGGAGAGGGACCATCTATGAAGAAGACCGTGCTCGTCGTCGTGGCGACGGCTTTGCTCGTGAGCGCCTGCACCACCACAGATCCATATACGGGCGACCAGAAGATTTCCAACACGGCCGCGGGTGCCGGTCTTGGTGCCTTGGCGGGTGCCAGCCTGGGTCTCCTTGCTGGCGGCAATGACCGTCGCAATGCGCTGATCGGCGCCGGCATCGGCGCGCTGGCCGGCGGCGCCATCGGCGCCACGATGGATCAGAACGAAGCGGAATTGCGTCGGCAGCTCGAGGGCACTGGCGTCAGCGTCACCCGCAGCGGCGACCAGATCATACTCAACATGCCGTCCGACATCACCTTCAATTCGGATCAGGATGCGGTGAAGCCGGGCTTCTACCAGGTGCTGAACTCGGTTGCGCTGGTGCTGAAGAAGTTCAAGCAGACCACGGTCGACGTTTTCGGCCACACCGATTCGACCGGTGGCGACCAGCACAATTTCGATCTGTCCCAGCGTCGTGCGCTGGCGGTCGCCAATTATCTGTCTGGCCAGGGCGTCGATCAGCGCCGCTTTGCCGTCACCGGCTTCGGCAAGACGCGTCCGGTCGCTTCCAATGCGACGTCCGAGGGCCGCGCCCAGAACCGTCGCGTCGAGATACAGCTTTCGCCGCTCACCTGATCTGTCCGGCAAGCGCCCCGACCTGTTCGGCAAGCCACTACGAAACGGCTCCCACGGGGAGCCGTTTCGCTTGAGCGGGGGTGCGCTATATTTTAGCAATTTCTAATAAATTTCTTTCCCGCGACCAGGGAAAGGAATATTGTTATTCCTGTTCCGGAGGGGATGAGGCGGTACAATCGGCCGCGCAATCAGCATTTTTCCGCCTCGGTCTTGCACGGCCAGATCAGAAGTCTGGGAGGAATGCATGACAAGAACAGCCACCCTTGGGCGCTGCGGCGTCCTTGCTTTGACAGGCATTGCAACTGTATGGCTGGGCCTCGCTGCGGCGAGGGCCGAGGACGCCAACAAGGCCGACATAGACGCCTTGAAAAAATCGCTCGCCAAATATGAGGACTACACCGCCGCCGTCCGCGACCTCTATCTGTCGACGGTCGGCTGCGTCTACTACAGCGGAGAAAAGATAGCGGGCTCGATGGACTACCCGAAGGGCGCCATGGGCATCCATTTCGTCAATGTCCCGAGTGTCGGCCAGAAACTCGACCCGATGAAGCCCAACGTCCTGATCTACGAGCCGACCAAGAAAGGCCTGAAGTTGGTCGGTGTGGAATGGCTGGTGCCGCTGACGCCGGACGTCAAAGCGCCGCCGAAGCTGTTTGGCCAGACCTTCATGGGCCCGATGGAGGGGCATTACCCGCTCATCCCGAGGGAATTCGTCCACTACGACCTTCACGCCTGGCTGAACGACAATCCCAACGGCATGTTCAGTCCGACGAACCCGAAGGTGAAATGCAACAAGGCCGAGTTTCCGATGCTGGAGAAACCGACCAAGATGATGCCCGGCCCGATGTAACAGGCACGCCAAGCCGAGGCTTGTCGACATCCATCTGTGCGTCTACCGAGGGCAAGCCGGATCGCTGGCTTGCCCGCCCGGGAATCAGACCTTGGCGACGATTCGCATGAAGGCCGGCATGTCGTCGCCGAAGCCGACGGTAGCGTCGTTGTCTTCCTGATGGCGTTGACGGCCAGGGCGGTTGTTGTCGCCGCGCTGCGGCCTGGTATCACCGCGCTCCGGTGCGCGCTCATTGCGATCGGAGGATTTACGCTCGGTGTTTTCCGAACGGATTGCATCCTTGCGCGCGCGCCGTTCGACAACGTCGGCGACCGGCGTCTCTGCCGCATCGGACTGCTCGTGCTGCTGGGCAGCCACGGCCGGGGCGTCTTCCTCGCTGTGTCTGGCGCGACGTTCGCCGCCCTTCTTGCGCTCGCCCCCGTCCTTACGCTCGCCCCTGTCCTTACGGTCGTCATCCTTGCGGCCGGCACGGCGCGGCGCGCCTTTGCCACGGCGCGGCGCGTCGTCCTCGCCTTCGCTGGCGACCACCGTCGACAGATCGCCGTCGTGCCACTCGATCTTGGTGCCGATCAGCCGCTCGATGGCGTCGATATACTTGGTGTCGGACTTGGTCGCGATGGTGAAGGACTTGCCCGAGCGCCCGGCGCGGCCGGTACGGCCGATGCGGTGGACATAGTCCTCGGCATGGATCGGCACGTCATAGTTGAAGACGTGGCTGACATCGGGGATGTCGAGGCCGCGCGCGGCAACGTCCGAAGCGACGAGGTAGCGCAGCTTGCCATCGCGGAAATTGGCCAGCATCTGCATGCGGGCACGCTGGTCCATGTCGCCATGCAGCGCACCGGCGTCGAAATCATACTTCAGCAGCGAGCGGAAAAGCTCCGACACCTCGACCTTGCGGTTGCAGAAGATGATGGCGTTCTTCAGCTCGGCATCTTCAGCCTTGATCAGGTTGCGAAGCGTCTCGCGCTTGTCCCAGGGTTTCGAGCCCGACTTGACCAGCCGCTGGATGATGTTGGTCGCGGCCGACGCGGCCTTGGAGACCTCGACGCGCACCGGCGCGTGCAGGAATTTTTCGGTAAGCTTGGTGATTTCCGGCGGCATCGTCGCCGAGAAGAACAGCGTCTGCCGGGTGAACGGGATCATCTCGCAAATGCGTTCGATATCGGGGATAAAGCCCATGTCGAGCATGCGGTCGGCCTCGTCGATGACGAGGATTTCGACGCCGTTGAGCAAGAGTTTGCCGCGCTCGCGGTGGTCGAGCAGGCGGCCGGGCGTCGCGATCAGCACGTCGGCGCCACGCTCCAGCTTCTTGTCCTGTTCGTCGAACGACACGCCGCCGATCAGGAGCGCGATGTTGAGCTTGTGATTCTTGCCGTACTTGATGAAGTTTTCCTCGACCTGCGCGGCAAGCTCACGCGTCGGTTCCAGGATCAATGTGCGCGGCATGCGGGCACGCGCGCGGCCCTTTTCCAGCCGGGTCAGCATCGGCAGTACGAAGGAAGCCGTCTTGCCGGTGCCGGTCTGGGCAATGCCCAGCACGTCCTTGCCGAGCAAGGCGTGCGGAATGGCGCCGGCCTGGATCGGAGTCGGCTGCGTGTAGCCGGCATCGGTAACTGCGGAAAGCACCTTCGGCGACAGGCCGAGGTCTGAAAAGGTCAACGCTTCTTGAGCGGTCGTGGTGTCTGAGGACAAGTGTTGCTGTCTTTGGCTGGTTCGGGGAAGCGCAACGTTGTTCGTCGCGGCAAGCGCCACGCGCCTGCAAGATTGGTATTGCGATTAGGCGCAAGCCCGCGATTTGTCAACAGAAACGGGCGGGATTGGCGCGATTGTGAAGTCGTAACCTTAATCGCGATGCTTAATCCGGCTGCTTGTGTCTGTGCCGGCTCAATACCGGAACTGTTCGGCCAGGATGCGCTCGTTCCAGGAGTGGTTGGGATCGAACAGCAAGGTCGCCGTCGCCGTCGGCGACTCCCGCACCGTCACGGAGGTCACCGCCTTGACTTCCGTATGGTCTGCGGCGGCGTTCACCGGCCGCTTTTGCGGCTCCAGAATGTCGAAGCGCACGGTCGCCTTGTTCGAGAGCAATGCACCGCGCCAGCGGCGCGGACGGAACGGGCTGACCGGGGTCAGCGCCAGAAGCGGCGCATCGAGCGGCAGGATCGGGCCATGTGCGGAGAGATTGTAGGCCGTGGATCCGGCCGGCGTCGCGATCATGACGCCATCGCAATTCAGCTCTTCAAGCCGTATTTGATCATCGATGCTGATGCGAATCTTGGCCGTCTGATAGGATTGGCGCCACAGCGCCACTTCGTTGATCGCCAGAGCCGAGACCGTTTCGCCTTCCGAGGTGACGGCCAGCATCTCCAGCGGGCGGATCGTCTCGGCGACCGCTGCCGCGATGCGCTCGGTGAGCCCACCGGAACGGTACTCGTTCATCAGGAACCCGATGGTGCCACGGTTCATGCCGTACACCTTCTTTCCCGTCCCCATCGTGTCGCGCAAGGTCTGCAACAGGAAGCCGTCGCCGCCCAAGGCCACGACAACCCCGGCATCCGCGACTGGACATTGGCCATAGCGCGCCGACAGGCTTTCCAGCGCCGCCTTGGCGTCTGCTGTGTCGGACGAGACGAAGGCGATGCTGTTGGCGGCTGTGCTCATGGCTTCCCGATCGCGACCGATTGGCGGCAGTTCCGACCGCGCCAGCGCCGGGGTAGCATGGGGCGGGCAGGTCTGCAAAGAGAGCCGTTGTGTCGGCCGGCAAAGCGATCGCGCCGCGGCCTGCCGAAGCGGGCCGGTCGCGGTTGATGTCAAGGCACCAACGAATGTGATGGTTAAGGCCGGGCGTAACCTCTCGTAAAGCTGGATCGATCATGTTAGCCGGCATGGGTGGCGTGGGGCGCCCGCAGCATTGCCGGATCCCTCGGGACATCAAAAGGACGCTGCGGCACTTTTGATCTGTGTGCATGATCCCTCGAGAATATCCTGATGTTCGGGGATGTGCGCGCTAACAGACGAGGCCGACACATTGCCGTTAGCACGCCTGATCATCGTTTTTGTCATCCTGGGAAGCTTTGCGCTGGTCTTCGCCGAGCTGGTTCGCCAGTCGGAAGAAATGAGCAACAGACCAGTGCCCACGGCATCTCGCTGTGGCGACGCCGCCGGAATGCCTTGCCCGCAACGGGCGGAGCTGTAAGCCGTACGGCCTTCATTCCGATCGTAAATTATTTCCGACCGTGAAGTCGTTGCGATCGTGAAACTATGCCGATCGCGGAAGTGAATCGAGCTTGCCTGTGAAATGGGGTGCAAAGACGGTTTCGAAGGCCTTGAGAGCCGCGCCGATCGCCTGGTGCATGTCGAGATACCGGTAGGTGCCCAGCCGTCCCCCCAGATGCAGGTTTTTCTCGGCCGCCGCCCTTTCGAGGTAACGGCGGTAGACCGCCTGGTCCTTGCGTGTGTCGATTGGATAGTAGGGTTCGTCGGCGCGGCCGGCGAAACGGGAATACTCACGGCCGATGAGTGTCTTGTCGCTTCCGTGCTGGCGTTCCGGATTGAAATGCCGGAATTCGACCACGCGGGTGTAGGGCACGGCTTCGTCGGCATAGTTCATGATCGCCGTGCCCTGATGATCCGTTGCGTTCATCACCTCCAGATCGATATCGATGGTCCGCCAGCCAAGCTCGCCCTCGCAATAGTCGAAATAGCGATCGATCGGGCCGGTATAGACGACCGGCAGGTCTTTCGGCAGCAGGGGCTTGATGTCGAAGAAGTCGACGCCAAGCCGTGTTTCGATGAGGTCGTGTGCAAGCATCTTTTCGAAGATCGCGGTGTAGCCGTCCACGGGCTGGCCCTGGAAACGGTCATTGAAATAGCCGTCCTCGAACGTATAGCGGACCGGCAGGCGCGCGATGATTTGCGCCGGTAGTTCGCGCGGGTCCGTCTGCCATTGCTTGGCGGTGTAGCCCTTGATGAAGGCTTCGTAGAGGGGACGGCCGACAAGGGAGATCGCCTTCTCCTCGAGATTGGCCGGCGGGCGATCGCCAAGTTCCGCAGCCTGCTCGGCGATCATGCCGCGTGCCTCGTCCGGGCTCAGCCGCTTGCCGAAGAACTGGCAGATCGTGGCGAGGTTGATCGGCAGCGGATAGACCTTGTCGCGATAGGTCGAGAATGCGCGATGGCGATAGGACGTGAAGCCCGTGAAACCCCGCAGATAGGTCCAGACCTCCTCGTTGGATGTGTGGAACAGATGCGGCCCGTAGCGATGGATCTCGACGCCGGTGACGGGATCCTGCTCGGTATAGGCATTGCCGCCGATATGCGTGCGTCGGTCGATCACCAAGACCCGCCGGCCGAGTTGGGTGGCGATACGCTCCGCCAGCGTCGCGCCGTAGAATCCCGCGCCGACGATGAGGATATCGGCGTCGGTCAGCAGGTTCTTGTCCATTCGGCCGATCCATCCAGCGTTTGAAGTCCGTGCCTTATTCGCTGCCGCCGCTCACGACACAAGCGAAAAACGACATGGGGTTGAAGTGTTTGGAACTCGCGGTGGCAGTCCGAATGGATGGAAAGATTTTTAGGCAAGCTACATCAGCTTTGTTGTAGCCTGAAAGAAACATCAGTATTCGACCACCTGATTTGTCATCGTTGGTCAATCGGCCGACTACACCACCGCCGTCACAGGATTGTACGTTTCATGAAGCTGATCGTTGTGACTCCGGCAGGGCGCGAGAAATATCTTCGCTTGCTCAGCCATCACGTTTTGAAAAGCCCCGACGTGCACGAATGGCACCTGTGGGACAACTGCCGCAACGAAGCCGATCGCGCCTACCTTCAACGGCTGGCCGCCTCCGACCCGCGATGCCGGATCAAGAAACTTCCACACGCCGATGGCGGGTTTAACGTCATCGGTGACTTCTATCGCTTCTGCGATGATGCCGAGGCTTTCTACCTGCGCCTCGACGACGATGTGGTTTTTGTCGAGGATGGCTTCTTTCAAAAGTTCATGACGAGGGTCATGGCCGAGAGAGGATCGGCCATCTGGTACGCGCCGCTGATCATCAACAACGCCATCTGCAATTCACTGATCAAGCAGCTTTCCAGGGTCCTGGTGGACGGGCCGCTGACTTGCCAGGCGTCATGCGAATTCTCCTGGGCTCATGCCAGCTTTCCACAGGCGCTTCATCCGGTCTTCATCGACGCCGTCCGCGCCAACCGGCTTGATGACTTCCGCGTGCCGGATAGGGAGATCAGGCTGTCGCGCTTCTCGATCAATGCACTCGGCTTTTTTGGATCGGATATCGTCAGCCTGGGAGAGAGTTTTCATCCGCCGTCGGGCGACGAGGAGGAGTGGCTTTCGGCGACCTTGCCCACCAGACTGGACCGGCCGGGCAAGATATTTGGTAACCTGATCGTGGCGCATTTCAGCTTCTATCCGCAGGAACGCCAATTGCTGCGCACCAACATCCTCGATGGCTACTATGAACTCGCTGGCCTTGTTCCTCCGATCTACGAGAAGCCTCCGATCCGCCTGAGAGATCGGTTGAAGCAGTGGAGGAGAGGCCGGAAGGCGTCGACACCACCGCACTATACGATCTCGCTTCCACCCGTCACAACCTGAAGGTTGGCATCGCCGTCGGGCGTCCAGGCAAGATCTGTCGGGTCGCGGACTTCGTGGCAGCGCCTGCCGGCGCCTTGCATGGTCTCACTAGGCAAGCCGGCCCGTCCTCCAGTCGCTGACGTCCCTTTGGAAATCGCTCGGGAAGGCAGCGGCCGCGCACGCCGATGAAGCCGGCCGCACTGGCAAAGCCTGTGAAAACATATTGACTGTATGGTTAGTTACAATTATTCCTGGCGTTAAGAGTTGGCCAGCCGGCATGCGCCGGTGAATGGCCGCGAAAAGGGGAATATCGTGACGGCCATCCGGCCCGCAATCGGGGCGAAGGCGTCATCAGGCTTGTTCATCAGCAGGAAATGGACCTGAGGCGATACGCTGCCGGTCCCAACAATGGGAGCACTCGCATGAACTGGAAATTGACCGCGGCAACCGTCGGGCTGTCGCTGCTCGCCGTAACCGGCGTCGCCCGCGCCGATGGCGAACTCAACATCTACAACTGGGGCAATTACACCAACCCGGACCTGATCAAGAAATTCGAGGAGACCTACAAGGTCAAGGTCACCGTCACCGACTATGATTCCAACGACACCGCATTGGCCAAGGTCCGCCAGGGCGCTTCCGGCTACGACATCGTCGTGCCCTCCGCCAGCGTCGTGCCGATCTGGATTAGCGAAGGCCTGTTGCTCGAAACCGATCCCGACAAGATGGAGAATTTCAAGAACGTCGATCCCAGATGGGCAGACGTTCCCTTCGATCCGGGCCGCAAATATACCGTTCCGTGGCAGTGGGGCACGACAGGCATTTCGGTGAACAAGTCGGTCTATGCCGGCGACCCCAACACCTCGGCGCTCTTCCTCGACCCGCCGCCCGAGCTGGTCGGCAAGATCAATGTCGTCCCCGAAATGGGGGACATCATGTTCCTCGCCATCGCCTATGAAGGCGGCCAGTACTGCACCAGCGACATGCAGGTGCTGAAGAAGGTCCACGACAAGCTGGTCGAGGCCAAGGCGAAATGGCTTTCGCTCGACTACGCGGCCGTCGACGGCCTGGGCAGGGGCGACATCGCCGCCGGTGTCAACTGGAACGGCATTTCGCTGCGGCAGAGACTGCAGAACGACAAGATCGTCTACGGCTATCCCAAGGAAGGCTTTCCGATCTGGATGGACAATGTCGCCGTGCTCAAGGACGCCAAGAATGTCGAGAATGCCAAGCTCTTCCAGAACTTCATCATGGACCCGAAGAACGCTGCCATGATCTCGGCCTTTGCGCGCTACGCGAACGGCATAAAAGGTTCGGAAGCCTTCATGCCCAACGACATGAAAAACGCACCGGAGGTCAACGTTCCGGCCGAATTCGCCGCCAAGGGCCAGTTCATGCCGGCCTGTCCGTCGGATGTGCAGGCGCTCTACACGAAGATCTGGACCGACCTGCAGAAGTAGCGCCGCCGGCCGACCCTACGAACAGCCACCGGACCGCAGCGCGCGGTCCGGCCACCCTCATATCCGACCCTTGATGCCAAGTGCGGTCTCGCGATCGCGGGAGATTTCCGATGTCCGATCTCGACCTTTGCTATATGCCGGCCCATGAAGCACTGAGGCTGTTCAAGGCGAAGAAACTGTCGCCCGTCGAATTGATGCGCGCCACCATCCGCCGTGCCGAAGCCACCAAATCGGCGATCAACTGCCTCACCTTCACGCATTTCGAGGAAGCGATGGGGCTGGCGGCCAAGGCCGAGGCAAAATATGCCAAGGGCGCCCGCACCGGCGCGCTCGAGGGCCTGCCGATCGGCATCAAGGACGAGAGCTACATCAAGGGCAAGCCGACATCGCACGGCTCCCTGCTGTCGAAGGACGCCATTGGCGGCCACACCTCGACGATGAACGAGCGCGTTATCAAGGCAGGCGGTATCATCCATGCCCGCACGGCGACGCCCGAGTTCAGCTGTGCCGGCTACACCTGGTCGAAGCGCTGGGGCGTCACCCGCAATCCGTGGAACCGCGACTTCACGCCGGGCGGTTCGTCCGGCGGTTCGGCGGCCACGCTTGCCTCCGGCACGTCGTCGATCGCCACCGGCTCGGACATTGCCGGATCGATCCGCATTCCGGCCTCGGCCTGCGGCCTCGTCGGCTTCAAGCCGCCTTACGGGCGCAATCCGGACGAACCGCCGTTCAACCTCGACTTCTATTGCCACACCGGTCCGCTGGCGCGAAACGTCAGGGATGCGATCCTGCTGCAGAACGTCATGGCCGGACCGAGCCCGCTCGATATCGCCACGCTACGCCCGAAGCTGCGCCTGCCGCTCGACCACAAGCCGATCAAGGGCTGGAGAATAGCCTTTTCCATGGATCTCGGCTCCTTTGAAGTCGACCCTGACGTGCGCAAGAACACTCTTGCCGCCTGCGACGTGTTCCGCTCGCTCGGCGCCACCGTCGAGGAGGTCGATCTGGGCTGGGGGGATGATGTGCTCAAGGCCGGCATGGCTTACCTGGAGCATCTTTTCGGCGCATCGCTGTCGCAACTGCTCGGGAAGCACGGCAAGGACATGACCAGCTACGCCCGGCAGTTCGCCGAGGATGGACAAAAATCCAAGGCAACGGATTTTGTCGCGACGCTCGATGTGGCGGCCAGGATGTACCAGACGCTGGGTCCGCTGCTGGAAACCCATGACGTGCTGATCTGCCCGACCAACGCGCTTCCGGCGGTGCCGGCGGAGTTCGACCAGACCAGGGACAGGGTCGAGATCAATGGCAAAGAGGTGAACCCGTCGCTCGGCTGGGTGATGACGACGCCGTTCAACATGATGAGCCGCTGCCCGGTTCTGTCCATACCCTCGGGGCATGCGGCAAGCGGCGTGCCGACAGGCATCCAGATCGTCGGCCGTACCTATAGCGATGCCGATGTCTTCAGGGCCGGGCTGGCCTATGAAACGGCCCGGGGGCAATGGTATGGAGACGCCGGGACACGCCCTTCGCTCTGAGTGACCTCTGGAGCGAGCGAAGTAACTATGCGGCGGGATATTCCCGCCGTGGGTCCGAAAGGCCTGACGAAAATGGCGCAAAACAAGGCAACCGCAAAGCCGGAGAAACGCAGAGCTGTAACGGCCAAGGGCAGGGGCGCGGCAAACGATGCTCCCCCCAAGGACCGTCGGCGCGAGCGCGGCGAAGCGAGCGTGCAGCGCATCATCGACGCCACGATCGAGCTCATCGCGGAGGAGGGCCTGGCGAGCGTCACCATGCAGCGCATCGCCGAACATGTCGGCTCGTCCAACGCGCTGGTCGTCTTTCACTTTCGCAGCAAGGAAAACCTGTTCCGCGCCGTCCTGCAGCATCTCAGCGATCGATATGACGAGCTGTGGGTCACTCTGGTGCGGGCGCCCGGCCTGTCGCCGGTCGAAAGACTGCTGGGCGCCGTCGACTGCGCGCAACGCTTTGCCCGGCAGCATCCGAAATGGGTTTCGGTCTTTGTCGTGTTCTCCAGCGACCGCAAGAGCATGCAGATCTACAATGAAATCGGCCTGCCGAGCGATCTCGCCTACACCGCCGAAGCGCGCGAACTGCTGATCGAGATTTCGCGCAGCGGTGGTTACACCGGCGTCGACATACACACCCTGTCGGAGAGCCTGAATTATCTGGTTCATGGCGCCTGGTACTGGGACCATCTGAACCCTTCCGGCCGTGACACCGATGTGCTGCGCAAAACCATGCTGCTGCTGCTGCATCAGGCATTTCCGCGACACTTTTGAACTGGTGCGTTAAGATCGTCAGCGGCTCTTGCGCAGATGGCAGCCGACCTGCCGTTTTCGCGCCAGGTACTCGTCGATCAACTGACGATAGCGGACCTTGCCGAAGCTCGGGAAATGGCCGCCATGCACGACCGAGACGTCGAGGTCGCGCAGGGCGGCGAGTGTCTCGACATAATCCTGGATGTCCGAGTGATAGACGTCGTCGATCAGCGGGCCGTCATAGACGATGTCGCCGGACAGCAGGATGCCGGTCTTTTTCTCGTAGAGCGCGATGCCGCCCGGTGAATGGCCAGGCGTGTGGATCACCTCGAAGGCGCGGTCGCCGAGATCGATAACGTCGCCATGTTCGAGCAGCCGACCGGCCGGCGCGGCTGAAATGCCGTAGCGCGCGGTGTCCCAACCTTTCGGGACGCCATCGAACATCTCGTCGGTCGCATAGGTATCGGCTACCGTCCATTCGTTGCGCGGATCGGCTAGGATTTCCGCCTCGGCGCGGTGCACGCAGCGGTCGGGAAATTCGTGATGGCAACCGATATGGTCGAAATGCGTGTGGCTGGCCACGCAGGTCAGCTTGCGCTCGGCCACCAGCGGCACGTGCTGCCTGAGGCTGAAATGGCCGAGCCCGGTGTCGAACAGAAGGTCGCGGTCACGGCCGCGCACATGCCACATGTTGCAGCGGAAGAACGGTTTTATCCATGGCTCATGAATCAGCGTCACGCCGTCGGCCATGCGGATGGTCTCGTACCAGTCGGGTGCGTCGATGACCGCAAGCGTGCCCATTTTCAATCCGTCAGCAGGATGATCTGGTCGGTATCGCACGAAGCCGCGACCGTGTCGCCCGGCTGGACCGTGGCCGCTGCGGGCAGTTTGGCGATGAACCGCACCGAGGGGTCTTCGACGGACATCGCGAGCACACGCTTGAAGCTGCCCTGGAAGACGACGTCGCTCACCTTGGCCGTGCCCAGCCTTGTGGCGCCCGAGGCCGCGCCCAGGCTCAGATGTTCCGGCCGTATGGCCAACGCAACGGCCGAGCCCACCGGCAACGCACCGGGCAGCGAAACCGCTCCGACCGGCGTCGCGACCGTGCTTGTCTTGTCCTTGGCCTCGGTGACAGTGCCGGCGAGGATCGTGCTTTCGCCCATGAAGGTGGCGGAAAAGCGCGTCGCCGGCCGGGCATAGACGCGCTCGGGCGGTCCTTCGTCCTCGATGCGGCCGTCATTCATCACCACGCAGTGGTCGGCGAGCGCCATCGCTTCTTCCTGGTCATGGGTGACATGGATGAAGGCGGTGCCGACGCGCTTCTGGATCGCCTTCAATTCGTCCTGCATCTGCCGGCGCAGTTTGAGGTCGAGCGCGCCGAGCGGCTCGTCGAGCAACAGCACCGCCGGCTCGATCACCAGCGCACGCGCCAGCGCCACGCGCTGCCGCTGGCCGCCCGAAAGCTGGTGCGGCTTCTTGTCGAACGCCGAGGCAAGTCCAACCAGAGCCAGCGCCTCGCGCGCCCGGGCGGCACGGGTTGCGCCGTCGACGCCCTGCATGCGCAGCCCGAAGCCGACATTGGCGCCGACACTCATATGCGGAAACAACGCATAGTCCTGGAACACCGTCGTGGTCGGGCGCCTGGCCGGTGGCACCAAGGTGCAATCCTTGCCGCTGATCAACACCTTGCCTTCGCTGGGCGTGACGAAGCCGCCAAGGATGGACAACAGCGTCGTCTTGCCGGAACCCGACGGTCCGAGCAGGATGGTGTAGCTGCCGGGCTCGATCTGCAGCGAGACATCTTTCAGCACGGCCAACTGCCCGAAACGGTGCGAGACGCTGCGTATGTCGACCAGGGGCGCGGTCATGTCTTTCTCCTGCGCAGCAATGTCAGTTCGAACAGCACGACCAGCACGATGGAAACGGCAAAGACCAGCGAACCGACGGCATTGGTCTTGGGATTGAGGCCGGAGCGCAGCAGGTTCCATATTTCCACCGGCAGCGTGGTGTCGAAGCGCGTCAGCAGGAAGGAGATCACGAATTCATCCCAGGAGAAGGTCATCGACAGGAAGAAGCCGGCGAAGATCGCCGGTGCCATCACCGGCACCGTGATCAGCAGCAGCACCTTCCCTTCCGGCGCGCCGAGATCGCGCGCGGCGCGCTCGATGTTGATCTGGTGGTCGCCCATCTGGCTGTAGATGATGGCAAAGCAGAGCGGCAAATTGATCACCACATGGCCGATGCCGGCGGCAAGCAGCGATTTCGGCACGCCGGCCCAGTTGAACAGCACCAGGAGCCCCATGCCGATGATCAGGTAGCTGACCGTCAGCGGCAGCGTGATCAGCCCGCGCAGCAGGCCCGAGCCGGGCAGCACAAAGCGCGCAAAACCCCAGGCCGAGAGGAAACCCAGCGTGACCGCGGCGAGGGACGAGATCGATGCGACCAGCAGTGAATTGACCAGCGCCGAGGTCAGCCGCGTGTCGGAGAGAATGGCCTCGTACCAGCGCAGCGACGGGCCGGTGAACGGCGGGATGGGGAATGACGTCGCCTGCAGCGAAAACAGCACCAGCACGAACACCGGCAGGAAGATGAAGCCGTAGACCGCAAGCGCGTAGAGCCAGGAAATGACGCGGACAATCCTGCGCATGGTCAGGCCCGCTCGATCTTCAGCCAGCGGGCGCAGGCGAGATAGGCAACGGTGACGACCGCCATCAGGATGATCGACAGCGCCGAGGCGAGCGGGAAGTCACCGCGCCGGCCGATCTGCATCATCACCAGCTGCGGCATCAGAAGCTCGTTGTTGCCGCCGAGGATCTGCGGCGTGATGTAGTCGCCGATGCACAGCACGAAGGTGAGGAAGGCGCCGACCATGATACCGGGCAGCGTCAGCGGCAGCACGACGTGCAGGAAAGTGCGTATAGGCCCGGCGCCGAGATCTGCCGCGGCCTTGCGGTAGCTCGGGCTGAGCTGCTTCAGATTGGCGAAGATGGTCAGCGTCAACAGCATGACGAAGAAATGTACGAAGCCGGTGACCGTGGCCAGCCGAGTGTTGGCGAGCTGCAGCGGCTCGGTGATGAGGCCGGCGCCGGTCAGCGCGCGGTTGATGACGCCGTTCTGCGCCAGCACCAGCAGCCAGGAGTAGGAGCGCACGACATAGGAGGTCCAGAACGGCAGCACGGCCAGCATCAGCGCCAGCCGCTGCCAGCGTTCCGGCACCTGTTCGGCGAGGATCCAGGCGAAGGGGTAGGCGAGCAGCACCGAGACCACGGTGACGATCGCCGTCACCTGGAGCGAGTTCACCATGGCCTGCCAGTAGGACGGGTCGGTGAAGAACTGGCTGTAATTGGCGAGCGTGAAGCCGCCGCCCTCATGCGCTGTCAGGCTGGAAAACCCCATGGCGATGAAGGGCAGCACGAAGAACAGCAGCGTCCAGCCAAGTGCCGGCGTGACCAGCGCCCAGGGCAGGGCCAGGTTTGCTCGGGGCAGGGCATTGCCCGCCCGGGGCAGGGCGCGCCCGTTTTTTGCAGTCGAATTCACGAGCGGTATCCGCTCACTTCGCCTGCAGCATTTCAGTCCACATATCCTGCATCTTCTTGTCGAGATCGGCGTTCGGCGCCGGATAGGCCTGGGCGCGGGCAAGAAAGCCGGGCTGCTCGTCGAAGCGCAGGATCTTCTTCTGGTCGTCGGTCAGCGCCGCCTTGGAGTTGGACGGCATGCCCCAATAGCAGGACGAGGTGGCAAGCCGCGCCTGGCCTTCCGGGCTCATGATGTACTGGATGAACTTCAGCGCCATGTCCTTGTTCCTGGAATCCTTGAACATGGCCAGCGACTGCGACCACAGCACCGCACCTTCTTTCGGAATGGAGAAGTCGAGCGCCGGGTTTTCCCTGGCCAGCCCCGCCGTCACCCATTCGCCGCCGCCGACCAGTATGTCGACCTCGCCGGTCGCGAGCGCCGTCTGGCTGGCGGTGACTTCGCCGACCAGCTTGGCGTTGGCCTTCATTTTGAGAAGCTCGGCCTTGATGGCGGGGAGGTCGGCCTCGGTCAGCTCCGCCGTCTTCTTGCCGATGGCGAGTGCCGCCATGCCGATGACCGGCAGGTAATAGTCGTAGATGGCGACCTTGCCCTTGTACTTGTCGCTGGTCAGCGACGCCAATGACTGCATGTCGGCCGGGTCGACCTTGGTCTTGTTGAAGCCGATCGTGTTGTAGCCGAACTTCTCGGTGACGCCGTAGCGCTTGCCGCCGACCACGGTCGAGCCGTCCATCTTCACCTGCGGGAACAGGTCGGCCAGCGGCAGCTTGTCTTCCGGCAGTGGCTCGAACAGGCCCTTTTCGACGCCGCGCAGCACATCGATACTGTCGATCACCATCACATCCCAGTCACCGGGCTGCGACTGTTCGACGATGGCGAGGCCGGCGCCGGTGCCCTCGAATTCCTTGACGTTGACCTTGACGTTGCTGGCTTCCTCAAAGGGCTGCAGCAGCGCCGGATCGGAATGATCGCACCAGATCAGCGCGTTGAGATCGGCGGCCTCGGCGAGACTGCCGGCGCCAAGCAGCAGCGCCGTGGCAGCGCAGGCGGCGCGCAGTTGGTTCTTCAGGACGGAAAGCGGATTCATGGCTTTTGACTGTGCGGACATCGAGTGTTCTCCCTGCCTTTGTGGCTTCTCGCAAAAAATTGAACCAGTTTTAAAATTGAGTCAATTCTATTTTTGTGGCAAGAGGCTGATATGAGCGGATTGCGGGCAAGGCAAAAGGCGGATCGGCACAGGCGCATCATCGAGGCGGCGGCCGCACTTTTCCGCGACGCCGGCTATGAGGGCGCCAAGATCGAGGCGATCGCCATGCAAGCCGAGGTGTCGGTCGGCACCATCTACAATTACTATGAGAACAAGGGCGACATCCTCGGCGCCATCGTCTCGCTCGAGGTCAACGAGGTGCTCAACGCCGGCCGCGGCGTCGTCGCCAGGCCGCCGGCCAATGTCGGCGACGCGCTGGACACGCTGGTCGGCATCTATATCGAGCACTCGCTGCATTACCTCAGCAAGGAGATGTGGCGGCAGGCGATGGCGATCTCGACGCAACTGCCCGACAGTCCGTTCGGCCAGGCCTATACGGCGCTGGACCGCTCGCTGACGGAGCAGATCCGCGCCCTGATCACCCGGCTGCAGGAGATTGGGCTGGTACGGCAGGACATCGACGGGGCAGCGCTCGGCGAACTGATCTTCAACAACATGAACATGATGTTCATCGAGTTCGTGAAGCGCGACGAGGCCAGGATACCGGAACTGCGCGCGGCGATACGGAGGCAGAACCGGATATTGGTGTCGGCGATCGGGGTGTGAGCGAGTCAGGAGCAGGCAGGAGAAACCGTCGCTTCGTCGTTCCGCATCAGTTTCACGTCTTGAGTTGAGGTTGAAATCTGATACAACTTAGGAGGGCATAAAAAAGGGGGAGTGAAATGGGGACGTTTTCCATCTGGCATTGGGCGATTGTACTGCTGTTGATCGGCGTACCTGTTTTCTTCGCTGTTCGGTCAGCCGCGAAGCCGTCACAGAATCCTGAGCCACTTGTCGGATTCGGCGGCTGGCTGATGCTGCTGGCGATCGGTCAGGCGTTGTCACCACTGCGCACACTCGCCGACTTGGCCAACTCGGCCGACGGCTACCAGCAACTCATGACCCTCTCAAATGGGCCACTAGCGGTTTATGGCGAGGTTACACTCAATCTGGCCTTTCTGGCTCTTCAGTTGGTTGTGCTCGTTTCAATGCTGCGGAAAAGCCGCCGGTTCCCGCAATTGTTTCTGCTCCAGTGGCTTGCGATCCCTGTCGTTTTTGTCCTGGACACGATCTGGATTTCTTCATTTCTGGGCGTTCCGGTGAGCCAGGTGCTCGCAGGTGATGCGCTGGTGACGCCGATAGCCTCCTTTGTGGGGACCGGCATCTGGGTCGCCTATGTCTGCAGGTCCGTCAGGGTGAGGAACACGTTCACCAGGACGAATGCATCTGAGCAAGTCGCTAGCGCCTCATAGGATATCGGCGCTGCGATCGCCCTTGGAAGGCTTTCGGTTCTCGAGGATCGTACAGATTGCCCTTCCCGAGAGATGGGTGACAGTTCATTCCGGATAGATGGGTTACACTTTCGGCCCTTTGCAAGGAGAGCAAGGTGCCTTGGAAGGAGTGTAACGTCATGGAAGAGCGGCTGAAGTTCGTCGCCCGGTTGCTGGACGGCGAGAAGATGGCGGTGCTTTGCCGGGAGTTCGATATCTCGCGCAAGACCGGCTACAAGATCCTCACGCGCTACAATGACAGCGGCCTTGAAGGGCTGACGGATCGATCGCGCCGGCCCTATCGCCACGCCAATCAGCTTCCGTTTCAAATCGAGAAGCTGATTGTGCGCCTGAAGCAAGATAAGCCGACATGGGGGGCGCCGAAGATACGCGAGCGGCTGGCCCGGCTGTATCCCGATGTGCACCGGCCCGCGATCTCGACAGTGCATGCGGTGCTCGACCGGCACGGCATGGTCGAGCACCGCAAGCGAAGGCGCAACAGGGCGACGGGGACACCGCTTTCAAACGGCTATCGACCCAACGATCTTTGGTGTGCCGACTACAAGGGCGAGTTCATGCTCGCCGACCGACGTTATTGCTATCCCCTGACCATCACCGACTTCGCCAGCCGCTATCTCATCGCCTGCGAGG
>NZ_JAIUIQ010000046.1:0-47698 GCF_020165735.1 Mesorhizobium sp. B283B1A
GGCCGGACCCTCCCCTCGAGGGGGAGGGGGACGATGCCGCGTGTGGGCTCGTAGTAGCCGACTTTTGGAACTTCGACCGGCTCGGCAATTTCCGCATCCTGCCCAGCCAGCCCCGCCAGCCTCCGCATCAGCGCACTCATATTGGCCGGGCCGCCCTCGCGGAAATAGCCGAGCAGGCTATCCAACTCCTCGCGCGGCAGCGTCGAGGCTTCGATGAGGCGGAGATCCTCGTCGTGGCTCTCACCCGGCAGCAGCGCCAGTTTAATGCCGTGCGCGCGGGCGGTCGCGGCAAGCTGGTCGCAGCCGTAGCGCCACCAGTCGTGGCCGCCGAGGATGCGCACGAGGATGATCTTGGCATGGCGGGCGACGCTGTCGACCCAGAGGTCGACGGACATGGGATGACGCAGGTCGCGCAGTGCGGCGAGCCGCATCGAGGGCAGGCGGCCGGCGTCGGCCTTCCACGCCGCCGCCAGTCCGGCCAGATCGCTGTCGGTGAAGGACAGCGCCACGATATCCGCCGGCGTCTGCCGCAGGTCGACCGGCTCGGCGAGATCGTCGAGCGAGGCGGAAGTCGTGGTGAGGATGTGCATCGCGGCCTGTCCGAGATCAGCCGGCGAGTATTCGTTCGATCGCCGGGCGGTTCAGCCCCTTGAGGCCGATGACGACGAGGCGCGAACGGCGATCGTCCTCAGCGGTCCAGGCGCGGTCATAGTAATGATTGACGCGCGGGCCGACGGCCTGCAGCAAGAGCCGCATCGGCTTGCCGCCGACCTCGACGAAGCCTTTGACGCGCAGGACGTTTTCCTGTTCGGCGGCGTTGGCGACGCGCTTTGCCAGCTCGTCGGGATTGGCGATCGAGGGAATGTCGACGATGAAGGTGTCGAAGTCGTCATGCTCGTGGTCGAATGCGCCGTCATGATGGGACTTGCGGTTCTCGATGTCGTCCTCGACGGCGAGGCCGAGGCCGAGCAGCACGGAGGGATCGACCTTGCCATGCGAGGTCGGCACGATCTTCACGGCGCGGGCGGAGTGTTCGCTGATGATGGCGTTGGCGCGGGCTGAGCCTGCGGCGTCCATCAGGTCGCTCTTCGACAGGATGATCAGGTCGGCGCAGGCGATCTGGTCCTCGAACACTTCCTCAACCGGGTCGTCATGGTCGAGGCTCTCATCCTGAGCGCGCTGCGCCTGCAGCGCGTCCATGTCATTGGCGACGCGGCCTTCGGCCAGCGCGGGACCGTCGACCACGGCGATCACGCCGTCGACCGTGACGCGGCTTTTCACCGTCGGCCACTGGAAGGCCTGGACCAGCGGCTTGGGCAGAGCCAGGCCGGACGTCTCGATCAGGATGTGGTCGACCTTCGGCGTCAGCGCCAGGATCTGGTCGAGCGCCGGCACGAAATCGTCGGCCACGGTGCAGCAGATGCAGCCATTGGCCAGTTCGACGATGTTTTCCTCCGGGCAGGTGTCGATGCCGCAGCCCTTCAAAATCTCGCCGTCGATGCCGATGTCGCCGAACTCGTTGACGATGATGGCAATGCGTTTGCCGCCGGCGTTTTCCAGCAGATGGCGGACCAGCGTCGTCTTGCCCGCGCCGAGAAAGCCGGTGACGACGGTGCAGGGAACGCGAGAGAGGTTGGCGGACGAATCTGGAACAGTCATGGTCAGTCCTTCAGCATGTCGAGGGGAGGGATGCGGGCAACGAGGCCGCGCTTGAGGCTATCGGGCCGGCCACGCCATGGGATGAGGCCGTCGGTCGAGGTGGCGAAGAGCTTTGCGCCGGCGACAAGGTCGGCGCCGCAGGCCGTGGTCAGGTCGCCGAAGACATAGCTCCAGCAGCCGTCGCGCAGGATGGCGGCGCTCAGCCGGCGCTTGCAATTGCCGAGGCATTCGACAGTACGGACGCGGATATCTTCGCCCGAGGCGGCGTTGCGCGTATCCTCAGCCAGCAGTTCGCCGGCGCGGGGATGGGCGTCGGAGCCGGTTTCGTCACGGCACGAGGCGCAGATGATCACGGTGACGCCGGACAAGGCATCGCTGTCGGCGGACGAATTGTCCGCTGTGCCAGCCGAAAAACTGCTGTTCTGGTCCAAAAACCGGGCTCCTTGCCCGGAAACCCGCCGGGCGATCGGATTAGTTGTCGCAGACGGCAGGTCTCCTGGCTCGCGGGTCATCGCCTTGGTTAGCCGCCTTCCCGGGAATTCCCAGTGGCTTTCGGCCTTGGCTCGTCGCTTACAGTTGCGGGGACAGCCGCGGATTTGAGATTTTTCATCCCGCACCGCATTCCCTCTTAGCCCCTCTCATTGAAGAGAAGAGACCGTCTGGAGCGGATTTAGGCTGTTGCAGGCAGGACTGTCAACGCGGGCCTACGACATGGCGATGTCGGCAAGTGACTGTCCGAGGTCGCCGGCGGGCGTCACTTCCATGCGCTCAAGCCCGAGCCAGCCCTGCATTTGCTTCAATTCCTCGAAAAGCTGGGCGGCGGTTTCAGGCGGTGCGCCAGCTTCGGCATAGGCTGCGTGGACGCGTAGCACACTCGCCGGCCGATCGGCCTTGAGATCGACGCGCGCTACAATCCTGTCGCCGAGCAGGAACGGCAGGACGTAATAGCCGTATTGGCGCTTTTCGGCCGGCGTGTAGATCTCGATACGGTAGTGGAAATCGAACAGCCGCTCCGAGCGCGAGCGTTCGAAGACCACGGGATCGAACGGGGCCAGTAAGGCACGGGCGTCGATTTTCCTGGGCAGACGCGCATCCTTGTGCAGGTAAGCGGGCTTATCCCAGCCTTCGACGCGCACCGGCAGCAGCTCACCGAGTTCGACCAATTCCTCCAGGCGGCCCTTCATGTCGGCGGGGGAAAGGCGGAAATAGTCGCGCAAATCGCCTGATGTCGCCACGCCATGGGCGCGGGCGGAGATGCGCAGCAATTCGCGGTGCGCGTCCTCGGCGGCCGGTACGGGCAGGTCGAGAACCGCCGGCGGCAGCACGCGCTCGGGCAGGTCATAGAAGCGCTCGAACCCGCGGCGGTGCGCCGTCGTGATGCGCCCGGCCCAGAACAGCCATTCGAAGGCATGCTTGGCGTGGCTCCAGCCCCACCAGCCGCCCGAGCCTTTCTGGCCTTCGAGCGCGGAAGCAGCGATCGGGCCGCGCGCGACGACCTCGCGGTAGATCTCTTCTCTATAGGCGGCGTGCTCGCGGCCCCATTTGGCCAGCCCCAGATACATCTCTTTGCCTTGCTCGGCGCGCTGCATGCGCCAGCGCATCAGCGGCCAGGTCTCCACCGGCAGGAAGGAGGCCTCGTGCGCCCAGTATTCGAACACCGTGCGCTTGCGGGTGACGGCGGCGTTGTCGAGCAGAGCGAGCGGGTAGGGGCCAAGGCGCGAATAGAGCGGCATATAATGCGCGCGCACCACCGCGCTGACGGAATCGATCTGCAGCAGGCCGGTGCGGGACAGAACGCGGGCGAAATGACGGCGGTCGGGCGTGCCATTAGGGCGGGAGTCGAGAAAACCCTGAGCGGCGAGCGCGACGCGCCGGGCGGTGGCAAGCGGGATCTTTTCCTTCATTCGGATGCGACTCTTGTAACTCGTTGACCGTCGTTTGATGGGTGATTCCTGTCCATGCTAGCAGGGTTTTGGCGGCATCCATGTCAGGAGAGAAAAGTGGAGTAAAAAGCGAAGGAAATCAAACAGGAGCGTATCGGACCAGTTTCTCCGTATATGCCGTCCAGCACCGCCTTTTGAACAAGGTTTGACTTGCTTCGCTGGAAGTGCTGCGCTAACCCTCGCCGCGTTGCAGCATAGGCCCCTTAAAACGGTTCAGCGGTTAAACTGTCACGCTTCCGCATTAAGGTCCGGTGCTGTAATCAAAATGGATTGGCGCCAACGGAAAGCCGCTGCATGAACGCACTTCTCAGTTCGTACCTGCCCATCGTCCTGTTCATCGGCGTGGCGCTGGTCGTCGGTCTGGCGCTGCTGGCCGCACCGTTCCTGGTGGCGTACCGCAACCCCGATCCCGAAAAGCTTTCCGCCTACGAGTGCGGTTTCAACTCGTTCGACGATGCCCGCATGAAATTCGACATCCGCTTCTACCTGGTGTCGATCTTGTTCATCATCTTCGATCTGGAAGTGGCCTTCCTGTTTCCCTGGGCGGTGTCCTTCTCGAAGATCGGCATGCTCGGTTTCTGGTCGATGATGGTGTTTTTGGCAGTGCTGACCATCGGCTTTGCCTATGAATGGAAAAAAGGAGCGCTGGAATGGGATTGAACGACAGTTCAGGCACCCTCGTCGCGCCGAAGCCCAAGGGTATCATCGATCCCAACACCGGCAAGCCGGTGGGACAGGACGATCCCTTCTTCCTCGAAATCAACAACGAGCTTGCCGACAAGGGTTTCCTGGTCACCTCGACCGAGGCGCTGATCACCTGGGCGCGCAGCGGCTCGCTGATGTTCATGACCTTCGGTCTGGCGTGCTGCGCGGTCGAGATGATCCATACCTCGATGCCGCGTTATGACTCGGAGCGGTTCGGCGTCGCGCCGCGCGCGTCTCCGCGCCAGTCCGACATCATGATCGTCGCCGGCACGCTGACCAACAAGATGGCGCCGGCGCTGCGCAAGGTCTACGACCAGATGCCGGAGCCACGCTACGTCATATCGATGGGCTCGTGCGCCAATGGCGGCGGCTACTACCACTATTCCTATTCGGTGGTGCGCGGCTGCGACCGTGTCGTGCCGGTGGACATCTATGTGCCCGGCTGCCCGCCGAGCGCCGAAGCCCTGCTCTACGGCATTCTTCTGCTGCAGAAGAAGATCCGCCGCACCGGCACGATCGAACGGTAAATCCATGGCCGCATCCCTTAGCGAACTGTCGACCTATCTCGGCGAGAAGCTGCCTGGCCGCTTCAGTGACGCGGTGCTCGCCTATGGCGAACTCACCGTCCATGTCGAGCCGCAAAACCTGGTCGAGGTGGTGACCTTCCTGCGCGACGACCCGCGCTGCCAGTTCATCTCGATCATCGATGTCTGCGGCGCCGATTATCCGTCGCGGGCCAAGCGCTTCGACGTCGTCTATCACCTGTTGTCGCCGAGGCAGAATGTCCGCATCCGCGTCAAGGTGCAGGCCGACGAGGAAACGATGGTGCCGTCGATCACCGGCGTCTTTCCGGGTGCCGACTGGTTCGAGCGCGAGACTTACGATCTCTATGGCGTGCTGTTCTCGGGCCATCCCGATCTGCGCCGCCTGTTGACCGACTACGGCTTCGAAGGCCATCCGCTGCGCAAGGATTTCCCGCTGACCGGTTTTGTCGAAGTGCGCTACGACGACGAAGCCAAGCGCGTCATCTACGAGCCGGTCGAGCTCAAGCAGGAATTCCGCAATTTCGATTTTTTGTCCCCGTGGGAAGGTACGGACTACGTGCTGCCGGGTGACGAGAAGGCAAAGCAGTAAATGGCTGAAACCTCCGTCCGCAATTTCAACATCAATTTTGGTCCGCAACACCCTGCAGCGCATGGTGTTTTGAGGTTGGTTCTCGAACTGGACGGCGAAGTCGTCGACCGCGTGGATCCGCATATCGGGCTCTTGCATCGCGGCACGGAAAAGCTGATCGAGGCCAAGACCTATCTGCAGGCGGTGCCTTATCTCGACCGGCTCGATTATTGCGCGCCGATGAACCAGGAGCATGCCTTTGCGCTGGCCGCCGAGCGTCTGCTCGGCATCGAGGTGCCAAGGCGCGGCCAGTTGATCCGCGTGCTCTACTGCGAAATCGGCCGCATCATGTCGCATATCCTCAATGTGACGACGCAGGCCATGGACGTCGGCGCGCTGACGCCGCCGCTGTGGGGCTTCGTCGAGCGCGAAAAGCTGATGGTGTTCTATGAGCGCGCCTCCGGCTCGCGCATGCATGCCGCCTATTTCCGCCCCGGCGGCGTCCACCAGGACCTGCCGCGCCAGCTGGTCGAGGATATCGGCAAGTGGATCGACCCGTTCCTGAAGTCGCTCGACGATCTCGACAAGCTGCTGACCGGCAACCGCATCTTCAAGCAGCGCAATGTCGATATCGGCATTGTTTCGCTGGCCGATGCCTGGGCCTGGGGCTTTTCGGGCGTCATGGTGCGCGGCTCGGGCTCGCCCTGGGACCTGCGCAAGTCGCAACCTTATGAATGCTACTCGGAAATGGATTTCGATATTCCGATCGGCAAGAACGGCGACTGCTTCGACCGTTACCTGGTGCGCATGGAAGAGATGCGGCAGTCCGCGAAGATCATGCGCCAGTGCGTGGATCTCTTGCTCGGCAAGGAAAGCACCGGACCGGTTTCGAACCTCGACGGCAAGGTGGTGCCGCCGAAGCGCCAGGCGATGAAGCGCTCGATGGAAGCGCTCATCCACCACTTCAAGCTCTACACCGAGGGCTATCGCGTGCCGGCCGGCGAAGTCTATGCAGCCGTCGAGGCGCCGAAGGGCGAGTTTGGCGTCTACCTGGTCTCCGACGGCACCAACAAGCCCTACCGCTGCAAGCTGCGCGCGCCCGGCTTCGCGCATCTGCAGGCCATGGATTTCCTGTGCCGCGGCCACATGCTGGCCGACGTCACCGCCGTTCTTGGCTCCCTCGACATCGTGTTTGGTGAGGTCGATCGCTAAATGTCAGTCCGCCGTCTCGCAGAAGCAAGCGTCCAGCCAGCCTCCTTCGCCTTCAACCGGGCAAACGCGGCCGCGGCGAAGCAATGGATCAAGAAATACCCCAAGGGCCGGGAGCAGTCGGCGATCATCCCCTTGCTGATGATAGCGCAGGAGCAGGAAGGCTGGGTCACCAAGGCGGCGATCGAGACGATTTCGGACATGCTCGGCATGCCACGGATCCGCGGGCTCGAGGTCGCGACCTTCTACACGCAATACCAGCTCAATCCCGTCGGCACGCGCGCGCACATCCAGGTCTGCGGCACCACGCCCTGCATGCTGCGCGGCTCGGAAGCGCTGATGGATGTCTGCCGCTCGAAAATCCATCACGACCAGTTCCACACCAACGACAAGGGCACCTTGTCGTGGGAGGAGGTCGAGTGCCTCGGCGCCTGCGTCAACGCGCCGATGGTCATGGTCTTCAAGGATACGTTCGAGGACCTGACACCCGAGAGGCTGGCCGAAATCATCGATCTCTATGACGCAGGCAAGGGCGCCTCGGTGGCGCCGGGACCGCAGAACGGCCGCACCGGCTCGGAGCCGGCCTCTGGCCTCACCACGCTGAAGAGCGAAAAGGCGATCCTCAAGTCGACCCGCGACCGGGAAGCCAGGGAAGCAGCCAAGGCCGCCAAGGCGGCGCCCGACGCGATCATCGCGGCGCCTGTTCCGGCACCCGCCACTGCCCCTGTCGCGCCGTCCAATGCCAGCAAGCCGAAGACCGATGCGGCCGAGACCAGCCCGGCATTGAAGACACCCTCGAAGACCAAGGTGGCGCCGGCGGCGGAGAAGGCGGCGAGCGTTTCGGCGCCGCGGCATTCGGCCGTCAATGCCAACAAGGCGGCCCCCGAGGTCGAGAAGGTTTCCAAGCAGCGCAGCGGTCCGATCGCCAAGGCCGCGCCGGCCACCGCGTTCAAGGCGCCGGAGGCCAAGGTGCCCGTGGCAAAGCCGGCCAAACCCTCGCTTGAGGACAAGAACCGCCCGGCCGGCATCGACAGGCCGGCCGCTGTCGACGACCTCAAGCTGATCTCCGGCGTCGGTCCGAAGATCGAGGGCATCCTGCATACGCTGGGCATCTTCACCTTCGCGCAGGTCGCGTCGTGGAAGAAGGCCGAGCGCGAGTGGGTCGACGGCTATCTTTCCTTCCAAGGCCGCATCGACCGCGATGACTGGGTCAAGCAGGCCAAGGCGCTCGCCAAGGGCGGTGTCGCCGAATACATCCGCGTTTTCGGCAAGAAGCCGGTCTGAGGGACGAAAAATGCTTCAGGACAAAGACCGCATCTTCAATAACATCTACGGCCTGTTCGACAAGTCGCTGGCCGGCGCGATGGCGCGCGGCGCCTGGGACAACACGCCCGGCATCATCGCCAAGGGGCGCGAGTGGATCGTCAACGAGATGAAGGCGTCGGGCCTGCGCGGCCGTGGCGGCGCCGGCTTCCCGACCGGCTTGAAATGGTCGTTCATGCCCAAGCAGAGCGACGGCCGGCCGAGCTACCTCGTCGTCAATGCCGACGAATCCGAGCCCGGCACCTGCAAGGACCGAGACATCCTGCGCAACGATCCGCACACGCTGGTCGAGGGCTCCTTCATCGCCGGCTTCGCCATGGGGGCGGTCGCCGCCTACATCTATGTGCGCGGCGAGTTCATCCGCGAGCGCGAGGCGCTGCAGCGCGCTATCGACGAGGCCTATGAGGCCAAGCTGATCGGCAAGAACAACACGTCGGGCTACGATTTCGACATCTACATGCACCACGGCGCCGGCGCCTATATATGCGGCGAGGAGACAGCACTTCTCGAAAGCCTCGAAGGCAAGAAGGGCCAGCCCAGGCTGAAGCCGCCGTTCCCGGCCAATGTCGGACTTTATGGTTGTCCGACGACCGTCAACAATGTCGAGTCGATCGCGGTGGCGCCGACCATCCTGCGCCGCGGCGCGGCCTGGTTCTCGTCCTTCGGCCGGCCCAACAATGTCGGCACCAAGCTGTTCTGCATCTCCGGCCACGTCAACAATCCGTGCACCGTCGAAGAGGCGATGTCGATCCCGTTCCGCGAGTTGATCGAGACGCATTGCGGCGGTATTCGCGGCGGCTGGGACAATCTCTTGGCGGTCATTCCTGGTGGCGCCTCTGTGCCGCTGGTGCCGGCCGAGCAGATCATCGACACGCCGATGGATTTCGACGCGCTGCGCGACCTGAAGTCCGGTCTCGGCACGGCGGCCGTCATCGTCATGGACAAGTCGACCGATGTCGTGAAGGCGATCGCGCGGTTGTCCTATTTCTACAAGCATGAGAGCTGCGGCCAGTGCACGCCGTGCCGCGAAGGCACCGGCTGGATGTGGCGGGTGATGGAGCGGCTTGTGCGCGGCGAGGCGCAGAAGCGCGAGATCGACATGCTGCTCGACGTCACCAAGCAGGTCGAGGGCCACACGATCTGCGCGCTGGGCGACGCGGCGGCATGGCCGATCCAGGGCCTGATGCGGCATTTCCGCGGCGAGGTGGAGCGCCGCATCGACGAGTTTTCGCGCAATGCGCACCGGGCCGAACCGGTGATGGTGGCGGCGGAATAGAATTTGTGATTTCGGGCGAAAGCCCGGGACGAGACGAACGGGGCGGGGCGAACGAAGAAACGACCAGGAGAACTTTCTATGGCGCCGTATTCGTACTCATTGATGCCCAATTTGGACCAGATCGAGAAGATGAACCAGGACCTGACCAGGATGATGCCGAAGGAGATGGCCAGTGCCGTCAACCTTTTCGCGCACCCTGTCGCGGGTGCCGCTGCAATGTCGGCCTTGAGCCTCGGGCTCGCCAACCACGCGTTCGGCGTCTGGCTGGGCGCGCTTTCGGGAGCCGCCGAGGCATCCCAACGCCTGATGCAGCCGCTGATCGAGGATTTCGAGGCGCGCGTAGAGCAATTCGAGGACGCGAATTCTTCGTCCACCAAGGCGCGGGCGACGGCGAAGACCATGATTGCCGAGGCGCAGTCCTTCGCGCAGGAAGTCACCGACATTGCCGCCAAGGAAGCCGCCACCACAGCGCCGGTGGCCAGTGCCGGCCCGGCAACGGGCGACGTCCCCGACGCATTGTTGCCCGAGGATTTCCGCCAGCCCAAGGCCATGGACAAGCCGGCGAAGCCGTCGGATTTGAAAGCGATATCGGGCATCGGCCCGAAGCTCGAGAAAGTTCTGAACGGGCTCGGCATCTGGACGTATGCCCAGATCGCGGCCTGGTCGCGGCAGGAGATCGCCTGGGTCGACGACTATCTGTCGTTCAACGGCCGCATCGGCCGCGACGATTGGACTGCCCAGGCAACTGCGCTGTCCGCGAAGAAGTGAATGAAATGTCGGGCGCTGCGTCTGTCGCGCCCGGGAAATTGGATTGCGGGAAATCCGCAGGGGTTTGAGGCGAATGGCAAAGCTCAAGGTCGACGGGAAAGAGATCACTGTACCCGACCACTATACGCTGCTGCAGGCGGCGGAAGACGCAGGCGCGGAAGTGCCGCGCTTCTGCTTCCACGAGCGGCTGTCGATCGCCGGCAACTGCCGTATGTGCCTGATCGAGGTCAAGGGCGGGCCGCCCAAGCCGCAGGCCTCCTGCGCCATGGGCGTGCGCGACCTGCGCCCGGGCCCCAATGGCGAGCCGCCGGAGATCTTCACCAACACGCCGATGGTCAAGAAGGCCCGGGAAGGCGTGATGGAGTTCCTGCTGATCAACCATCCGCTCGACTGCCCGATCTGCGACCAGGGCGGCGAATGCGACCTGCAGGACCAGGCGATGGCCTTCGGCGTCGATTCCTCGCGCTATCACGAGAACAAACGCGCGGTCGAAGACAAGTATATCGGCCCGCTGGTCAAGACGGTGATGAACCGCTGCATCCACTGCACGCGCTGCGTCCGCTTCACCACCGAAGTCGCCGGCATTTCCGAACTCGGCCTGATCGGCCGTGGCGAGGATGCCGAGATCACCACCTATCTCGAAAGCGCGATGACCTCGGAGCTGCAGGGCAATGTCATCGATCTCTGCCCGGTCGGCGCGCTGACTTCCAAGCCGTTCGCCTTCCAGGCGCGGCCGTGGGAGCTGACCAAGACTGAATCCATCGACGTCATGGATGCCGTCGGCTCGGCGATCCGCGTCGATAGCCGTGGCCGCGAGGTGATGCGCATCCTGCCGCGCGTCAACGAGCAGGTGAACGAGGAGTGGATCTCCGACAAGACCCGCTTCATCTGGGACGGCCTGCGCACGCAGCGTCTCGACCGGCCCTATATCCGAAAAGACGGAAAGCTGGTTCCGGCAAGCTGGGCCGACGCGTTCGCCGCTATCAAGGACGCTGTGTCGAAGACGACGCCCGAGAAGATCGGCGCTATTGCCGGCGATCTGGCCGCGGTCGAGGAAATCTACGCGCTGAAGCTGCTGATGGCTTCGCTCGGCTCCAGGAACACCGATTGCCGCCAGGATGGCGCCGCGCTCGACCCGGCGCTCGGCCGTGCCAGCTACATCTTCAACCCGACCATCGAAGGCATCGAGCAGGCCGACGCGGTGCTGATCATCGGCGCCAATCCGCGCTTCGAGGCCTCGGTGCTCAACACCCGCATCCGCAAGCGCTGGCGGGTCGGCAATCTGCCGGTCGGCGTCATCGGCGATGTCGGCGACACCCGCTACGAGTATGAATTGTTGGGCGCCGGACCGGATTCGCTGAAGGATCTGGCTGACGGCAATGGCAAGTTTTTCCAGACGCTGAAGAAGGCGACGCACCCGCTGATCATCGTCGGCCAAGGCGCATTGGCACGCGCGGACGGCGCTGCGGTGCTCGGCCAGGCGGCCAAGCTCGCCGCCGCGGTGAACGCCGCACGGGCCGACTGGAACGGCTTTGCCGTGCTGCACAACGCGGCGGCGCGCGTTGGCGGCCTGGATCTCGGCTTCGTGCCGGGCGAGGGCGGCAAGAACGTCGCCGGCATGCTCGGCGAAACGGACGTGCTGTTCCTGCTCGGCGCCGACGAGATCGACATGGGCAAGACCGGCGGCGCCTTCGTCGTCTATATCGGCACCCATGGCGACGCCGGCGCGCACCGCGCCAATGTCATCCTACCTGCGGCCGCCTACACCGAAAAGTCGGGCACCTATGTCAACACGGAAGGGCGCGTGCAGCAGACCAACCGCGCCGGCTTCGCACCGGGCGATGCGCGCGAGGACTGGGCGATCCTGCGGGCGCTGTCGGACGTGCTGGGCAAGAAGCTGCCGTTCGATTCGCTGCCGCAACTGCGCGCCAAGCTTTATGGCGAATACCCGCATCTTGCCCGCATCGACCAGGTCGCGGCCGGCAATGCCGAGGATATCGCCGGGGTGGCGAAGCTCGGCGGGCGGCTGAACAAGGGCACCTTCACCTCGCCGGTCAAGGATTTCTACCTGACCAACCCGATCGCGAGGGCGTCCGCCGTGATGGCGGAATGCTCGGCACTGGCCAAGAGCGGCTTCAAGCAGGCGGCGGAATAAGCATGGACACCTTCTTCTCCTTCTACGTGCTGCCGGCGCTGCTGATCCTCTTGAAATCAGTGGTGCTGATCGTCGTGCTGCTGATCTTCGTCGCCTACATCCTCTACGCCGACCGCAAGATCTGGGCGGCGGTGCAGTTGCGCCGTGGCCCGAACGTCGTCGGCCCCTGGGGCACGCTGCAGGCCTTCGCCGACCTGTTGAAGTTCGTCTTCAAGGAACCGGTCATCCCATCAGGCGCCAACAAGGGCGTGTTCCTTTTGGCGCCGCTGGTGTCGGCGGTGCTGGCGATCTCGGCCTGGGCGGTCATCCCGGTCAGCCAGGGCTGGGCGATCGCCAACGTCAATGTCGGCATCCTCTATGTCTTCGCTATCTCCTCGCTCGAGGTCTATGGCGTGATCATGGGCGGCTGGGCGTCCAACTCGAAATATCCGTTCCTCGGCGCGCTGCGCTCCGCGGCCCAGATGGTGTCCTACGAGGTCTCGATCGGCTTCGTCATCGTCACCGTGCTGCTCACCGCCGGATCGCTCAACCTCAGCGATATCGTGCTGTCGCAGCAAGGCGGGCTTGGCACGCGGCTTGGCCTGCCCAACACCTTCCTCGACTGGAACTGGCTGGCCCTGTTCCCGATGTTCATCATCTTCTTCATCTCGGCGCTGGCCGAGACGAACCGGCCGCCCTTCGACCTGGTCGAAGCCGAATCGGAGCTGGTCGCCGGCCACATGGTCGAATATTCCTCGACGCCGTTCCTGCTGTTCTTCCTGGGCGAATATGTCGCCATCGTTCTGATGTGCGCGCTGGCCACCATCCTGTTCCTCGGCGGCTGGCTGCCGCCCTTCGACTTCGCGCCCTTCACCTGGGTGCCCGGCGTCATCTGGTTCGTGCTGAAAGTCTGTTTCGTGTTCTTCGGCATTTCCATGGTCAAGGCCTTCGTGCCGCGTTACCGCTACGACCAGCTGATGCGGCTGGGCTGGAAAGTGTTCCTGCCGATTTCGCTGTTCATGGTGGTCGCCACCGCCGCCTTCCTCAAGATCACGGGGTTTGCGTGATGTCCGCTTTGTCCCAAGCCGCAAAATCGCTGCTGCTGCAGGATTTCGTCAGCGCCTTCTTCCTGTCGATGCGCCAGTTCTTCGCGCCGAAGGAGACGATCAATTATCCGCACGAGAAGGGGCCGGTGAGCCCGCGCTTCCGTGGCGAGCATGCCTTGCGCCGCTATCCCAATGGCGAGGAACGCTGCATCGCCTGCAAATTGTGCGAGGCGATCTGCCCGGCGCAGGCCATCACCATCGAGGCCGGCCCGCGCCGCAATGACGGCACGCGCCGCACGGTGCGCTACGACATCGACATGGTGAAGTGCATCTATTGCGGCTTTTGCCAGGAAGCCTGCCCGGTCGACGCCATCGTCGAGGGGCCGAATTTCGAATTCGCGACGGAGACGCGCGAGGAACTCTACTACGATAAGGACAGGCTGCTGGCGAATGGCGACCGGTGGGAGCGCGAACTGGCGCGCAACATCTCGCTGGACTCGCCCTACCGCTGATATCGACGCATGGACGGGGCGAGGGGCCTCGTCCAGAGGACGATCCCGAAAAGTTTCGGACTTTTCGAACGAGATCATCCTCCAGAATAGAAGAGTGTCGCATGTTTCTGTCGATCGGGCCTTTCAACCCGATCGGAACATGCGATAGGAACACGCAACTTGCGGCCGGAGGCGGCGGCAAAAATCGAACAGGACGGTTGTCCTGTTTCGGATAGGAACCCGGGGGATCCCCAATGCTGAGTGGACTAGAGGCGGCCTTTTTCTACCTCTTCGCCTTTGTCGCGGTGGCATCGGCGTTCATGGTCATTTCGTCGCGCAACCCCGTGCATTCGGTGCTGTTCCTGATCCTGACCTTCTTCAATGCCGCCGGCCTCTTCATGCTGACCGGCGCCGAGTTCCTGGCGATGATCCTGCTCGTCGTCTATGTCGGCGCGGTGATGGTGCTGTTCCTGTTCGTCGTCATGATGCTCGACGTCGACTTCGCCGAGATGAAGGAAGGCGCCTTGCAATACGCGCCGATCGGCGCGCTTGTCGGGCTGATCCTGGCGGCCGAGCTGATCGTGGTGCTCGGCGGCTACACCTTCGCGCCGCAGCTCGCCTCGACGGTCGCCAAGCCGATTCCCGATCTCGCCGCGCGTTCGAACACGGCCGCGCTCGGCGACATCCTCTACACCGACTACCTCTACTACTTCCAGATTTCGGGCCTCATCCTGCTGGTTGCCATGATCGGCGCCATCGTGCTGACGCTGCGCCACAAGGAAGGGGTCAAGCGGCAGTCGATCGCAGCCCAGGTCGGCCGCACGCCGGCGACCGGCATGGAAATCCGCAAGGTCAAGTCGGGCGAAGGAGTCTGAGATGGTCGTCGGCATCGCACATTATCTGACCGTATCGGCGATCCTGTTCACGCTCGGTGTGTTCGGCATCTTCCTGAACCGCCGCAACATCATCGTCATCCTGATGTCGGTCGAGCTGATCCTGCTTGCAGTCAACATCAACTTCGTCGCCTTTTCGGCGGCGCTCGGCGATCTGGTCGGCCAGGTGTTCGCGCTGTTCGTGCTGACGGTCGCAGCGGCGGAAGCCGCCATCGGACTTGCCATTCTCGTCGTCTTCTTCCGCAACCGCGGCTCGATCGCGGTCGAAGACGTGAACATGATGAAGGGTTGACGGAACCACCATGTATCAGGCCATCGTCTTCCTTCCACTGCTCGGCTTCCTGATCGTCGGCCTGTTCGGCACGTCGCTCGGCGCCAAGGCGTCCGAATACATCACCTCCGGCTTCCTGGTGATTTCGGCCGTCCTGTCGTGGGTCGCCTTCTTCAGCGTCGGCTTCGGCCATGGCGAGGTGTTCACCGTGCCGGTGCTGCACTGGATCCAGTCCGGAGGCCTCGACGTATCCTGGGCGCTGCGCATCGATACGCTGACGGTGGTGATGCTGGTGGTGGTCAACACCGTCTCGGCGCTGGTTCACATCTATTCGATCGGCTACATGCACCACGATCCGAACCGGCCGCGCTTCTTCGCCTACCTGTCGCTGTTCACCTTCGCCATGCTGATGCTGGTGACCGCCGACAATCTCGTGCAGATGTTCTTCGGCTGGGAAGGGGTGGGCCTGGCGTCCTACCTGCTGATCGGCTTCTGGTACAAGAAGCCGTCGGCCAATGCCGCCGCAATCAAGGCCTTCGTCGTCAACCGTGTCGGCGATTTCGGCTTCGCGCTCGGCATTTTCGGCGTGTTCGTGCTGTTCGGCTCGGTCAATCTCGGCACCATCTTCGCCAATGCGGCGACATTCGTCCCCGCTGAAGGCGCGCCGCAAGGAGCGGCCGTGCTTACCTTCCTCGGCCATGCACTGGACAAGCAGGCGGCGATGACCGTCGTCTGCCTGCTCCTGTTCATGGGCGCCATGGGCAAGTCGGCGCAAGTGCCGCTGCACACCTGGCTGCCGGACGCCATGGAAGGCCCGACACCGGTCTCGGCGCTGATCCATGCCGCCACCATGGTGACGGCCGGCGTGTTCATGCTGGCGCGGCTGTCGCCGCTGTTCGAGCTGTCGCATTCGGCGCTGACGGTGGTGACCTTCATCGGCGCCTTCACCGCCTTCTTCGCGGCGACCGTCGGTCTCGTCCAGAACGACATCAAGCGGGTCATTGCCTATTCGACCTGTTCGCAGCTCGGCTACATGTTCGTGGCGCTCGGCGTCGGCGCCTATGGCGCCGCGATCTTCCACCTGTTCACGCACGCCTTCTTCAAGGCCCTGCTGTTCCTCGGCTCGGGTTCGGTCATCCATGCCGTCTCCGACGAGCAGGACATGCGCAAGATGGGTGGCCTGAGAAAGCTGATCCCGGCCACCTACTGGATGATGGTGATCGGCACGCTGGCGCTGACCGGCGTCGGCATCCCGGTGACCGTCATCGGCACCGCCGGCTTCTTCTCCAAGGACGCCATCATCGAGACCGCCTTTGCCAGCCACAATTCGGTCGCCGGCCTAGCCTTCGTGCTGCTGGTCATCGCCGCCGGCTTCACCTCCTTCTACTCCTGGCGGCTGATCTTCATGACCTTCCACGGCAAGCCGCGGGCGAGCCACGAGGTGATGCACCATGTCCATGAATCGCCGCCGGTGATGCTGGTGCCGCTGTTCATCCTGGCCGCCGGCGCGCTGTTTGCCGGTATCATCTTCCACAATTCCTTTATCGGCGAAGGCTATGCCGAGTTCTGGAAGGCCTCGCTGTTCACGCTGCCGGACAACAACATCCTGCACGAGATCCATGAGCTACCGCTGTGGGTCGAGCTGTCGCCCTTCATCGCCATGCTGATCGGCCTGGCGCTGGCCTGGAAATTCTACATCCGCTCGCCGGAAATGCCCGTCAATCTGGCCGCCCAGCATCGCGGGCTCTACGCCTTCCTGCTCAACAAGTGGTACTTCGACGAGCTCTACGACTTCCTGTTCGTGCGGCCGGCCAAGCGTCTTGGCCATTTCCTGTGGAAGACCGGCGATGGCACCATCATCGACGGGCTTGGGCCGGATGGCATTTCGGCGCGCGTCGTCGACGTCACCAACCGCGTCGTCAAGCTGCAGACCGGCTACCTCTATCACTATGCCTTCGCCATGCTGATCGGCGTTGCCGCATTCGTCACCTGGATGATGCTCTGATGACCGCTTGGCCAATCCTCTCGCTGGTCACCTTCCTGCCGCTGGTTGGTGTGCTGCTTATCCTGTTCATCAACGATGACAGCGAAAACGCACGTCGCAACATCCGCGCCATCGCGCTGTTGACGGCAACGTTCACGTTCATCATTTCGCTGTTCATCTGGACCGGCTTCGACAATTCGCAGGCCGGCTTCCAGTTCGTCGAGAAGGTCGCCTGGCTCGACTCCGGCATCTCCTACCATATGGGTGTCGACGGCATTTCCATGCTGTTCGTCATCCTGACGACGTTCCTGATGCCGCTGTGCATCCTGGCGTCCTGGGAATCGATCGAGAAGCGCGTCAAGGCCTACATGATCGCCTTCCTGCTGCTCGAGACGCTGATGATCGGCGTGTTCTGCGCGCTCGACATCGTGCTGTTCTACGTCTTCTTCGAAGCCGGCCTGATCCCGATGTTCATCATCATCGGCGTCTGGGGCGGCAAGCGGCGCGTCTATGCCTCGTTCAAGTTCTTCCTCTACACGCTGGCCGGCTCGGTGCTGATGCTGCTCGCCATCATGGCGATGTTCTATCAGTCCGGCACGACCGACATTCCGACCCTTCTGACCCACAGCTTCCCGGCCAACATGCAGACATGGCTATGGCTCGCCTTCTTCGCCTCCTTCGCGGTGAAGATGCCGATGTGGCCGGTGCACACCTGGCTGCCGGACGCGCACGTCGAGGCGCCGACGGCCGGCTCGGTCATCCTGGCCGCCATCCTCCTGAAGATGGGCGGGTACGGTTTCCTGCGCTTCTCCTTGCCGATGTTCCCGCTGGCGTCCGAGATGTTCGCGCCGCTGGTGTTCACGCTCTCCGTCGTCGCCATCATCTACACCTCGCTGGTGGCGCTGATGCAGGAGGACATGAAGAAGCTGATCGCCTATTCGTCGGTCGCCCATATGGGCTTCGTCACGATGGGCATCTTCGCCATGAACCAGGAAGGCGTGCAGGGCGCGATCTTCCAGATGCTCAGCCACGGCCTCGTTTCGGGCGCGCTGTTCCTGTGCGTCGGCGTGATCTACGACCGCATGCACACGCGTGAGATCGCCGCCTATGGCGGCCTCGTCAACAACATGCCGAAATATGCCACCGTGTTCATGGTCTTCACCATGGCCAATGTCGGCCTGCCCGGCACGTCAGGCTTCGTCGGCGAGTTCCTGACCATGCTCGGCGTGTTCCGGGTCAACACCTGGGTCGCGTTCTTCGCCGCCACCGGCGTCATCCTGTCGGCCGCCTACGCGCTCTGGCTCTACCGCCGGGTGATCTTCGGCGCGCTGACCAAGGACAGCCTGAAGGGGCTGCTCGACCTGTCGCCACGCGAGAAGGTCATCATCTACCCGTTGGTGGTGCTGGTCATCTTCTTCGGCGTCTATCCCGCTCCCGTCTTCGACGCGACGGCCCAGTCGGTCAAGTCGCTCGTCACCAATGTCACCGCATCCATCGGCGCCGCGCAGACCGCGGCGGCGAACTGACCAGAGGTTTTGCGAACCATGACGCCGGACCTTCTCTCCAGCCTGTCGCTCTCGACGCCCGAGCTGATCCTTGCCATCGGAGCGCTCGCGCTGCTGATGGTCGGGGCCTATTCGCGCGCCAACACCGCCAACACGGTGACCGGCCTTGCCGTCGCCGTGCTGGTGATATCCGGCGCCTGGCTGATCTTTTCCACGGGGCAGGGCAGCGCCTACGGCAACGCCTTCGTCCAGGATTCCTTCGCCCGCTTCATGAAGGTGCTGGCGCTGGTCGGCTCGGCGGTGACGCTGGTGATGTCGATGCGCTTTGCCAAGGCGGAGCGTTTCGACAAGTTCGAATATCCGGTGCTGATCCTGCTTTGCACGCTGGGCATGATGCTGATGATCTCGGCCAACGGCATGATCGGGCTCTATCTCGGCCTCGAACTGCAGTCGCTGGCGATCTACGTGCTGGCGGCGATCAATCGCGACAATCTGCGTTCGACCGAGGCCGGCCTGAAGTACTTCGTGCTCGGCGCGCTGTCGTCGGGCATGCTGCTCTATGGCATCTCGCTGGTCTACGGCTACACCGGCAACACCGGCTTCCAGGAGATCGCGACCGCACTTGGCGGCGGCGAGCGTCAGCTTGGCCTGGTCGTCGGGCTCGTCTTCGTGCTGGCCGGCCTTGCCTTCAAGATCTCGGCGGTGCCGTTCCACATGTGGACGCCGGACGTCTATGAGGGCGCGCCGACGCCGGTGACGGCCTTCCTCGCGGCAGCGCCGAAAATGGCGGCGATGGCGCTGATCGTGCGCGTCACCATGGGCGCGTTCAAGCCGATCGCCGCCGACTGGCAGCAGATCATCGTCTTCATCTCGATCGCCTCCATGGCGCTCGGCGCCTTTGCCGCCATCGGCCAGACCAACATCAAGCGCCTGATGGCCTATTCCTCGATCGGCCATATGGGCTACGCGCTGGTCGGCCTTGCCGCCAACAGCCAGGCCGGCGTGCGCGGCGTCGCCATCTACATGCTGATCTACCTGGTGATGACGCTCGGCACCTTCGCCTTCATCCTCGCCATGCGGCGCAAGGAAGGCAATGTCGAGCAGATCAGCGACCTGGCCGGCCTGTCATCAACCAATCCGATCATGGCGACGATCCTGACCATCCTGATGTTCTCGCTGGCCGGTATTCCGCCGCTCGCCGGCTTCTGGGGGAAGTGGTACGTCTTCCTCGCCGCCATCAACGCCAATCTCTATGCGCTGGCGATCATCGGCGTGCTGGCCTCGGTGGTGGGCGCCTATTACTATCTGCGCATCATCAAGATCATGTGGTTTGACGAACCCGTCGGCGGTTTCGTGCCGATGGCCACGGAATTGCGCGTCGTGCTCGGCGTCTGTGGCGCCTTCGTGCTGTTCTATGTGCTGATCGGCGGGCCGATCGGCACCTATGCCGAAGCCGCCGCCAAGACGTTCTTCTAGACGGCATGGTATTTCGGCTGGCTCCAACCTCGGCGTCGGAAGGGTTCCGGCTCGAGGCGCATGACAGCGTCGGCTCCACCAATGCGCTGGCGCTTGATCATGCCCGGGCAGGCGATCCGGGCAGGCTGTGGGTCGTTTCCAAGAAGCAGGAAAGCGGGCGCGGGCGGCGTGGCCGCGTCTGGGCGACGCCGGAAGGCAATCTGGCGGCGACATTGCTCGTCCTCACCGGCGGCGAACTTCGCCTTGCCGCGACACTCGGCTTCGTCGCCGGCCTGGCGCTGGCCGATGCGCTCGACGCCGTGGTGCCGAAGGGCCGCATCGCCATCGGTCTCGACGGCGCCAGCCAGGGCCAAAACCGTTTCGAGCTTAAATGGCCGAACGATGTGCTGGCCTCCGGCGCCAAGCTGGCCGGCATCCTGCTGGAATCGGCCGTCCTGGACGGCGGGCGTTTCGCGGTCGCGGTCGGCATCGGCGTCAATGTTGTGGCGCACCCGCAGGATTTGCCGTATCCCGCGACATCGCTTCACGCATTGGGCGCTGCGTGCGATGCCGAAACGCTGTTCCTGGCGCTGTCGGATGCCTGGAGCGAGAATGCCCGGCTTTGGGATGAAGGGCGCGGCCTTGCCGCCATCCGGCGGCGCTGGCTGGCACGCGCGGCCGGCCTTGGCGGTGAGGTTGCTGTCAGAATTGACGGTAATGTGGTGCGTGGCGTGTTCGAGACCATTGACGAGGACTGCCGTTTCGTGATCCGCGACGATGACGGGTCTGTTTTGACGATCGCCGCCGGCGATGTGCATTTCGGCGCGGTCGCATCCGCGCGGGTATAGCTTTGTTTTTACGCAATTCCGGTAGGAAAGCCGTTACACACTTTTCCTGGAATTGCTTCAACGGCTTGGCCTGAGGGCCAGGAAGGGAAAAATCATGGCGAAAGCGGAAAACGCCGAACTCGTCTTCGTGCCCCTCGGCGGCGTCGGCGAGATCGGCATGAACTTCGCCCTCTACGGCTACGGCCCGCCGAGCGCGCGCGAATGGATCGTCATCGATGTCGGCGTCACCTTTCCCGATGCGGCGCATCCGGGCGTCGACCTGATCCTGCCGGACACGCGATTCATCGAGGAGAACCTCGCCAACCTGCGCGGCATCATCATCACCCATGCGCATGAGGACCACTATGGCGCGCTGCTCGACACCTGGCCGAAGCTGAAGGTGCCGGTGTGGATGACGCCGTTCAGTGCCGGGCTGCTGGAAGCCAAGCGGCAGGGCGAACAGGGTGCGCCGAAGATCCCGTTGACGATCTACCGGGCGGGCGAGAAATTCACCGTCGGCCCGTTCGAGATCGAGGCCATTCCCGTAGCGCATTCGATTCCCGAGCCGATGTCGCTGGCGATCACCTCGCCGGCCGGCACCGTCATCCACACCGGCGACTGGAAGATCGACCCGGAACCGACGATCGGGCCGAAGACCGACGAAGCGCGCTTCCGTGCCTATGGCGACAAGGGCGTGCTGGCGCTGATCTGCGATTCGACCAATGCGCTGCGTGAAGGCGAGTCGCCTTCGGAAGTCGCGGTGGGCGAGGGCCTCAAGGGCGTCATCCAGGCCGCCAAGGGCCGCGTCGCCGTCACCACGTTCTCCTCCAATGTCGGGCGCATCGTCTCCATTGCCAGGGCCGCACGCGACGCCGGGCGCCAGTGCCTGGTGCTTGGCCGCTCGCTGAAGCGCGTCATCGATGTGGCCGATGAGCTCGGTTACATGGACGGCCTGCCGGAGTTCATCGCCGAGGAGGATTTCGGCTTCATCCCGCGCGAAAACCTGGTCATCATCTGCACCGGCAGCCAGGGCGAGCCGCTGGCAGCCCTTGCCAAGCTGTCACGCGACGAGATGAAATCGGTATCGCTGACGGCGGGCGACACGGTGGTGTTTTCCTCGCGTACCATTCCCGGCAACGAAAAGGCGATCCTCGAGATCAAGAACCGCCTCATCGATCTCGGCATCAAGATCATCGAGGACGGCGACGCGCTGGTGCATGTCTCGGGCCATCCCCGCCGCAGCGAACTGCGCAAGATGTACGAATGGGTGCGCCCGCAGATCGGCGTTCCCGTGCATGGCGAGGCCGCGCATCTGGTGGCGCAGGGATCGCTGATGTCGACCTCCGGCATCGGCCAGGTGGCGCAGGTGCGCGACGGCGACATGCTGCGGCTCGCTCCCGGCCCCGCCACGATCATCGACCAGGTGCCGTTCGGCCGCATCTACAAGGACGGCAATTTGATCGGCACCGACCAGGCAATGGGCATTCGCGACCGGCGCAAATTGTCCTTTGCCGGCCATGTCGCGGTCAACGTCGTGCTCGACGACAAATATGAACTGGCCGGCGATCCCGACCTGGTCGCCATCGGCGTCGCCGAGGCCGATGCCCGTGGCGACACGCTGGAAGACCTGATGATCGATGCGGCCGTCGGCGCGGTGGATTCGATCCCCCGCCAGCGCCGAAAAGACCTCGACCTGGTGCAGGAGGCGGTGCGGCGCGCGGTGCGCGGCGCCGCCAACGAAGCCTGGGGCAAGAAGCCGCTGGTGACGGTGTTCGTCACAAGGTGACGAACAGGGGAATAAGGGAGTAGGGCAGTACGGCAATAGGGAAGGCAAGTTGCGTTGTGCTCGTCCCTCGGTCCGTTTGCGTTACTGCCTGAGGAAAACCAATGCTTGAACGGCTGAACCATGTCGCGCTTGCGGTGCCGGATCTGGCGGCGGCAATTGCTGCTTACCGCAATACGCTTGGCGCCGAAGTGACGGAACCGCAGGCTTTGCCGGAGCATGGCGTCACGGTGGTGTTCGTCGATGTGGGCAACACCAAGATCGAATTGCTGGAGCCGCTTGGCGAGGGCTCGCCGATCGCCGCGTTCCTGGCGAAGAACCCATCCGGCGGCATGCACCATCTCTGCTACGAGGTCGACGATATCGTGGCCGCGCGTGACCAGCTCAAGGCCGCCGGCGCCCGCGTGCTCGGCGATGGCAACCCGAAACTGGGTGCGCATGGCAAGCCGGTGCTGTTCCTGCACCCGAAGGATTTCTTCGGCACGCTGATCGAACTGGAGCAATCATGAGCTGGGTTTCGTTCACCGCGCTGTTTTTCGCGACCTGGTGGGTGGTGCTGTTCGCCGTACTGCCGTTCAGCGTGAGGACGCAGGACGACGATAAGGACGTTACGCTGGGCACGGTGCCGAGCGCGCCGCGCGGGCCGCATATGCTGCGCGCCGTGATCCGCACGACCATCGCCACGGCGGTCCTGATGGGCATTTTTTATGGCCTGACGCACGGGCTGGGATACAGCCTCAACGACATCCCGCACATCGTGCCGGATTTCGGCCAGACACCGGCGAAATAGAGCGCCCGGCAAGGCTGCTTGGAAGAGATCGGAGCGGTGCGGATGGGCTTGAAATGCCGCCACGCGCCGCCACCCTGCGCAAGCTGACGCTGGGTCATGTAAGCTGGCAACTCGCCGCGCTAACCAGATGATTGCACAAAAAAAATGCAAGGCACGAGGCCTTGCAATTAAACGCGTCCGATCTGTTTCCGGTTTCCGGCGGCAGCGAGTAACCGCGCCTAGATCGCATCCTCCCAAGACTTTGACCGCGTAGGAGAGCAGATTTGTCTCCGCCCTCTCGGTTATCGCGGGACATTAGCCTAAGCCGAATGAAAATGTCACGAAGAATTTTGCCTCGAAACAGGCATTCTCGTGCTGCACTGCACAATAGTATGGCATGCTTTGCTTTCGAAACGACCAGCAGGGTGCAAGGGAGCCTTTACGGCATGTTCTGCATTGACGCGCGCAAAGAATTGGAGGCCAAATCCGAAGTGGTTCGGCACGCTCGATTGCCAGCGCGGCCTGACCCGCGAACCAAGGAATTCCGGGCCGGAAGGCATTGATGTGCGGCTATGGCCGGGTTTCCATTCCGCCATGAAATGGCTATGAAGCCGGGGCAAGCAAACCTGCGTCGCGCCGATTCTGGCGCGGCCGTTCTCATTCACGGACCAGTCCATGCGTTTGTCGCGCTATTTCCTGCCTATCCTGAAAGAAAATCCGCGCGAGGCCGAGATCGTCTCGCACCGGCTGATGCTGCGTGCCGGCATGATCCGCCAGCAGGGGCAGGGCAGTTTTTCCTGGCTGCCGCTCGGCAAGCGGGTGCTGGACAAGGTCTGCCAGATCATCCGCGAGGAGCAGAATCGCGCCGGTGCGCTGGAAATCCTGATGCCGACCATCCAGTCGGCCGATTTGTGGCGCGAAAGCGGCCGCTACGACGACTACGGCAAGGAGATGCTGCGCATCAAGGACCGGCAGGACCGCGACATGCTCTACGGTCCGACCAATGAGGAAGTGGTCACCGAAATCGTCCGCGCTTACGTCAAGTCCTACAAGGACCTGCCGCTCAATCTCTACCACATCCAGTGGAAGTTCCGCGACGAGGTGCGGCCGCGCTTCGGGGTCATGCGCTCGCGCGAATTCCTGATGAAGGACGCCTATTCCTTCGACCTCGATTTCGAAGGCGCCAAGGCGGCCTATAACAGGATGTTCGTGTCCTATCTCAGGACCTTCACGCGCATGGGCCTGCAGGCTATCCCGATGCGGGCCGATACCGGGCCGATCGGCGGCGATCTCAGCCACGAATTCATCATCCTGGCCGACACCGGCGAGAGCCAGGTCTATTGCGATCGCGATTATCTGTCGCTCCAGGTGCCCGGCGAAAACACCGACTTCGCCAATGACGGCCAGATCGCCGACATCGTCAAGACGTGGACGACGCCTTACGCCGCCACCGACGAGATGCACGACGAGGCGGCGTGGGACAAGCTCGGCGAAGCCGACCGGGTCTCGGCGCGAGGCATCGAGGTCGGCCACATCTTTCATTTCGGCGACAAATATTCCAAGCCCATGGGCGCCAAGGTGACCGGCCCCGACGGCAAGGATCATTTCGTCTCCGGTGGCTCCTACGGCATCGGCCCGTCGCGGCTGGTCGCGGCGATCATCGAAGCCAGCCACGACGAGAACGGCATCATCTGGCCGGAAGCCGTGGCGCCGTTCGACATCGCCGTGATCAACATGAAGGTGGGCGATGCCGACTGCGACCGCGTGTGCGACGAGCTTTATGCCGCCTTTGCCGATGCCGGCAAGGATGTGCTCTACGACGACACCGACCAGCGGCCGGGCGGCAAGTTCGCCACCGCCGACCTGATCGGCCTGCCCTGGCAGGTGATCGTCGGGCCGCGCGGCGTCGCCGCCGGCGAGGTCGAAATCAAGAATCGCAAGACCGGCGAGCGCGAGACGCTGCCGATCGCTGAGGCGAAAAAACGCTTCGGTGCCGCCGCATGAGCGAGGCGGCCGCGGCAAGATCGGCGGGCGCCGGTCCCTTTTCCGTCTTCGAACGCACGGTCGCATGGCGCTACCTGCGTTCGCGGCGCAAGGAGACGGTGATCTCGGTCATCGCCTCGATCTCCTTCCTCGGCATCATGCTGGGCGTCGCGACGCTGATCGTGGTGATGGCCGTGATGAACGGGTTCCGCGCCGAACTGTTGACGCGGATTCTCGGCGTCAACGGCCATTTGATCGTGCAGCCGATCGATTCGCCGCTCGAGGATTACGCCCAGGTCGCCGGCCGCATCAACGGCGTGCCCGGCGTCAAATACGCCATCCCGCTGATCGACGGCCAGGTGCTGGCGCAAGGCAATGTCGGTGGCGGCACCGGCGCGCTGGTGCGCGGCATACGCAGTGAGGATCTCGGCAAGATCGCCATCGTCGCCAACAACATCAAGCAGGGTTCGCTCGCCGATTTCGACAGCGGCGAGGGCGTTGCCATAGGCAAGCGCATGGCCGAGAATCTCGGCTTGACGCTGGGCGACACCATCACGCTGATCTCGCCCGATGGCGACGTGACGCCGATCGGCACGACGCCGCGCATGAAGGGCTACAAGATCTCGGCGATCTTCGAAGTCGGCATGTCGGAATATGACACTTCCATCGTCTACATGCCGTTCTCCGAGGCGCAGCTCTATTTCAACATGGACGGGCGCGCGCAGACGATCGAGATCTATGTCGACAATCCCGATAATGTCGACGCGCTGAAACCGAAGGTGGAAGAAGCGGCGCAGCGGCCGATCGACATGGTCGACTGGCGCCAGCGCAACGAGACCTTCTTTTCCGCCCTGCAGGTCGAGCGCAATGTCATGTTCATGATCCTGACGCTGATCGTGCTGGTGGCGGCCCTCAACATCATTTCCGGCCTGATCATGCTGGTGAAGGACAAGGGCCGCGACATCGCCATCCTGCGCACCATGGGCGCCTCGCGCGGCGCCATCCTGCGCATCTTCCTGATGACGGGGGCTGCGATCGGCGTCACCGGCACGCTCGCCGGCGTGCTGCTCGGTGTCGTTATCTGCACCAATATCGAATCGATCCGCCAGTTCTTTTCCTGGATGACCGGCAAGGTGCTGTTCAACCCCGAGCTCTACTTCCTCAGCCAGCTGCCGGCAAAGATGGATCCGCGCGAGACCACCTATGTCATCATCATGGCGCTCGCCCTGTCCTTCCTGGCAACGGTGTTTCCGGCATGGCGGGCAGCTCGCCTCGATCCGGTCGAAGCCTTGAGGTACGAATAATGGCCGAGGTCATTATCGAGCTGAAGAGCGTCGAGCGGCACTATGTCCAGGGGCCGCGCAAGCTCACCATCCTGAACGGCGCCGATTTTGCGCTGCGGCGCGGCGAGATGGTGGCGCTGGTGGCGCCGTCGGGCACCGGCAAGTCGACGCTGCTGCACACGGCGGGCCTGCTGGAACGCCCCGACGCCGGTGACGTCATCCTGTCCGGCCGGGCCTGCGGGCGGCTGTCCGACGATGAACGCACCTCGATACGCCGCAACGACGTCGGCTTCGTCTACCAGTTCCATCATCTGCTGCCGGAGTTTTCCGCGCTGGAAAACATCATGATGCCGCAACTGATCAAAGGGCTGAGCCGCAAGGAAGCGTCCGAGCGCGCCGCGCAACTGCTCGACTACATGCAGATCGGCAAGCGCGCATCGCACCGGCCGGCCGAGTTGTCCGGCGGCGAGCAGCAGCGCGTCGCCATCGCGCGCGCGGTCGCCAATGCGCCGCTGGTGCTATTGGCTGACGAGCCGACCGGCAATCTCGATCCGGTCACCGCCTCCTATGTTTTCGAGGCGCTGGAGGCGCTGGTCCGCCAGTCGGGCCTCGCCGCGCTGATCGCCACCCACAATCACGAGCTGGCCTCGCGTATGGACCGGCGCGTCACGCTGGCCGACGGCAAGGTGGTGCCGCTTTAGGGGCACTCGCTGCTGGGGCGAGTCTAACCTGGACACCTCCAGCGAGAGTTTCCGCGGATATAGGTTGTCGCTAGGGATTCCGATCTCTCCGAGAGTCCCAGGCTCAGAACCGCCAGTGAGCATTCAGTGCGATCAAGGTGGAAGAGATCGCGACCATCGCCAGGATGAGCAGCCAGGTTACAAAGTTGCGAGAGAGGCGCCACCGGCGGCCTTGTCTCATGCGCTTTCGCCAGCGATCAGCTTGATTGGCGCCTTTGTGTTCCCCCACGTCCATCACTCGGTATTCACACGGCTGCCTCACTATTGTCTCGGCCGAGACTGAGCGCAAGCAGGCGTCGCCTGTTGATAAGGTGCCGCGCCGTCAACCTTTTCTTAACCCTGCCGATTTGATCGCTCGAAGATTCCGGCCGCGCGCGGATTCTGCTCGTTGACTTTGAAACAAAATTAGAACAAATTGCGAACATATCAACAACAGGAGAGAGTTATGACCGATCTGGTTCAGGATGTCGTCTCGCTGGTTTGCATGAGTGCGTTTCTCGTTTCCATGGCGATCTGGATCGGAGCCATGTGATTTGGCGGCTTTCGCCGCAGTTCCGGCGGGCGCAAGGCCGCCCCGCCGTTAAGCTTTTCTTGCCGCCGCGACGTTAGGGTTCTCCTCCAAGGCAGGGAGCAACGTCCAGGTGTCGCCCATCATCACCGCCATTCTGGTGGTCAGCAATCTCGGGCTGATCTTTCTCTTGATAACCGTGCCGCTTGGTTTGCGAACGGTCAGGTCCACCCGCGTGGTTGCCATGGACCGGCAGCGTCTCTGGCAGGCGTTGTGGCCGCTCGGCAACGATGCCGGCTGGTCCGGCGAGATCCTGTCGGCGCAGATGCTGGACGGGGAGGGCGAGGCTCGCATCATGCTGTCGTGGGAAGGCCGCGACGGCAAGCCGATCGAGCGCAGGTCGAAGCTCGAAGACGTCGTCGAAGGCAGTAGCTTCACGATGCGCGTCATCGAGGATACCGCCCTCGATGGCTCGTTCTGGAAGGATTATAGCGAAACCACGGATCTCGCTTCGGAAGGCGGCGGCACGCGGGTGACGCTCGGCCGGACCGACCGCTACCGTGGCGTCGCCTTCCTGGTGTTCCGTTATTTCGCCATGCGCCGCGAACTTTCCAAGCTGCAGCGCTGGGCGGTCACCGGGCAGTATCGCAAGGGCGGCTGGTTCGAGCATCCGCTGAGCCAGGTCGGTTTCGCCGTGCTGTCGGCATTGATCCTGTGGCCGTTCTTCGGGCTGCACCTCGGCGGGCTGGCGCTGGCCTCGATCCTGACGTCGGTCGTGGCCTTGCACGAGCTTGGCCACATGGCCGCGTTCCGGCTGATGGGCCACCGCAAGGCGCGGATGATCTTCATCCCGCTGCTCGGCGGCATCGCGATTGGCGGCCGGCCCTACAACAGCCGTTTCGAGGTGGCCTTCGTGGCGCTGATGGGGGCGGGCTTCTCCGCCTTCCTGGTGCCGATCGTCATTGCCGCCAGCGTGTTTGCCGGCGGCGAGGGGCACAAAGCCGCCGCAGCGCTGCTGGCGGCGCTGGCCGGCTGTGCTGCCCTGTTCAACATCGCCAATCTGGTGCCGGTGTGGAAGTTCGACGGCGGCCAGGTGCTGCGCCAGATCTGCCCGGGGCCGATCGTGCTGGCGCTGGCCTCGTTCTTCCTGCTGTCCGCCTTCCTGGCGCTCGGCCGGCAGGCCGGCTTCTCGTCAGGGTTCCTGATCGTCGCGGGAGCGGTCTTTTCGATCCTCAGCCTGCTGACGGTGGGCAGCGGGGTAAAGCCGCGTCACGAACTGGAGCCGATCCGCACGGTCGACCGCTTCGCTATCGCCGGCGCGCTGCTGGCGGTGTTCGTCATCCATGGCTGCGGTGTGTTGTGGGCATCCGCGCAGCTCATCTAAGCCGCCCCGAATTGGAAAGGCTCAACCGGCCTTGCGGGCCGCTTCGATAGGCAATGCGATGGCCGGGCCGAAGACATCCTCGAAGGCGGATTTCAGCGCCAGATCGAGGTCGGCCATGCCAACGGGAAGGCCGAGGTCGACGAGGCTGGTGACGCCATGGTCCTGGACACCGCACGGCACGATGCCGCTGAAATGGGTGAGCTCGGGCTCGACATTGATGGCGATGCCGTGAAAGCTCACCCAGCGCCGAAGCCGGATGCCGATGGCCGCGATCTTGTCTTCGGCCGGTGAGCCGTCCGGGAGTGCGGGGCGATCCGGCCGCACCACCCAGACGCCGACCCTGTCCTCGCGGCGTTCGCCGCGCACGTTGAAGGCGGCGAGCGTGCCGATGATCCACTGTTCGAGCGCGGCGACGAAGGCGCGCACATCCTCGCGACGCCGCTTCAGGTCGAGCATCACATAGGCAACCCGCTGGCCCGGCCCATGATAGGTGTATTCGCCGCCGCGTCCTGCCGAAAAGACCGGAAAGCGGTCAGGCTCGATCAGGTCCTCGATGCGGGCGCTGGTGCCGGCGGTGTAGAGCGGCGGGTGTTCGACCAGCCAGACCATTTCGCCGGCGGCACCGCTGCGGATCGCCTCGGCGCGCGCCTCCATGAAGGCAAGCGCGTCGGGATAGGCGGTGAGGCCCGGCTCGATATGCCATTCGACCGGCGCTGACCCGGGCAGGGGCAGGAATGACGTGGCGATCTGGCTGCGTTCTGTCATGGCGTGTCGCTTTTTGCCCATGCATACCATAGCCCAAGACCGCCTTGCACTTCCGGGCGACATGCATTTGCTTCCATATGGCCTCAACGGGCAAAACGTCCAGTTCCGGCCCAGTTTTCCAATCCTGTGGACCGTTATGCCAATCGCTTGAGATTATTGCTCGCGGCGCACTTGTTTCGCCGGAAACGATTTGCTACACGCCGCGAGCCGGTCGGTTCCGGCTCCTACCACGTGCGGTCGTGGCGGAATTGGTAGACGCGCAGCGTTGAGGTCGCTGTGGGGCAACCCGTGGAAGTTCGAGTCTTCTCGACCGCACCATTCTCTCTCTCCGTTCCGGCTTGCCTCGGCGACGATGCGCGCCAGCATGCAATGGTGCACCAATCGCCATTCGCCACGCCAGCGTCGCAAATGGCGTGACCGACGAGATCGCGCTTGCCTATAGTGCCCAAGACAACTCCATCCAGGGGCATCGCGTATGTCGGGCAATTTTCGGGCCGTTGTCGTCGGTGGCGGCTGTGTCGGCGCAGGCATTCTTTACGGCCTGGCGAAGCGCGGCTGGAGCGATGTCGCGCTGCTCGAGCGAACGCAGCTCACCGCCGGTTCGACATGGCATGCGGCGGGGCTGATACCCTCCTATGCGCGCAGCCTCAACGTCGGCCGCATGATCGCCAAGTCCATCGAGATCTATGAAGGGCTCGAAGCCGAAACCGGCCAGAAGGTCGGCTGGCACAAATGCGGCCAGCTGCGCATCGCCAACACACGCGACCGGCTCGATGAATACCGCAGCTACATGGATGTCGCCGAAGTGCAAGGCATCCGGGCGCGGATCGTATCGCCCGCCGAGGCGCGCGAGATCTGGCCGCTGCTGAACAACAACGACATGCTGGGCGCGCTCTATCATCCCGATGACGGCCACATCGCGCCCGCCGACGTGACCCAGGCCATGGCCAAGGGGGCGCGCGACCTTGGCGCCAAGATCCATCTCGGCACCGCAGTGACGGGGTTCGAGCGGCTGCCGGGCGGCGAGTGGAAGATCAGAACCTCGCGTGGCGACATGATCTGCGAACACCTCATCCTCGCCACCGGCAACTATGCACGCCAGACCGGCGCCATGCTGGGCCTCGACATTCCGGCCATCCCGATCGTGCATCAGTACTGGATCACCGAGGCGGTGCCCGAAGTGGTGGAGCGCAAGCGGCTTGGCCTTCCGGAAATGCCGATCCTGAGGGACGAGGGCTACGAGGGTTATCTGCGCGAAGAGGGAGACGGGCTGATGTTCGGCCCCTACGAGCGCACCGAACAGCTCAAGCTGTTCGCCGAGAACGGCGTGCCGGAATGGTTCGGCGCCGACCTGCTCGATGAGGATTTCGACGCCGTCTCCTGGAACTGGGAACGGGCGAGCGAACTGGTGCCCGCGCTTGGGCGCGCCGGCATCAAGCGGAATGTGCGCGGACCTTTCCAGATGACGGCCGATGAACTGCCGCTGATGGGGCCGGCCTGGGGGCTTCAAAATGTCTGGCTCGCCGAAGGTGTGCCGGGCGGCATCCTGTGGGGCGGAGCGATCGGCCACTATCTTTCCGAACGCATTGTCGAAGGCGGCAACAGCATCGACACGGCGGAACTGGATCCGCGACGCTTTGGCGACCATGCCAACAAGAACTGGACTCGGGAGAAGGTGCGGGAAGCCTGGGGCACCCATGCGGCACAGCATTATCCGGGCCAGGACATGCCGGCGGCACGGCCGCAGAAGACGGCTCCTTCCTACGAGCGCCTGAGCCAGCTCGGCGCGGTGTGGGATGTGCTGAACGGCTGGGAAATGCCAAGCTGGTTCGCGCCTTCGGGTGTCGAGGCCCGCAATTCGTACAGCTGGCGCTGGACCGCCAAGGGCACCTATGTCGGCGAGGAGGTCCAGGCCGTCCGGCAAGCCGTTGGCCTGGTCGAAATGACGCCGATGACCAAGTTCGAGGTTAGCGGCCCGGGCGCCGAGCGCTGGCTCGACGGCATCCTTGCCAATCGCTTGCCGAGGCTCGGCGGCATCGCGGTCGCCCATCACCTGACGCCGGCCGGCGGCGTGCAGGCCGAGTATGTGGTGGCGCGGCTGGGGAGCGACCTGTTCTACCTCGTCTCGACACCGCGCGCCGAGCGCTGGAACCACGACGACCTCAGCCGGCTGCTGCCGAAGGACGGCAGCGTGCACCTGCGCAATGTCACCAACGATCGCGGCAGCTTCACGGTGGTCGGACCCAAAGCGCGCGACGTGCTGCAGCCGCTGACCGAGATCGATCTGTCGAACGAGGCTTTCCCGTGGTTCAGCGTCAAGTCGGCGACCGTTGGCCTCGCCAGCGACGTGCGGCTGATGCGCGTCAACTATTCGGGCGAACTCGGCTGGGAGCTTTATCATCCGCTCTGCTACCAGCGGCATTTGCTGGATGCGCTTCTGGCGTCGGGACAGGCGCATGGGCTCAGGCTGGTCGGGCTGCAGGCGCTGGAATCGTTGCGTCTCGACAAGTCCTACCGCGCCATGTACCGCGATATGAACCTCGAATTGTCGGCTTGGGAAAGCGGTCTCGACCGCTTCGTGAGGCTCGACAAGGGCGACTTCATCGGCAGCACCGCGCTGGCTGCGAAGCAAAAGCAGGGCACGACGCGCCGGATCGTCACGCTGTCCATCGATACGGACGGTGCGAGCGCCTTTGCCTATGAGGGCGTCTATCGCGACGGCAAGCTTGTCGGCCGCGTCACCTCGGCGGGCTACTCCTATACGTTTGGCCACGACATAGCGTTGGTGCTGCTGCCGCTGGAGCTTGGCACGCCGGGGACAACGCTGGAGGTTTCAATCCTCGGCGAGCGACGTCCGGCAAAGGTGATCGCGGACTCTCCCTATGACCCGGAAGGCGCGCGCGGGCGCATGTAGGGATCCCCAAGCACGTGGCCGTCCTATAAAGGCTGGACCTTTGGTCCGTTCGGCAGATCGATCGTAACAACGAGGCCGTTTGGCTCGTTGTCCTGCAACTCGATCTTGCCGCCGTGGCCCTGGATGATGTCCGGCGTCCCAGTCGTTGGGATCGAGCGCTCTCGATGCTTCTTCGACCAATCCGACCAGCATGTTCAGCCCCACCGAAAAGCTGCTGGAGCGTAAGATGGCGACGGTCTTGGCGGCCTCGGCTAGTTCGGGGGCATCGAATTCGGTCGAGCCGATGACCAGGGCTGGCCCACCGCGGGCGGCACACAATCTTGCCAGCGTGTTTGAGAGCCGGCCCGCCAGAACGACAGGCTGGCAAGCCGGCCCGCCAACCGCCGTCCTGAACTGAACCGGCGTCAAGGCGCCGGCCCGCTCGACTGTTTGGAAGAGGGCATTTGGGCGGCGCATTCAGATCGCGCCGCCTCCTGCTCCGGCAACTGCCGCAGGCCGGCTGTTCCCGGAGGTTACGCCGCCTTCTTCATCCTGGCCAGCGTATCGGCCACAACCTCGCCAAACGATGACGGCGTCGGCACGATTATCACCCCGGCCTCTTTCAGGATCTCGACCTTCTCCTGCGCCGATTCGCCGAAGGCGGAGATGATGGCGCCGGCATGGCCCATGCGGCGGCCTTTCGGGGCGGAAAGGCCGGCGATGTAGGCGACCAGGGGCTTGCGCATGTTGTCGCGCGCCCAGATCGCGGCTTCCGCCTCCTGCGGCCCGCCGATCTCGCCGATCATCACCACGGCGTCGGTTTCGTCGTCCTGCTCGAACAGTTTCAGAATGTCCTTGAAGGAGGAGCCGTTGATCGGGTCGCCGCCGATGCCGACGCTGGTCGACACACCGATGTCGAGCGCCTTCATCTGCGAGGCGGCTTCATAGCCCAGCGTGCCGGAGCGGCCGACGATGCCGATGCGGCCGGGCAGGTAGATGTTGCCGGGCATGATGCCCATCAGCGCCTGTCCGGGCGTGATCACGCCGGCGCAGTTCGGCCCGATCAGCCGCATGCGGTCTTCGAAGCGGTAGCGGCGCATGTAGCGCTTGACCTGCATCATGTCCTGCGAGGGGATGCCGTCCGTGATGCAGATGCAGAGTTTTATCCCGGCGTCCGCCGCTTCCATGATCGAATCGGCGGCGAAGGGCGGCGGCACGAAGACGATGCTCGCCTCGGCGCGGGTCTCGCGCACCGCGCCCTTGACCGTGTTGAAGACGGGCAGGCCGAGATGCTTCTGGCCGCCCTTGCCGGGGGTGACGCCGCCGACGAGCTTGGTGCCGTAGCGTTTCATGTCCTCGGCGTGGAAACTGCCGATCTTGCCGGTAAACCCCTGGACGATGACGCGGGTGCTGCGATTGAGCAGGATTGCCATTTTCTCGACCTCCCTCAGGCTGCTTTTTTCTTGGCGGCCGCGCGCCAGGCGGCGACGGCTTTTTCGGCGGCTTCGGCCAGCGTGTCGGCGACGATCACCGCCTCGCCGGAATCGGCCAGGATGCGGCGTCCTTCCTCGGCCTTGGTGCCGGAGAGCCGCACCACCAAGGGCACGTTGACGCCGACCTCGCGGATCGCCTTGATGACGCCCTCCGCAACCCAGTCGCAGCGGTTGATGCCGGCGAAGATGTTGACCAGGATGGTCTCGACATTCTTGTCGCCGAGCACGGCGCGGAACGATTTCGCCACCCGCTCGGGCGAGGCGCCGCCGCCGATGTCGAGGAAATTGGCCGGCTCGCCGCCGGCGATCTTGATCATGTCCATCGTCGCCATGGCGAGGCCCGCGCCATTGATGATGCAGCCGATATTGCCGTCGAGGCCGACATAGGAGAGGCCGCGATCGCTGGCGAAGGTCTCGCGCGGGTCTTCCTGGCTCTTGTCGCGCAGCTCGGAGATTTCCGGACGGCGGAACAGTGCGTTCTCGTCGAACGACATTTTTGCGTCGAGCGCGATCAGGCTGCCGTCGCGGGTCACCACCAGCGGATTGATCTCCAGCATGGAGGCGTCGTAGTCGCGAAACACTTGGTAGCAGCTGAAGATGGTCTCGGTCGCCTTGCCGATCAAATCGTGGTCGAGGCCGAGCCCGAAGGCGATCTCGCGTGCCTGGAAGCGCTGCATGCCGACGCCGGGATCGACCGATGTGCGCAGGATGGAATCGGGGGCCTTCTCGACGATGTCCTCGATCTCCATGCCGCCGGCGGCCGAGGCGACGATCATGACGCGCTCTTCCTTGCGGTCGAGGACGAAGCCGACATAGAGCTCCTGCGCGATGTCGACGGCTTCCTCGAGATAGAGCCTGGAGATCAGCTTGCCGCGCGGGCCGGTCTGCTGCGTCACCAGCTTGCGCCCGAGCATCGCTTCGGCGGCGTTGGAGATCTCCTCGTCATTGGCGCACAGTTTGATGCCGCCGGCCTTGCCGCGCGCACCGGAATGCACCTGCGCCTTCAGCACCCATTTGCCGCCGCCGATCTCGCGCGCCCGGTAGCTCGCCTGCTCGGGGCTGTAGGCCAGCCCGCCGCGCGGCACATGCACGCCGTGCCGTGCCAGCAGTTCCTTGGCCTGATATTCGTGGATGTCCATTTTTTCCTCCCTGAACAGTCAAAGTGCTGCGACGCGCGGCTCTCGTTGAGTAAGTTGGCCCGCGCGCTCGATCGCTTCGTTGACCACCAATACGTTTCTGGCCATGCGTTCCGACGCGGCGTCGATCATCTTGCCGTCGAGCGCGGCCGCTCCCTTGCCCTGGGCCTCGGCTTCCTTCAGCACTTCGAGGATGCGCCTGGCGCGCGTGACCTCTTTTTCCGGCGGCGAGAAGACATCGTTGGCAAGCGCGATCTGCGAGGGGTGGATCGCCCATTTGCCTTCGATCCCGAGAGCGGCGGCGCGCCTGGCGCCGGCGATGTAGCCTTCGGGATCGGAGAAATCGCCGAACGGCCCGTCGATGGCGCGAAGCCCATAGGCGCGGCAGGCGACGGTCATCCGCGACAGAGCGAAATGCCACTGGTCGCCGGGGTAGTCGGGGTTGAGGCCGCCGATGTTGACGGTGCGTGCCTTGCAGCTCGCCGCATAGTCGGCGACGCCGAAATGCATGGCTTCCAGCCGGCCAGGCGTAGCGGCAATCGCCTCGACATTGGCCATGCCGAGCGCGGTCTCGATCAACGCTTCGAGGCCGACGCGGGTCTTGAAACCCTTGGCCATCTCGATCTGGTTGACCATGGCCTCGACCATATAGAGGTCGGCCGGCACACCGACTTTCGGCACCAAAATGGTGTCCAGCCGGTCGCCGGCCTGTTCCATCACGTCGACCACGTCGCGGTACATGTAGTGGGTATCCAGCCCGTTGATGCGCACCGAGACGGTCTTGCCCTTGGCGCGCCAGTCGATGTCGTTGAGTGCCTGGATGATGTTCCTGCGGGCGCGCTCCTTGTCGGGCGGCGCGACCGCGTCCTCGATGTCGAGGAAGACGAAGTCGGCGGCGCTGTTGGCCGCCTTGTCGATCATCTCGGGGCTGGAGCCGGGAACCGCCAGCTCGCTGCGCTGCAGCCTCAGTTTCTTCAAATGGTTGATGGTGTGGCTCATTGTCGGTTCCCTCTCACGCCGCTTCGGCGACCGGCACCGCGGCCGAGGCGCGAAAATGCTGGATGGCGGCGCCGACGCCGGAGCCGGGCGCCAGCCGAACGCCGCAATCGAGCAGCGCCATTTCGGCCGCCGACAGCGAGGCGAGCACCATCACCTCGTTCAGCCAGCCGAGATGGCCGATGCGGAAGACCTTGCCGAACACCTTGTTGAGACCGCCGCCGAGCGAGGTCCGGTAGGTCTGGTAGGCACGCTTGACGACGTCGCCGCTGTCGATGCCTTCCGGCACCAGGATGGCGCTGACCGTGTCGGAATGCCATTTCGGCGCCTTGGCGCAGAGTTTCAGGCCCCAGGCGTCGACCGCCTTGCGTACGCCCTCGGCAAGGCGATGGTGACGGGCGAAGATGTTATCCAGCCCTTCCTCGGCGATCAGGTCGAGTGAGGCGCGCAAGCCGCGCAGCAGTTGCGTCGCCGGCGTGTAGGGGAAATAGCCGGCGTCGTTGGCGCGGATCATGTCCTCGAAGGAGAAGAAGCAGCGCCGGTGGGTCGCGGTTCTGGAAGCCACGAGCGCCTTCCTGCTGACCGACAGGAAGCCGAGGCCGGCGGGCAGCATGAAGCCTTTCTGCGAGCCGCTGACAGCGCAGTCGACGCCCCATTCTTCCTGGCGGAAGTCGATCGACCCGATCGACGACACGCCGTCGACGAAGAGCAGGGCAGGGTGGTTTGCATCGTCGAGCGCCGCGCGGCAGCCGGCGACGTCGCTGGTGACGCCGGTCGCGGTCTCGTTCTGCGTGCAGAAGACCGCCTTGATGCGGTGCGTCTTGTCGGCCTTCAGCCTCTCCGCGTAGAGTTCGAGCGGGACGCCGGTTCCCCATTCGCAGTCGATGATTTCGACCTCGAAACCCAGCCGCTCGGCCATGTCGACCCACAGATGCGAGAACTGGCCGAAGCGCGACATCAGCACGCGGTCGCCGGGGCTGAGCACATTGGTCATCGCCGCTTCCCAGGCGCCCGTGCCCGAGGACGGGTAGATGAAGACGCGACCGGTCTCGTTCTTGAAGACGCGTGCGATGTCCTCGAACAGCGGCAAGGTGAGATCGGGAAAGGACGCGGCGCGCATGTCCTCCATCGGCAGGTTCATCGCCTGCCGGACCTGTTCGGGAATGTTGGTCGGCCCGGGAATGAAAAGATGGGTGAAACCGGCCATGGTGCGAACTCCTCCTGATCCAGCAAAGCGGTGATGGGGAGTTTCGTTTCGATGGCCAATGCCGACAACACCTTGGTGGGTAACTTCTCGCCGCGCGCGGGTGGGGGCCGCCTACCCGGTTGGCCTACCGGTTGCCTTAGCCGAAAGGCTGCTTCTGGGTGCGCCTCTCGCGTGAATAGAGCGCGACGGCCATCGCCCGGTTGCGGACGTCGAGCTTGTCGTAGAGATTCTTGAGGTGGTACTTCACCGTGTTCTCGGAAATGCCGGTCCGTGTCGCGATCTGCAGATTGGTCCAGCCGTCGGAAAGTACCGCAAGCAGCTCGCGCTCGCGAACCGTGAGCTGCGCCAGGGGTGTGTCGTTGACCTTGTTGATGTCGATGTAGGGGATGCAGATGCGTCCATGCGCGACCGCCAGGATCGTCTCGAAGATGATATGCGGATCGTCGAACTGGAAGCAGTAGCCCTGGGCCCCGAGCCGCACGCACTGCTTCAGGATGCCGATGTCATGGTCGTTTGAAAACACGGCGATGCGCACGGGGAGCTTGCTGGCCTGGATTTCGGCCAGGACATCGGCGCCGTCCATGTCGGCGAGCTTCCAGCCGATGACGGCGACGTCGAATTCGCGTGCCGTCGCCAGTTCCAGGAAATGCTTGCCGCTCTGCACCGATGCCAGGAGTTCAAAGCGTCCGTCGCATTCCAGCATTTCGCGCAGGGCCGATATGACGAGCGGATTGCGTTCGGCGACGACCACGCGAACGCGCCGGTCGCCAACTGCCTTGCTCGTTTTCCCGGGTTTGCTGTTCAAGGGCGGTTTTTGTCCTGGGCTGATCGTGCCGCAACTCGGAGGCCCGGCTTCAGGCCCGGATCCGTATCATGACAATTCTGCCGCAATCGCGCCGGGGTGCTCTTTCCCCAGCGACATCGGCTGTCGCGCCGTCTGAAGCCGGGATTCGCTGGTTTTGATGGGATAGGCATTCCCAGGTCAGGCATCGGCGATGTGCTCGCCAGGTGGCGTGGAACAAGCGTTTCGTTTGATATTCCGTGCCTTAGGACGATAAGTTCTCAAATCGAATCGCGTCTTCAAGCAAGATGCAACGGATTTCCGCCAAACCGGTTTTCGCTTTAAGGTTCGATGCTCTAGACCTAAGACAGAATTTTTCGGGATGGCGGGAGGCGCTGATGGAGGACAAGCAGACGACCTCCGGCAAGGCGGCTGACGACATCCACGCCGATATTTATGGCGAGGATGGCGCGGTGCTTTCGTCCTTCCTTGCCCAGATCGGGGCCGCGATCGCCGACCGCGATACGCCGACGCTCAAGCACGAAGTCGACCACCTGCACCAGTCGGAACTCGGCGACTTGATCGAGGCGCTGCATCCCGAACAGCGGCGGACCCTGGTCGAGCTCCTGGGCGCCGATTTCGACTTTTCCGCGCTGACCGAGGTCGACGAGGCGATCCGCATGGAGATCGTCGATCAGCTGCCCAATGCGCAGATCGCGCAGGCGGTGCAGGAACTCGATTCCGATGACGCGGTCTACATTCTCGAAGACCTCGAGAAGGAAGACCAGGACGAGATCCTGTCGCAGCTGCCGTTCACCGAGCGGATCAGGCTGCGCCGCTCGCTCGACTATCCGGAGGAGACCGCCGGGCGGCGCATGCAGACCGAGTTCGTCGCGGTGCCGCCGTTCTGGACCATCGGCCAGACCATCGACTACATGCGCGAGGACAAGAACCTTCCCGACCGCTTCAGCCAGATCTTCGTCATCGATCCGAGCTTCAAGCTGCTCGGCGCCATCGACCTCGACCAGATCTTGCGCACCAAGCGCACGGTCAAGGTCGAGGAGGTGATGCACGAGACCCGCCATGCCATCCCGGCCACCATGGACCAGGAGGAGGCGGCACGGGAATTCGAACAGTACGACCTGCTTTCGGCCGCCGTCGTCGACGAGAACGAGCGCTTGGTCGGCGTTTTGACCATCGACGATGTCGTCGACGTCATCCAGCAGGAAGCCGAGGAAGATCTGCTGCGCATGGGCGGCGTCGGCGACGAAGAGCTGTCGGACAGCATCCTTTCGACCTCGCGCTCGCGCGTTCCTTGGCTGCTGGTCAACCTCCTGACCGCATTCCTGGCGGCTTCGGTGATCGGCCTGTTCGATCACACGATCGAGCGGATCGTGGCGCTTGCCGTGCTGATGCCGATCGTGGCCGGCATGGGTGGCAATGCCGGTTCACAGACCATGACCGTCACCGTGCGGGCGCTGGCGACCAGGGACCTCGACATCTACAATGCCGGCCGCATCATCCGCCGCGAAATGGGGGTGGGCTTCATCAACGGCATCGTTTTCGCCATCCTGATCGGCATCGTCGCGTCCGCCTGGTTCCACGATGCCAATCTGGGCGGCATCATCGCGGCGGCGATGATCATCAACATGTTCGTCGCCGCACTCGCCGGCATCCTGATCCCGCTGCTCCTCGACCGGTTCAAGATCGATCCGGCGGTGGCGTCGGCGGTGTTCGTCACCACCGTCACCGATGTCGTCGGTTTCTTTGCCTTCCTCGGCCTTGCGAGTTGGTGGTTTGGGGTCCGGTGATCGAGCTCAATTGACTTTTACGTAAATGCCGTGCGACGCTCGCGCGGGGTGCCGTGTCGATTCCGGCGCGGCAAGGGTTTTGGTTTGGGACGAAAGGCGACGCACGGCGATCGCCAGGGTTTCCGGCGTGTGGGAGTGACGATGCGGGAATATTATTCGATCACCGAACTGACCCGCGAATTCGACGTGTCGACGCGGACACTGCGTTTCTATGAAGATGAGGGGCTGGTGCAGCCGGTGCGGCGTGGCCGCACGCGGCTGTTTCGTCCCTCCGACCGCCACCTCATCCGGCAGATCATGCGCGGAAAACGGCTCGGCTTCTCGATCAACGAGATCCGCGAAATCATCCAGATGTACAAGGAGCCGCCGGGCGAGGTCGGGCAGCTCAAGCTGATGATCAAACGCATCGAGGAAAAGCGCGAGGATCTTCGGCAAAAGCGCCGCGACCTCGAGGAAACGCTGGCCGAACTCGACCAGGCCGAGGAGTCCTGCGTCGAGCGCCTGGTGGAACTTGGGGTGAATACCTGAGGGGCCAGATTCTATCGCGCGTTTGAGCGACAAACGTTCGTGACTGGCCGGAGCGTTTCGAACTTCGTCATCCTAGGGCGGAGCAGGAGCGAAGCTCCGTCGCGGAGACCCTAGGATCCATGCCGTTACCTCCGTCGTTGAGTGCAGCGGAGCAGAATTCTGCACTGTAGCGACGCTCAGATGTCGCGGCATGGATCCTCGGGTCTGCGCTGTGTCGCTGCGCTCCTTGCTCCGCCCGTGGATGACGACGGGATAGGCGTTCGGCCAATCCCCGAGGTATGCCGCCCCATCGGCCAAGAGCTGTCAAAATCTCTGCGCCGCGGAATACAGGCCCCGGCTCAGATCCAGCGCCGTACTCTCTTTGCATAATCCCGGTATTTCTTGCCGAACTTTGCGGCGAGCACCTTTTCCTCGCCCTTGATGGCGAGCTTCTGTGTGGCGAAAGCCGCTATGAACGCCAGTGGCAGAAACCAGACGATGCCTGTGACGAAGGCGACGCCGATCAACAGCAGTGTGTTGGCCAGATACATCGGGTTGCGGGTGATGCCGAAGGGCCCCGACGTGACGAGATGGTCGGGCACCGCGTTGGGATTGAGCGTCGTCTTGGCCCGGACCATCGTGCGGATCGCCGTGAACCAGAGTGCCGCGACGCCGAACAGCGCCACCCAACCGGCGGCGAACAGGATGTCGCCCAGGAGGTCGCCGATCCAGGGCAGGGGATAGAGCACGTCGAGAACGATGCTGATGGCGATGGCGGCGGTGTAGATCACCGGCGGCCACGGTATCCCTCCTGGCTTCGGCTGGCTGTCGGTCATTGCTGTCCCCCCTCGGTCATCTTGTCGTCGGTCTGGGCCGTGCAGGTGCCGGCCAGATCGCCCAGATGTGCCTTCCACTGCGCAGTCTGATCGTTGTTGTAGAGCCGATCAAGCGAGGATTCACCCTCCAGCGTGTCGAGCATGCAGCTACAATAGCTCGAACAGAACTTGGCGTCGCGCGACTGCTCGCACGAGATCTGGCAGGTCTTCAGGAAATTCACCTGAGGGGTTTCGACCTTGGCTGGCATCACCTGCGAGAACAGCCAGACGCAACCGATCAGCAGCGGCTGGTGGATCAGGTAGAAGGCGAGGCTGTGTCGGCCGATGAAGACCAGTGGATTGGCCCAGCGGCCGGCCGTCAGGCTTGCCAGGCGCGCCCGCATGCCGGAAGCGGAGGCAAGTTTCGCGACACCGATGCCGACAAGCACCGCGCCGAACCATGGAAACAGCGGCACATAGTCGTTAGAACGGGGATTGATCGCCGACAGGCCTATCCACCACAGCCAGGGATGATCCAGGGCCTCGAAGCGCTGATAGACCGGCGCCGCGATAACGAGTGCCGCCACAAGCAGGGTCAGCAACGCCGGCAGGCGCAGGAAGGCGAGGCCGAGCAGGCTGGCGAGCGCGATCTCGTGCAGGATGCCGAAAAAGATGAAGCCGTCCGGCGTCGCGATGCGGGTGACGATCGAGATGGCGACCGCGGCGCCGGCAACCATGGCGAACCGCTTCCAGAAGCCGTTCCAGCGGATTTGCCGGCCATGGGCAAGGTACAGGCTGACGCCGACCAGGAACAGGAAGGTCGAAGCGATGCAGCGGGCGTAGATCTTCCACCAGCCGAAGGCTGTGAGGCCGGGGTCGGTGTAGCCGAAGAACTCCAGATCCCAGGTGAAGTGGTAGCTCGCCATGGCGAGCAGCGCGATGCCGCGCAGGATGTCGATGGCGACGATGCGTTTTGGCTGATTCTGGACGGGTGCGGTCGGCGTGTCGATGGTCATGGTCTCGCGATCTGATTCAGCCCCGCCTTGAGGACTATCACGGTTGGCCGGGACAGAAGAAGACCGGGTTCCTCGGCACGGCGCCGCGTGGGCGCAGGCCATGTCGGATGCCGCTTTGGGCCAGCGCCGGAAAGGCTTTGACCAACTCGCTTTTCGCCACCTGCGCGTCGGTTTCCTCTTAATGGCCCGGAAACGGCCAAGGCAGATTTGACGGGTGATTCTGCTTTGGGGAAGCAATGTCGACCCATGTGCGCCATCCGATCTGGCTCCCGGCCCTCAAGGCCGCGGACGCGCGCACCTTCGCCTCGCTCTACGCAGTCGAATCCTTTGCGCGCGCCACGGTGTCCAGCGTCATTCCGATCCAGGCCTATGAAATACTGCACAACGAGCAGATGGTCTCCATCCTCTACACCATCGTGGCGCTGCTTGGCCTGTCGGTGACCCTGTTCATGCCGATGCTGATCCGCCGCTTTGCGCGGCGCTGGGTCTACACCGCAGGGGCCTGCCTGCTCGCCATCGGCTCGCTGTTCTTCGTCACCCACACGCTTGCCGGACAAGTAGCGGGGATGCTGTGCCGGGTGATGGGCGCCAGCGCGCTGTCGATCACGCTCAACCTCTACATCATGGACCACATCCGCAAGACAGACTTCATGCAGGCCGAATCGCTACGCATGGCGTGGTCGATGTTTGCCTGGACCGGCGGGCCGACGCTCGGCATTTTCCTCTACGCGCATTTCGGCATCTATGCCGCGCATGGCGCGGTGGCGGTGTTCGCCGTGGCCTTGCTGGCGCTGTTCTGGTTCTATCGGCTTGGTGACAACCAGTCGATCCAGCCGGGCAAGACACGACCGGTCAATCCGCTCGCCAATATCGGCCGCTTCGTCGCGCAGCCGAGGCTGAGGCTAGCGTGGCTGATTGCCTTCGGACGCTCCTGCTTCTGGACGACCTTCTTCGTGTACGGCCCGCTGTTCATGGTGATCACCGGCGAAGGCGAACTGACCGGCGGTCTGCTGGTCTCAGCCGGCAACGCGCTGTTGTTCATGGCCATCTTCTGGGGCAAGGCCGGAAAACGTTTTGGCGGCCGGCGCACCATGACGTTTGCCTATTTCGCCATGTCGGCAATGCTGCTGGCCGCGGGCACAGTGGGAGCGACGGCGCCGCTGCTCACCGGCGCCTTCCTGCTTGGCGGCGCGTTCTTCACCATTGCGCTCGATGCGCTGGGCTCGACCGCCTTCATGCGCTCGGTACGCTCCTACGAAAGGGCGCAGATGGCGGCGGTCTACCGCACCTATCTCGATTTTTCCGAGCTGACGCCGCCGCTGGTCTATTCCGTGGTGCTGATCTTCTTCGGGCTCGGCTCGGTGTTCGTCACGCTGAGCTTGCTGGCCGCGGTTTGCGGCTTCCTGACCTGGCGTTATCTGCCGAAGTCACTGTGACGGTCACGGCGAAAGCGCCGTGTGGCGCTCGCGCACCCAGTTGTGGAAGCGGTGCAGGTCATATTCCTCGGGCATCAGCACGCCGGCTTTGTGGCGCATGGAGCGCAGGCCCTTCTGGTTGACCTCGCAGATCGCCGCGTCCTCCTCCAGCACCTGCGTGCCGAAGGCGACGATATTGTCGATGTCGGCCGACGGGTCGCCGAGCGCTCCGGGCGCGAACAGCCATTCCGCGACCAGCCCGGTCTGTTCGGGGCCGAGCGGCACCAGCCGCACGGTCCGGACATAGTCGACGTGACCGACGATGAACATCGAAGGCAGGCTGGTGGCGTAGGTCTGGCCGGCGGCGCGCTCGGCCGGCGTCAAGCCCGCGAAGACCGGTGCATGGGTCTTGCCGTCGCGCGACCAGGTTTCGGCGCCGACGCGCAAACCACCCGAAAATTCCGGCGCGTCATTGTCGGCGTGGCGCACCCATTCGGGGTCGTCATGCCGGCTCATCAGGCCGCGGCCATAGATCGGCACCAGCCGCGACAGATCCTTGTGAACGCCGGGGCAGTGCAGGCATTCGTTGAAGTTTTCCCAAAAAATCTTCCAGTTGCAGTTCATCACCTTGCGCAGCACATGGCCTGATACAAGCGTCTCCAGCGGCCAATTGCCGAGATCGCCGGAGGCGGGATCGAAGGAGGCCTGCGCCGAGCCCGCCGCGCCCTCCTGCAAATTCGCGTCCTCCTGCAAATTCGCTCCCTCCTGCAAATTGACGAACACGAAGCCGCGCCACACCGAGAGCGCGACGCGATAGAGCGGATGGTCGGCCTTGTCGAAGCCTTCGGGCAGCGATTTCGATGGCACGCGCACGAGGTCGCCGCGCAGCGAATAGGACCAGGCATGATAGGGGCAAGTGATCAGCCGCGCCTTCAGCCGGCCTTCGCTTTCCTGGCACAGCTGCGAGCCGCGATGCCGGCAGGTGTTGTGGAACGCGCGCAGTTCGCCGGTCTCGTCGCGCAGCACGACGATTTCCTGCGTGCCGACGCGGAAGGTGCGGAAAGCCAGCGGTTGGGCGAGATCGGCTTCCCGGCAGACGAGCAGCCAGCTTCGATACCAGATCGCATCGAGGTCGCGCTGATAGCTCTCGCCGTCCCAATAGGCCGATGACGACAACGTCGCTTCAGCCCGGGTCAGGCCGTTGTAGCGATCGCGTTCGCTGGCATTGGGCTGCAGGACTGGTGGCTGCAGGGCTGGAGGCTGCATGGCTCGCTTCCCGTGAAGTGGCCAGCCGACACCCGGCCGGGATGATTGTCAATTGTGGTGCCGAGAACGGCCGATGTCGCCGGCATGGCGCAATCGCGCTGGTTGCCGGCGGAATTTGGTTTGCCGCGTGTCGTGATTTTCCGTATAGTCACGCTGTCGTCGGTTCCGTTTTGGAGCCAAGAGGGAATGCGGTGCGGGCTCAATTGTCGCCCAATGCCGTGGCTGCCCCCGCAACTGTGTGCGGTAGTCCTCTCCATATGCCACTGAAGATTTTTTCTTCGGGAAGGTGGAGAAGGGCGCTGATCCGCGAGCCAGGAGACCTGCCGGCGACAGGAAACTGACTTCGATACCCTCGGGTGGAGGGTGAAAGGACAAGACATGAATACTGCCTCCGTCTCCCTCGGCGCCTCGGTCTCCTCGCAGTCGCGCTTCATGCAGCTCGCGCTAGCCGCGCTGCTCGGCATCTTCGTCGTCGGCTTCGTCGGCTTCTCGCATATCGATGCGGTCCACAATGCCGCCCACGACTATCGTCATTCGATGGCGTTTCCCTGCCACTGACGAGGATTTGACATCATGAACCTGTTTCGCAACGTCGTGTTCATCGCGGCGATCGCAGGGCTTGTGGCCGGCGTCGTTCTCGCCTGCATGCAGGCCTATGCCACCGTGCCGCTTATCCTCAAGGCCGAAGTCTACGAGCAGGCCGGTGGCGGCCACCATCATGACCAGGCCGCGCCCACTGCCGCGGATACCAATGCCATGAGCACCGCCGCACCGGCGGGGCATGCCATGAGCTCCGCCGCGCCGGCGCCGGCCGAAGCCGCCGCTCCGGCGGAAGACGAAGGCTGGGCGCCGGCCGATGGTTTCGAGCGTTTCGGCTTCAGCGTGCTTGCCAACATCGTCACCGGCATCGGCTTCGCGCTGGTCCTGGTCGCGGTCTCGGAATTCGCGGGCGGCATCGGCAATTGGCGCCAGGGTGTGTTCTGGGGCCTGGCAGGGTTTGCCGTGTTCACGCTGGCGCCTGGCCTCGGCCTGCCGCCGGAACTGCCGGCGATGCCGGCGGCCGAGTTGCTGCCGCGCCAGATTTGGTGGGTCTCGACGGTGGCGGCCACGGCGATCGGTCTTGGGCTGATCGCCTTCCGCAAATCGCTGCCGCTCGCGATCCTCGGCGTGGCTTTGATCGTCGCCCCGCATATTGTCGGTGCGCCGCAGCCCGACAGTTTCGAGACGCCGATCCCGGAAGGCCTGCATCATCAGTTCGTGGTGGCGGTGACCGTAACCAATCTGGTGTTCTGGCTGGTGCTCGGCGCGGTCGTCGGCGTGGTGCGCGGCCGCTTCACCGGCACCGCGACCAGCCTGCGCGACAGCTTTGCCTGATCAAGGCAAGCTGACTTTCATCATTGGTGGCGCGCGCTCCGGCAAGAGCGCGCACGCCGAGACCCTGGCGACGGCGTTGCCTTCGCCATGGACCTATATCGCCACGGCTGAAGCCTATGACGACGAGATGCGCGAGCGCATCGCGGTGCACCGCTCGCGGCGCGGCGAAGGGTGGTCAACCATCGATGCACCACTGGACCTCGCCGGCGCGCTCGAGGCTTTGCCCGACAATCAGCCGGTGCTTGTCGACTGCCTGACCCTGTGGCTGACCAATCACATGCTGGCCGAACACGATATCGAGCAGGAATGCCGGCGGCTGACTGACGTGCTGTTGCGACCGCGCGGGTCCTGGTTCGTGGTGTCCAACGAAGTCGGGCAAGGCATCGTGCCGGACAACGCGCTGGCGCGTCGGTTCCGCGATGCCGCCGGCCGGCTCAACCAGCAGGTTGCGGCGATTGCCGATACGGTGCTTTTGATGGTGGCCGGGCTGCCGCTCAAGGTGAAGTGAGATGACTGATATAGACGGCAAGGCCAGTGAAAACAGGGATGAAGAGCGCCACCGCGCCAAGATGGCCAAGCGCAAGGCGGTGCAGGACGCCGAGGTTGCGAGCAAGACGGTCGAGAAGGGCCTGCTGATCGTCAACACCGGCCCCGGCAAGGGCAAGACCACGGCTGCGTTCGGCCTGGCGCTGCGGATGCTCGGCTATGGCAAGCGGGTCGGCGTCGTCCAGTTCATCAAGGGCAAATGGCACACCGGTGAGAAAGACGCTTTCGCCGCTTTCGGCGACCGCGTCGTCTGGCACGCGATGGGCGAGGGTTTCACCTGGGAGACGCAGGATTTGAAGCGCGATATCGCGGCGGCCGAGGCCGCCTGGGCCAAGGCGCTTGAATTGATCGCCGATCCGTCGATCAGTCTCGTCGTGCTCGACGAGCTCAACATCGCGCTGCGCTACGATTATCTCGATCTCGACAAGGTGGTTGCCGCGCTGAAGGCTCGTCGCGAGGGTCTGCATGTCGTCGTCACCGGCCGCAACGCCAAGCCGGCGCTGGTCGAAGCGGCCGATCTGGTCACCGAGATGGGCGTGACCAAGCACCATTTTTCCGCGGGCGTGAAGGCGCAGCAGGGGATCGAGTTCTGACCGTTCCTTACCCTCCCCCTTGTGGGGAGGGT
>NZ_JAIUIQ010000047.1:0-44922 GCF_020165735.1 Mesorhizobium sp. B283B1A
GCGAGGTCGGATGAGGGGTGTTCCAGGGAACGCCAACGCCTCACTCCGTCACGCACCCCTCATCCGTCTCGGCGCTGTCGCGCCGATCCACCTTCTCCCACAAGGGGAGAAGGAAGAGACGCGCCCCCAACTCATTTGGAGTATCGTCACGATTGCTGCACTATATCCGTGCATAACGGGGTGCTTGGAGAGACGGGCGTTTTGAAGGAAGCAAAAATCCAGAAACCGGAACGGCAGCAGCGCCTGTTCGGCCTGTCGACGCCACTGCGGTCCGCGGTCATTCCGCCGCTGTCGGCGGCGCGCTGGCTGCTGGTGCTGATCGTCGCCGCCGGCGTCTATTTCTTCCACGGCTTCCTGTTCCCGGTGCTGGCGGCGCTCGTCATCGCCTTCGCCAGCTGGCCGCTCTACCGTCGCCTGCTGGCCAGCGTCGGCGGCAACCGCACCATTGCCGCCACCTTTGCCATTCTGTTCATCCTGGCCTTCCTGGTCATACCGATCGCGCTTGCCGGCACCTACGCCATCAACGAGGTGCGCGAGTGGGTCGGCTGGGCGATCGAGACCAATCGGTACGGTGCCACCACACCGCATTGGATTGCCACGCTGCCTGTCATCGGTGAGTGGCTGAACGAGCAATGGACGAACAATTTTGGCCATCCCGGCGGCATCGGCGAGCTGATCCAGTTGATCAGCGGCGCCAATATCGGCAGCATCTATCGCGGCGTGCTCGCCGCCGGCGGCAGTGCTTTCGGGCTGTTGCTGACGCTGCTGTTCATGATGATCGCGCTGTTCTTCGCCTATCGCGACGGCGAACACTTTGCCGGCCAGGTCGACCGGCTCGGCGAACGCATCCTGCCGACCCGCTGGGAGCGGATCTCGCGCGTCGTGCCGGCGACGATCTCCTCGACCGTGACCGGCATGACCGTTATCGCCATCGGCGAGGGGCTGGTGCTGGGCATCGCCTACTGGCTGGCCGGCGTGCCATCCCCGGTAACGCTCGGCGCGCTGACCGGCGTCATGGCGCTGATACCCGGCGGCGCACCGCTGTCCTTCACGCTGGTCTCGATCTACCTCGCTGCCAGCGGTTCGCCGATGGCCGGCCTGGCGCTGTTCCTGTGGGGGGCGGTCGAGCTGTTCATCGTCGACAAGACATTGCGCCCGAAGCTTGTCGGCGGCCCGATAAAGCTACCCTTCCTGCCGACCTTTTTCGGCCTCATCGGCGGCGTCAAGACCATGGGTTTCCTCGGCCTGTTCATCGGACCGGTGCTGATGGCGCTGCTGGTGGCGATCTGGCGCGAATGGCTGCGCGAGGTGGAGCTGGCCGACGAGACGGCCGCCGACTCGGCGGCCGAAATCGAGGCCGGTCCGCAGATCGAAGTCCTGCCGGAATCCAGTGCGGCGAAGAAAGCCAGCGCCTGATAAGGACCGGCTTTGCGCCGTAAGCCGAATTGTCGCTAGACCGGGTGATGCACCGCGAAGTCGACCCGGCGCTTGCGACCGTCATGCAGCTGCCAGAGCGAGTGCGCGACCAGCGTGACGATCAGGATCGCGCCGCCGATCAGGCTGTTGCGGGTCGGTGCCTCGGCAAAGATCATCCAAACCCAGACCGGCGCCAGCACGGTTTCGAGCAGGTAGAACATCGCCACTTCCGGTCCTGAAATGTATTTCGGCCCGGCGGCGAGGCAGAAGAACGAGATCGGCATGATGACGGCGCCGTTGAAGACGATCCACCATGGCGCGTTCACATGGAAGCCTTCGCCTGACACCATGAAGGCCGCCAGCGCGAGCGGCAGAAGGACGCCGACGAGCGAGGTGAATCCCATGTCCTTGCCGCTGGCGCGCGAGATGGTGATGGCCACCGCGATGAAGAAGGCCGAGCACAGCGCCATGAAATCGCCGAACAGCTTGCCGGTGCCGACCGAGCCGCCGACGATGACCAGCACGCCGAGGATCATGGTCGCCATCGCCGCGATGGTCACCAGCCGCGGCCTTTCCCGCAGGAATATCCACGACAGCAAGCCCGCGAACACGGTGTTGAAGGCCAGGATGAACACCAGGTCGGCGGTCGAGGTGTGATAGACGGCGGTGACGAAGGTGATCCCCGTCAGCCCGTAGCATATCGCCACGATCAGGCCGGACCAGCCGGGGATGAGCGGCGGGGCGTTTCGGCTGAGTGCCCGCCAGACCGACCAAATGACCATGGCCGCGACGAAAGTCGTGCCGGTGCGCAGCAGCATGATCGTCCATGCGCCACCGTCGGCGAGGCGGATCAACGGTATGTCGACAGTTAGCGTCAGCCCGCCGATGGCGGTTATCAAGAGACCCTTTTGGTGATCGTAATGAGAGGACATGCAGGAACTTTCGCAATGAAATGCAGGCTGGCGGCCAGCCGGTGCAATGGCGCACTCTCTCCAGCCAACCGGCTGAAAGACCAGCATCCCCTGCCTTGAAACAGTTTAAGGGTGGGCCGTGGAAAAACTCAGCGTGAAACCGCTTCGTTGATGTAGCGTTCCCAGCCCTTGGGGCCGAGATGCTCCTGCGGCATGAAGCGCATCTTATAATTCATCTTGCGCGAGCCATTGACCCAGTAGCCGAGGTAGACATGGGGCAGGCCCATCGCCCTGGCGCGGGCGATGTGGTCGAGGATCATGAACGTGCCGAGCGAACGCTCCTCGAAATCGGGATTGAAATAGGAATAAACCATCGACAGGCCGTCGGCCATCTTGTCGGTAAGCGCCACGGCGATGAGTTCGCCCTGGCCCTTGCCGGTGATGAAGGTATCGGGGCCGCGGCGCCGGTACTCGATCACCTTGGTGTCGACATGGGTATCCTCGACCATCATGGCGTAGTCGAGCACCGTCATGTCGGACATGCCGCCGCGGCGATGGCGGGCATCGAGATAGCTGCGGAACAGCGAATATTGTTCAGTCGAGGGCTCGGCATTATGCATGGCGCCGACGAGGTCGGAATTATGCTGTAGCACGCGCTTCATGTTGCGGCTGGCGGTGAATTCCTGGGCGAGGATGCGCACGGACACACAGGCGCGGCAGGTCTCGCAGGCCGGTCTGTAGGCGATGTTCTGCGAGCGCCTGAAGCCGCCTTGCGTGAGGAGATCGTTCATCTCCGACGCCTTGTCGCCGACCAGATGCGTGAACACCTTGCGCTCGAACTGACCGTCGAGGTAGGGGCACGGCGACGGCGCGGTCAGGAAGAACTGCGGCGACTGGGTCGGGTGCTGCGTCATCGAGCCTTGGAAACACTCCTTCGAGTCGCTCTACCTTTGGCGCGGAAAGCGAAAAATTCAACAGGATTGTGAAGGTGCGGACGAACAGACGCCTTCACATTTGCGCCGATATGGCGGTAGCGCTTCCAGAAAATGCCGTCAACGGCCTGTGCGGCTGACCACGGTGCCGAGCAAAAGGTCATGCAGCGTGCGCTTGCGGTCGGCAAACAGGGTCACCAGCAGGACGAGCGGCGACAGGATGACGTTGCCGGCCCAGAACAGCACGGAATGGACGACCGCGGTGAGGCCGTCGATCGGCCTGCCGTCGAGCCGGTCGAGGCGGATGCCCATCATCTTCATGCCCGTGGTGGCCTGGTCGGTGCTGCCCAACGTGTTCCAGATGTAGAGGATGGCAACGGCCGGCACGAGGACGCCAAACAGCACCCAGCCAAGGCCGAGGGTCAACAGCCCGAGGAAGAACACCAGTATGGCGAACGGAATGCTGAGCAGCGCGACGATGATATAGTCGAGCACGAAGGCCAGGATGCGCCTTGTGCGCACGCCTTCATAAGCCCTGACATCGTCGAGCCTGGTGTTGATGATTTCGCCGTCGAGAACGCGCGCGTTCATGTCATTTCCTCGTAACAGGGCCCGACATAGGGTGCGGGCCGCCCGACAATGAAATGGTGAAGTCCCGTGCCGGAATCAAGATCGGGCTTCATTGCGGGCGCGGGGACGGAACGGCGTCTGGCGCAAGCTGAGCCGGTTGAATTTGCCGCGCGAATGGCATTAGCTTGCTGCGGCGCACCAAAGCGCCGAGGGGCAGGGGAACGGGGCACTATGGACTACGACATGCTGGTCATCGGCAGCGGCCCTTCCGGCCGCCGCGCCGCGGTGCAGTCCGCCAAGCTCGGCAAATCGGTGCTGGTGGTCGATCGGGGCCGGCGTCTTGGCGGCGTCTCGGTGCACACCGGCACCATCCCTTCGAAGACGTTGCGCGAAACGGTGCTCAATCTCTCGGGCTGGCGCGAACGCGGCTTTTATGGACGCGGCTACCGGGTCAAGCAGGATATTTCGGTCGGCGACCTGGTCGAGCGGCTGCACAAGACGCTCGACCATGAGGTCGAGGTCCTGCAGCACCAGTTCATGCGCAACACGGTCAAGAGCGCACGTGCCGCGGTAAAATTTCTCGGTCCAAACAAGGTCAGCCTGACGACCGACAATGGCGACTACAGCGAAGTCGGTTTCGCCAATGCGCTGATCGCGGTCGGCACCAGGCCGCACCGGCCGCGCGACGTGCCCTTCGACAAGACGCGCGTCTTCGACAGCGACGAGATGCTGGAACTCGACCGCCTGCCGCGCACGCTGACGGTGATCGGCGCCGGCGTCATCGGTGTCGAATACGCCACGATCTTTTCCGCGCTCGACGTGCCGGTGACGCTGGTCGAGCCGCGCAACTCCATCCTCGATTTCGTCGACCGCGAAATCGTCGACGATTTCATCCATCAGATGCGTGATCGCGGCATGACGATAAGGCTGGGCAGCGCGGTGAAGGAAATCCGCTCCAAGCCCGAAGCCGCCGAGGTGGAACTGGCCGATGGCCGCACCATTCGCTCCGAGGTCGTGCTCTACGCCGCCGGCCGCACCGGCAATGTCGGCAGCCTGGGGCTGGATGTGGTCGGCATCGATGCCGATACCCGAGGCCGCATCAAGGTCGATCCGCGGACCTTCCAGACCAGCGTGCCGAACATCTATGCCGCCGGCGACGTCATCGGCTTTCCGAGCCTCGCCTCCACCTCGATGGAGCAGGGCAGGGTCGCCGCCTGCCATGCCTTCGGCGTGGCATTGCCGCCGCCGCCGGAAACGTTCCCCTATGGCATCTACGCGGTGCCGGAAATCTCGACCGTCGGCCAGTCCGAGGAACAGGTACGCGAGAGTGGCGCCGCCTACGAGGTTGGCGTGGCGCGCTTCCGCGAGACGTCACGCGGCCACATCATGGGCGTCAACACCGGCTTCCTGAAACTGTTGTTCTCGATCGAAACGCGTCGCCTGCTCGGCGCGCACATCGTTGGCGAGGGCGCTACCGAACTCATCCACATCGGTCAGGCGGTGATCAATCTCGGCGGCACGGTCGACTTCTTCGTCAACAACACCTTCAATTACCCGACGCTTGCCGAGGCCTACAAGATCGCGGGCCTTGATGCCTGGAACAGGATGGGGCGAGGGTAGACGCTGCCTCTCCACGCGGATTCCGCAGGCCGCACGGCCGAGCGCAGATCGACACTCTGACCGTTCGGGACAGAAGCCCTCAGCTTCGCTGTATCGCCGCCGGTCCCGCCAGCCATTGCCTGACGATCGCCGCGTCCGGATCGCCGATTTCATGGCCCGATGGAATGATCCGGGCATCGATCTCGCTGCCGTGGCGGCTGAGCAGCCTCACCAGCGCCGGCGCGAAGGGCCCATAGGTCTCGTCGGCTGCTCCGGCGATGATCAGCGTTCGCGTCCCGATGAGGGTCGCCGCCGGCGCCGGGTCGAGTACAGGCATTTCGGGCTCAGGCATTTCGAGCACGGGCATTGGCCTCAGCAGCGCCGCCCGGCGCACGATGCCCGGATACAGCAGCATCAGGGTTGAAACCAGATTGGCGCCGTTCGAATAGCCGAGGAATGTTGCCCGCGCGAGATCAAGCTCATGGCGCTTGGCCGCTTCGCCGGCGAATGCCGCGAAGGCGGCGGTTTCGGCAAGGATGCTCTGCTGTTCGAATCGCGTCGGGGTGATCCGCTCGAACCAGCGAAAACCGTCCTCCTGGGGGATCCGGCCACGCGCCGCGATCAGCACGGCGTCGGGCGCGATCTGTCTCGCCAGCGGCACCAGGGTGGTCTCGTCGACACCGGAACCATGGAGCAGGAACAGGCATTCACGGCGGCTCCCGCCGGCACCCTGAAGCCGGTAGGGAAAGGCCAGATCCATGAGCAGCGGGCCGTTTTCGACGCTGTCGCCCATCATTCCGCATCCTCTTGATTATATGAGGTTTCGCTGAATTTGCCGGCTTCAAAACGCAATATTTTCATGCTCCGCGAAAGTTGATTGAACCGGGCGCATTCCAGCCCGTTTCTGCGCCGATACACTCCCCTGGGAGGAATCGAAGCGGTGCGCCCCGGGGGTCGCATTGCTGGACATGAACAACCAGCTTTGAGGCCTTTTGTCGATGACCACCCCCATTTCGCCGGCCCCCATTTCGCCGGAGCGCGATACGCGTATCGATGTGCTGCGCGCGCTCGCCCTGCTCACCATCTTCGTCGACCATGTGCCGGGCACGGCTTTCGAGGTCCTGACCTACAAGAATTTCGGTTTCTCGGACGCCGCCGAAGCGTTCGTGCTGATATCCGGCATCTCGGTCGCGCTCGCCTACGGCACGAAATTCCGGCAGGGCGGCCGGCTTCTCGCAACCTTGAAGATGTGGCGGCGGGCGGGTGTGCTCTACGTCACCCACATCGTGACGACCATGGCGGTGATGGCCCTGTTCTGCGCCGTGGCGGTGTTTGCCAGGCGGCCGGACCTGCTGAAGCTGATCAACATCGAGCCGCTGATGAAGAACCCGCCGGAAGTGCTGGTCGGTATCGTCACGCTCGGCCATCAGCTTGGCTACAACAACATCCTGCCTGTTTATGCCGTGCTGCTTTTGATGGCGCCGGCCTTCGTCCTGTTCGTCAGCTACAGGCCCGTCGCCGCACTTGTCGTGTCCGGTGCACTGTGGCTCGTCGCCGGCATCTGGCAGATCGCTCCGCCCAACTATCCCGAGCCTGGCTTCTGGTTCCTCAACCCGCTGTCCTGGCAATTCCTGTTCAACATCGGCCTGGCCGCCATGCTGCATGTCAGGCGTGGCGGTGTCATCCCGGTCAATCGCTGGCTGGTCGGCGCCGCCGCGACCTATGTGCTGACGGCGCTCGTCTGGGTGCACAGTCCGCTGTGGGGGCAGATAACCTGGTTCAAGCTGCCGGTGGTGATCGGCGGCTTCGACAAGACCTTCCTGTCGTTGCCGCGGCTGTTGCACATCCTGGCGGTCAGCTATCTCATCGTCGCCCTGCCGGCGCTCTCCAGCCTGTTCCGGACCAGCCCCGACCATCCGCTGGCGATACTGGGCAAGCGCTCGCTTCCGGTCTTCATCGCCGGCACGCTGATTGCCATGCTCGCCCAGGTGATGAGGCTGATCAATCCGGGCGGGCTCGTCTATGACAGCCTGCTGCTATCGGCCGGCATCGCCATGCAGTTCGCGCTCGCCTTCTATCTCGAATGGCTGTCGACCATCGCAGGCTCGGGCAAAGCCCGTGCGACGCAAAAGGATGTCACGCCGGTCCGCGCGCCGTTCGGCATCTCCGCCGTGGCAAGAGCCAATCGCTGAGCTTGGCCGCGCGGCTCAGCCGCGTGGCGGAGCCGACGAGGCCCGCACGATCAGTTCGACAGGCAGAAGCTGCCGGCTGACCCCGCCGTCGCTGTCCAGGATCGCCTTGACGGCAAGGCGGCCGATCTCGGCGATCGGCTGGGCGATCGTGGTCAAGGACGGTTGGGACGTCGCTGCTTCAGGGACGCCGTCGAAGCCGACGACGGACACATCGCTGGGCACGGCCAGCCCGCGCGCGCTCAGCCATTCGAGCGCCACCAGGGCCGTTCTGTCCGACATCGCCAGGATGGCCGTGGGCGGCTCGCCGGAAGCGAAGATGGCTTCGAGCCCTGCTTTCGTGGTGGCCGCATCGTTGGCGGTCTCGTAGACGGGCACTTTGGATATGTCGACGCCAACCCGAGAAAGCTCCTGGAGATAGCCGGTGAGGCGGTCGCGCGTTCCCGCATAGGTCGCGGCGCGAACCTGTTCTGGCGACACAAGACCTGTCCTGTTGTCGGCGAAAGGCAGCGCCAGGACGGCAAAGCGGCGATGTCCGAGATCGGTGAGATGGCGCGCCGCCAGGCCGGCGCCGGCGATGTTGTCGACGCCGATCGCCGCGACCGAACCGTCCTGCGAATCCAGATCGAGCGCCACGAACGGCAGTTTGCGCTCGCGTGCCAGTTCCACCAGGCGCGAGCCGCCTTCGATGCAGAAGACGATGAAGCCGTCGACCAGCGCGCTCTGGATGTTCCAGGCAAGCTGTTCGTTGTTGGCGGCCGAGACCAGGGAGATCCCGGCCCCGGTTGCGTCGCAGGCCTGCGAGATGCCCGCCATCATGACGCGCGCGAAGGGATCGTCGAAGAAGTAGGAGAGGGGCTCGGCGGTGGCCACGCCGATGGCATTGACCTTGCCGGCCCGCAGCAGCCGGCCCTTCGGATCCGGCCCGCCATAGCCCATCGCCTCGGCAGCCGCCTTGACCCGTTCGCGGACTTCCTCGCGCACGATCTCGGGGCGGCTGAAGACATTGGACGCGGTGCCATGCGAGACACCTGCGGCCTTGGCGATGTCGGCCAGCCGGACGGGTCGTCGATTGCCTGCGGTGAGTGACGCCATTTTGCGCGTGCCTCCTGACATGCATTTAGCACGTTCCGGGCTTGCATCTAGCACTTTCGTTGGATCGATTCAAATTCTGCTTGACCAGCGGCGGCCGACGGCCTATATTTGAATCGATCCAAGTCGGCAGATTCAAGCTGGCGAAACGACCGAAGGGGAGGTGCGCCATGCATCCCGTCAACTATCTTTTTCAAGACATCTATCGCAATGACTGGAGCGTTGCGCCGGCCGCCAGCAGGTCCAGACGTCGAAGTCATGCCGGGCCGTGGATTCGGGACCTTCGCTTTCTGGTGGAGCGCAAGCGGAGCTGATCGGCGCTGCCTTTTTGTGCCTGCCGATTGGATCGATTCAATTCAAGAGAGAGAAAAACCATGCATCCCGTCAAGCATCTGTTCGAAGACATCTATCGCAACTATTGGGGCATCGCGCCGGCCGCCGAGCGGCCCGAGGCGCCGCGCCGGACAAGGCGAGCCTCGCGCCGTCGCGATCTTTGGGTCCGATCCGAACGTCATCGGGACTGACCGTTCGGCATCTCAGGGTCTTGGGCGCGCCAAGGCGGAGGCGGCAATCGCCAGCCAGCCTGCGATGAGCAGGGTGCCGCCGATCGGCGCCGACATCGGAAACAGTCTCGATCCCAAGAAATCGCGGGCGAGCAGATCGCCCGCGAAAAGCACGAGCCCGACAAGCAGGGCCAGGCTGGCGATCCGCAGCAAGCGGTTCGCGCCGGCAAGGCCGACGGCGAGAAACACCGGCGCGTGCATCAAGAGGAACGATGCGGCCGTGCCGGTAAAGGCGCCGCCACGGTGCGCGGCCGCCGCCGACAGTGCCACACCTGCCGCACCGACGAGACCGCCGGCAAGCACCAGGATGCGGTTGGCGTTGGATTCAGCGAGATTCATAATAGCGCCGCCCTTCGACTTTTGACTTGGGCGAATCCCTCAAGGCTCGCCCGCCTCCAGCAGCATATGCCGTGTCCTCCGCGACTGGACAATCCAGTTGTAGACGGCACCGCCGGCCATCAGCGCCGATGTGCCGAGAAACACCGCCGGCATGCCGAAGCGGCCGCCGACGAAGCCGCCGGTCAAGGGGCCGGCGACCTGCCCGACATATTGCGCCGAAATCGCCAGGCCAAGCACGTTGCCGCCGACACCGTCGGGGACGTTGTGGCGGATGACGCTGGTGATGCAGGGCAGCAGGCCGCCGAGCGCCAGGCCCATCAGGAAGCGCAGTCCTATCAACTGCCAGCTGTCGGTGACGAAAGCCTGCGGAATGAGCAGCAGGGCCGAGACGGCGAGCGCACCCACGACGACGTTCCAGTGACCGACGCGGTCGGCGAGCTTGCCGAGCCAGGAGGCCGACAGGATGGTGCCGAGAGCCGCCGCCGACATCACCACGCCGGCGACCAGCGTCACTCGGCTCTGGTCCTCGATGAGCTGCTGGACATAGACGGTGATGATCGGCTCGATCGACATGGTGGCGAACGCAAGCAGCATACCGGTTGTCAGCATCGCCACGACCGGACGTTTGTCCGGGATCTGCGACCAGCCGCTCTTCGCCTTTGCCGACGAAGCGGCTTTGGCTGGCTTCGGGCGGGGCATCTCCTTGATCAGGAAGGTGGTGGCCAGGAAGGCGAGGAAGATGACGCCGCCGGACAACAGGAAGGTGGCGCGGATGCCGATGACCGGCGGTAAGGCGCCGCCGAGCAGGGGGCCGACCAGCGAGCCCGCCGTGATCCCCGCCGACAGGACGCCGAGCGCCCAGCCAGAGCGGTCCTTGGGCGTCTGCATGGCCACCAATATGGTCGAACCCGAGGAATAGCCGCCGGCAAAACCGATCAGCAGGCGCAGCAACACCAATTGCCAGACCGTTTCGACCATGCCTGTCAGCGACATGCAGATCGCCATGCCGAAACTGGCGCGCACCAGCATCACCTTGCGGCCGTAGCGGTCGCCCAGGCGTCCCCACAGCGGCGCAACCATGGCAGCGGCGAAGAAGGTGGCGCCATAGGCGATGCCGGACCACTGCACGATGGCCGCATGTCCCTGCGCGCCGAGCTGTTCGACATAGAGCGGCAGGAAAGGCAGCAGCAGGGTCATGGCGATGAGCGTACTGAACGAGCCAGCGAAGCAGACGGCGAGATTGCGCCGCCAGTGGATGTTGTAGCCGCTTTGTCGGGTGTCTTCCTTCGTCATGTCCTGCCTGCTCGATACCAGCGCTTGTTGCGGATACCGTTTTGGGATACCAAACTGGTATACGTCATGAACTTCAACCCCGCTGCTGTCAATGCGGCTTCGGAAAGGCGAGCGCGATGTCGCAGATGCAGAATGTCGAACGGCGGTTGCGCGAGATGATCCTTGGGCTCGAGGTCGGACCGGGGGAGCGGCTGACGGAGCGTTGGATCGAAGGTCGCTTCGGCGCCTCGCGCACGCCGGTCAGGGCAGCGCTTCTGCGGCTGGAGACCGAGGGGCTGGTCGGCAGGGACGGGCGCGGCTGGACGGTGTCGCCCATCAACCTTGCCGAACTCGAGCAGATCGCGGTCTATCGCGAGGCGGTCGAGGTCGCGGCTCTGCGGCTGACATGCACGCACGTCGACGGGAATGCCATCGATGTCATCGAGGCGATGCTCGATTCCTGCGACGAAAGCACGCTGCGCGAGGAGTGGCATCGCGTTGGCATGGATTTTCACATCGAGCTGGCGCGCCTGTCGGGCAATGAATTCCTGTTCCGGGCCGTTCGCGATGCCATGACGCGGCTGTCGCGCGCCCGCTGGCTTGAGGTTCGCGACGAAGCCGCCCTTGGCCGTGCCTGGGCCGAGCATCGCGCCATCCTGGCGGCAGCACGCCTTGGCGATGCCGATGAAGCGGCCCGCCGGCTTTCAGCCCATATCGTTGGCAGCCGTGACCGACTGGTGACGTCGCTCGCCAACGATAGACGTGGGCTTCGCGCCAGGGGTTTTGCCGTGGTCGCTGCTTAGCGCGGCCTGCACAAGGCGGGGGCAATCGCTGCGAAACGGCGGCGTCCCGACACAAAGCGCACTTTCGGCCTCGCTTCATGGATGCCGATGGCGTAAGAGCGGCGATGGAAAACAACCGATTTGAAACACCCGTGACCGTCAAGTCCGTCACGGCGGGAAGCACTCAGCTCTTGCGTTCGGCCCGGGAGGCTTCCGATTACCTCCTCAACAGCTGGCCCGGCAAGCGCAGCCCCAAGCACCGCGCAGCGCTGCAGGCCTGTCATGACGCGCTGGCCGGCGACAAGCCGGCCATGAATGCCAGGCGTGCCTTCATCGCGGCGGCGCGTGAGGTCGACGTTTTCGTCAGCGACAAGGCGCCCGCTTGACGCAATCCAATCGGATTGAGACGGGCCAATCGGGATTGAGACGGGCCAGCGACGAGGCCCGCATTCGCGGGCCTCTTGCCGTCATTCCTCTGTTTCGGTGTCGGTCTCGGTCTCCGGCTTGGACCGTTCCCGCGCGGCGACCTTGGCGGCCTGCTTTTCGGCCTTCTTGGCTGCTTTCTGCCGGTCGCGTTCCTTGCGTTCCTGATCGTAGTTTGGTGCTCGCGCCATATCGGCTCCTTTTTGACCTGCCTTGCGGCTCAAACCTTGCCTAGGAGCATTAGCCGCCAAACACAACAGCCGACGCAAAAGTACCGCGGCGTTCGCTTCCGCGGTTGGGAGGGCTTGCCAGATGCGCAGCACAATGGTGTAGGAAGCGTCGGGGCGCCAACGAATTGAGAGCTGCCTGTTTGTTTTGATCAAGTGAACCATGGCCACAATTGCGCGGACGACGGCGAGGGTGTTCTATTATGCGCGAAACGTCGCGCGCGACATCATTCCCCAAGCCCTGTTTCGACGCAGGCTGGCCGCTCGTCTCGAAACGGCCAGGCTTTCCGGCGAGCCGGCGCGCCGGCGGCTGAATTACTACAACAAGCTGCAGGATGATTTCACGCCAAGCGCAAAGGCCGTGCGCATCAGCGAGCTGCCCTTCACTCCGACCATGTATTATTACGACCTGAAGGAGTTTGCCCGCTACTTCGATCCCGGCCTGCTGATCGACGTCGAGTTCGGAGACGTCATGAAGGTGCCGAAGGTGCCTTCGATCGTCAAGGATCGGCCGATCCGTGACGACGACGGCAACGCGGTCATCATGAAGCTCGACAAGTTTCGCCATTTCCAGATGCCGGCCGATACGATCCCGTTCGCCGACAAGCTGCCGGCCGTGGTCTGGCGTGGCGATCTCAACAATCCGATCAGGACACGGTTTCTGGAAGCAGCGCGCGACCTGCCGTTCTGCGACGCCGGCTCGCACAAGCCCAACGCGCCGGCAGAGTATGCCAAGCCCTTTCTCACCATCGCCCAGCACCAGCGCTATCGCTACATCGTTTCGCTCGAAGGCAACGACGTGGCGACTAATCTCAAATGGATATTGAACTCGAAGTCACTCTGCTTGATGCCGCCTCCGACATACGAGACATGGTTCGCGGAGCGGCAGCTCGAAGCCAACGTCCACTATGTGCCGCTCGCAGCGGACTTCTCCGACCTTGCTGAACATGTGGCCTTTTTCGAGCGGCACCCGGCGAAGGCCGAACGCATCGTCGCAGCCGCGAACGCCTATTGCCGGATATTCGACAATGAGCAGACCGAACAGGCGATCTCCCTGCTGGTGCTCTACAAATATTTCGTGCTCAGCGGCCAGATCAAGCCGGATGCCGATGTCTGGCGCTACATAACGGGATAGTTGCCGGCGACATAGCCGGCCCCTGTGGCCAAACGCGCCGTTGCCATTTGGAGGCGCCGCCTATTTTTGCGAAATCTCTGACACGACCACGCGGGAGCGCGCGAGGAACTATTTCGGCTGTCGTGCGTTTGCTGGCGCTTGTTTTGATCAGAGAACGATGGCCACCATACAGCGAACGACCCAAAAGGTTTTCTACTATGCGCGAAATGTCATCCGCGATGTCGCACCACAGGCAATCTTCCGACGACGGCTGGCAGGTCGCCTCGAGCAGGCCAGGCTCTCCGATGAGGCCGTCCGCCAACGATTGAACGACTACAACAAGCTTCACGACACGTTCTCGCCCAGCCCCGATGCCGTCCGTATCGACAGCCTGCCGTCGACACGCAGCATGTATTACTACGACCTGAAGGAATTTGCCCGTTACTTCGATGCCGGACTGCGCCTCGACCTGGAGTTTGGCGACGTCATCGAGGTGCCCAAGGTGCCGTCATTCGTCAAGGATCGCCCGATCCAGGCCGACAACGACAATGCGGTGCTCATGAAGTTCAACAAGTTCCGCCACTTCTACATGCCTGTCGACACGGTTGCCTTCGCCGACAAACTGCCGGCCGTGGTCTGGCGTGGCGATCTCAACAATCCGCTCAGGACAAGGTTTCTGGATGCCGTGCGCGACTTGCCGTTCTGCGATGCGGGCTCGCACAAGCCGAACGCGCCGGCAAAGTACAGCAAGCCCTTTCTCAGCATCGCCCAGCACCTGCGCTATCGCTACATCGTCTCGCTGGAGGGCAATGACGTGGCGACCAATCTGAAGTGGATCATGAATTCGAACTCGCTCTGCCTGATGCCGCCGCCGACCTACGAGACGTGGTTCAGGGAGAGCCAGCTCGAGGCCAATGTCCACTATGTGCCGCTCGATCCGGATTTCGCCGATCTGGCCGAAAAAGTAAGCTATTTCGAACGGCACCCGGCCGCGGCGGAGCGCATCGTCCTCGCGGCCAATGCGCATTGCCGCAAGTTCTCCAACCAGCGAGACGAGCAGGCGATCTCCCTGCTCGTGCTCTACAAATATTTCGTGCTCAGCGGCCAGCTCGAACCCTATCCCGAACTCTGGCGGTTCATCGGGGGTTAGATCCTGATGTCCGTCAGATGGCGCTGCGGTCGAGAACCGTGTCGGCGGGGCTGAAGCGATCCTTTGCCGTCAGTTGCTGGTGCCAGTAGGGGTAGAGCAAAGGCGGCCGGCTGACCGCGTCGAGGCGCTGGCGTTCGTCGGCACTGAGTTCCAGGGCTGCGGCTGCGAGATTATCCTTGAGCTGGGCATCGTTGCGGGCGCCGATCACCAGGGAGGAGACGGCGGGGCGGCCGAGCAGCCAGGCAAGGGCCACCTGCGCCGCGGAAACACCCCGGGCCTTGCCGATTTCGACCAGCACGTCGACGATCCGCCAGAGCCGGTCCTCGTCCCGGATCGGCGGCTCGGACCAGCCGGCGAGCTGTCGGGCGGTGGGGCTGTCGCGGCGGTATTTCCCGGACAGCAAGCCGCCGGCGAGCGGGCTCCACACCAGCACGCCGAGCCCCTGGTCGACCGAAATCGGCAGCAATTCATACTCTGCCTCGCGTGCCTCCAGCGTGTAGTGGATTTGCTGGGTGACAAAACGCGGCTGGTGATGGCTGTCGCTGACGGCAAGCCCCTTCATCACCTGCCAGCCAGAGTAGTTGGAGCAGCCCACATAGCGGATCTTGCCCTGGCCGACCAACGTGTCGAGCGCGGCGATGGTTTCCTCAAGTGGCGTCAGGCCGTCCCATTCGTGCAGGAAATAGATATCGATGACATCGGTCTTGAGCCGCTTCAGGCTCCTCTCGCACTCGCGGATCAGGTGATAGCGCGACAGGCCTTCGTCGTTAGGACCTTTGCCGATCCGCATCCTCGCCTTGGAGGCGATCAGCACGTCGTTCTTGCGCTTGCCGCCGAGTGCTTCGCCAATGATCTCTTCCGAGATGCCGTTCGAATAGACATTGGCGGTGTCGAGAAGATTGATGCCGGCATCGATGCACATGTCGATCATCCGTTTGGCTTCGGCGAGATCGCTGTTGCCGACAGCGGCGAACGGGCCGGCGCCGCCGAAGGTCATGGTGCCCATGGTCAGTGTCGAAACCTTCAGGCCGGAACGGCCGAGAGTGCGGTATTCCATGTCAGTCCTCGCGATTGTGTTGAATTGGGGCCGTATTGAATTGGGCCGTGTTGAACTGGGGCTGAGTTGAATTGGGGCGGCGCGAAAGGGCAGCCCGGAATGCGACCGGAGATTTGTAGGACAATTCGGTCCGCTTGTCGCCATGCCAGGACGACGATCGATCATATCTCGCGGGATTTGCAGCGCCGGCGATCGCGCTCGGGCTGCAATAAAACCGTCACTGCCGGCCTATATTGAATTCGGCTAAGGTGTTCCGTTCCAGGCCGCGGGCCAGCAGGGACGTGAACCGACAGGCTTGCAAGCGGAGCAACTGATATGACCGAGGTGAGACAGAATTCCCCTGCAAAAGACTGGCTCGAAGCCGAGCTCGCCGACACGCTCGACGAAGACTATGAGCTCGAAATGTCGGAACCGGCGCTGTCGATGGAGATCGCCAAGATCTACAAGAACTCGCATCCGCCATCGATCGACCGCATGCAGTATTTCCGCGACCTGATCACCTTGCAGTCGGAGCTGATCAAGCTGCAGTCGTGGGTCGCCTATCACAGGAAGAAGCTGGTGGTGATCTTCGAGGGCCGCGACTCCGCCGGCAAGGGCGGCGTCATCAAGCGCATCACCCAGCGGCTCAATCCGCGCATCTGCCGCGTCGTGGCACTGCCGGCGCCGACCGAACGCGAGAAATCGCAGTGGTATTTCCAGCGCTACGTCCCGCATTTGCCGGCCGGTGGCGAGATCGTGCTGTTCGACCGCTCCTGGTACAACCGTTCCGGCGTCGAACGGGTGATGGGTTTTGCCGGACCGGAGCAGGTCGAGGAGTTCTTCCACGACGTGCCGGAGTTCGAGCGCATGCTGGTGCGCTCGGGCATCACCGTGGTCAAATACTGGTTCTCGATCACCGACGAGGAGCAGCAGATGCGCTTCCTGATGCGCATCCATGACCCGATGAAGCAGTGGAAGCTGTCACCGATGGACCTGCAGTCGCGCGTGCGCTGGGAACAGTACACCAAGGCCAAGGAAGAAACCTTCGCCCGCACCAACATTCCCGAGGCGCCCTGGTTCATCGTCGAAGGCAACGACAAGAAGCGCGCGCGGCTGAACTGCATCGATCATCTGCTGAAGCAATTGCCGTATGAAGAGGTACCGCACGAGGAGATCACGCTGCCCGAGCGCGTCTTCAATCCGGAATACGAGCGCCAGGTTCTGCCGCGCGAACTCTACGTGCCGGAGAAGTATTGAGGCGGATGAGGCTGCGGTCTCCCCCACGTGGGGGGAGATTACGCTCCCCACCTACGCTCGATCGATGATCACATGCGTGGCAAGCGCTGTCGCCACCTGCTCCGTGCATCGATAGCCAAGCTTCACCATATCCAGGCCCGCTAAGAGATGCTCGCCTGTTCCCAGCAGCATCGGCGAGATCGCTAGGTGCATGGTGTCGATAAGTTTTTCCTGGAGATATTGCCGGACGGTCGAGACACCGCCGCCGACCCGCACATCCTTGCCGCCAGCCGCCGACCTTGCCTGCTCGAGCGCCGAATGGATCCCGTCGGTGACGAAGTGGAAAGTGGTGCCGCCCTCCATCGTGATCGGCGCTCGCTTGAAGTGTGTCAGCACGAAGACCGGCACATGGTAGGGCGGGTTGTCGCCCCACCAGCCCTTCCAGGTCTCGTCGGGCCACTCACCGCGGATCGGTCCGAACATGTTTCGCCCGAGGATCCACGCGCCGACATTCTCGAAGCTGCGTGCCGCGAACGCCTCGTCGGCGTCAGTGGTGCCGCCGTCTTGCCCGAGCACCATCTTGCGGAAGGTGCGGGTGTCGACAAACCACTTGTGCAGGGATTCCCCACCAATGCCGAGCGGATTTTGCAGATCCTGGTCGGGACCGGCGCCATAGCCGTCGAGCGATAGGGTGAAAGCGTTGACACGCAGCTTGGACATGAAAACCTCCTCGATAACCAGTTGTATTTTGCAAGTGGTTGCCTTGTAGCAAACCGATTGCGAATTGCAAGTGGTATTTTCTACGGCGAAGAAACACGTACCCGGACCTCTCCGCCAGCAGCGGGAAGTCCTTGCCTGTAAGTTCCTTATGGAAGTCGCGGATGCCGTTCATGGACGACCACGTCGCTGACTGGCCGGGGGAGGGCGAGAACCTACCCCTTCAGCATCGTCGCCACTTCAGGTGCGAAATAGGTCAGGATGCCGTCGCAGCCGGCGCGCTTGAAGGCAAGCAAGCTCTCCAGCATCGCTTTCTCGCCGTCGATCCAGCCATTGGCGCCCGCTGCCTTGATCATCGAATATTCGCCCGACACCTGGTAGGCGAAGGTCGGCATCTGGAATTCGTCCTTCAGCCTGCGGATGATGTCGAGATAGGGCAGGCCGGGCTTGACCATCAGCATGTCGGCGCCCTCGGCGATGTCCTGTTCGGCCTCGCGCACGGCTTCGTCCGAGTTGGCATGGTCGATATAGTAGGTCTTCTTGTCGCCCTTGAGCAGCCCGGCGGTGCCGACCGCCTCGCGATAGGGGCCGTAGAAGGCCGAGGCGAATTTGGTCGCGTAGGACATGATCGCCACGTCCTGAAAGCCGTTGGCGTCGAGCGCGTCGCGGATGGCGCCGATACGGCCGTCCATCATATCGGACGGCGCGATGATGTCGGCGCCGGCCGCCGCTTGGATGACGGCCGCCGCCGCGACCTGATCGACCGTCTCGTCGTTGACGATGATGCCGTCGCGCAGGATGCCGTCATGGCCGTGGCTGGTGAACGGGTCGAGCGCGGCGTCGGTGATGATGCCGATCTCGGGCACCGCGTCCTTTATGGCGCGGGTCGCGCGGTTGATGACATTGTCGGGGTCTAGGATGTGCGAGCCGGTCTGGTCGCGTAAGGCCAGATCGACATTGGGGAAGGTGGCGAGCGCCGGAATGCCGAGCTTGGCGGCGCGTTCCGCCTCCCTGACAGCCAGATCGATCGACAGGCGGAAGACGCCCGGCATGGCCGCAATCGGCTCGCGCACATTTTTGCCCTCGACGACGAAGATCGGCCAGATCAAATCATCGACGGCGAGCCGGTTCTCCTGCACGAGCCGGCGCGACCAATCGGCCTTGCGCATGCGGCGCAGGCGGCGGCTGCCGGTGACGTCGTCGACGCTGCGCGCGCCGGCTGGCTTTGTCGGGGTGAATCTGTTCATTGCCAAAACTCCGGATCAACGGCTTTTACCACGAGCCCTCGATGCTCACCAATGCGACACGTTTGTGCCAGCGGTCGAAGCTGCCAATTTCCCCCCTTGTGGAGAGATGCCCAGCAGGGCAGAGGGGCGCGCTATCCCTCCTGCCTATCCAGTCAAGGCTGCCCATTACCCGAAAGAATCTGCACCGCGCCTCTGATGGCCACACGAAACGCCTCGTCGAAGCTGACGCCACGCGCCTGCCAGCGATAGGTCTTGCCGCGGTCGGCTAGCCGCCAATCGGCGATCCAGCCGAGCTCCTTGTCGCTCCATACGATGCTGCCGGCGAGCGCTTGCGCGCCACCTACTTGTTTGGCTTGCCGATCCAGCCTCGCCATGTCGGCGGCGCGCAGCGCTTTTTCACCCAGGCCGGCAAGCTGCGCAGCCTTCGGAAATGCGACGTGCATCAGCATTGGACCGGCAGCATTGACGAAGGATTCGCGCATCGTTTCGCCACGCTGCTCCTCGGCGCTTAGGACGAAATGTCGGGCACCCTGTTCGGCAACGAGAAAGACCGCGAGCGTCGGCCGGTCGCCCAGCCAGGGCCTGCTGCCCAGCGACGCCAGCACCTTGTCGATCACGTCAGGCTTGTAGAAGCAGGTCAGATCATGCGGCCGGTCATGCGTGCCTTGCTCGTCATGGATCGGAATGCCCTCCAACCGGTCATGGTAGCGGAAAGCATCGACGAAACTGCCGGCTTTGTCGCGCAGATCCGCTATCTCTGGTTTGTCGAGCAACCGCTGATCGCCCGAAACCCTGACCAGGACCCTGTCCAGGCAATCCCTGAAGCCTGTCTGGCGGTTCTCCTCGCCTTGGCCGGTGACGATGGTCTGCGACTGGTAGATCTCGTCCAGCGTGGTTGCCAGCACAGGATGGGCGGCCAGGCATCGACCGATCAGCCCAATTGCCACCAGCGCAAGGCGTAAAAATCGAGCCATGAACAACGTCCGCCGTCCAGCATTTGCCGGTCGATTTCTAACATCGACCACGGACGCGAGCCAAGAGGCGGTACCGGCCGTGTGGCGTTGACGCGTCCTTGCGGCACGCTAGGTCCGCATGGCGACGGAAGGAGCAAGCCATGGTTTTCGTCTGGTCCATCTATGCCGCCTGGCTCGTGCTGATCGTCTACCTGACCGTTTCGGCGTTCGGTGTGAAACGGGACACCGAGGAGCACATCGCGCAGCGACTGGGGCTGATGTTCGCCATGATCCTCGCTTTCCTGCTTCCGCGTGTGCCGATGTTCCGGTTCGTCAACTTCGCACCCGTGAACGCCGTCTTGAGCAGCATCGGTGTCATCGTGGCCGTTACCGGGATGGCCTTCCTGGTCTGGGCGCGGCAAACCCTTGGCAGCAATTGGAGCCAGATCGTCTCCGCCAAGCAGGGCCATGAACTGGTGACGTCAGGCCCTTACCGCTATGTCCGCCACCCCATGTACACAGGCGGCCTCGTCGCATGCATCGGTTCGGCGATCGTGGTGGGCGGTGGTTTCGTCTTTCTGCTGATCCTGCTGGGCGTGATCTTCCTATGGCGTGTCGGTGCGGAAGACAGGCTTCTGGCACGGCAATTTCCCGACGAATTCCCAGACTATGCGCGTCGCACGAAGGCGTTGATCCCGTTCGTGTGGTAGCAATTCCAACCGATCATGCTTCTTGTCCCGGCACACGACAATTGACGTTCGCCCGGTCGCCGCTTAGCACTTCAGTCCCGCAGGCGCGGGGGAGGGATTCTCTGGCGATGGATTTTGGTGGAGGCGACGAAATTCGCTTCGAACGGTTGGGCAGGGCTGGTGTCGTCACGTTGACGCGGCCGCAGGCGCTCAATGCCGTCACCCATCGCATGGTCAAGGCGCTGGGCAAAGCCCTGCGTTCCTGGGAGCGCGACGACGGCGTCGACGTCGTAGTCCTCAAGGCCGAGGGCAGGGCGTTTTCGGCCGGAGGCGACATCCTGGATATCTACGAAGCCGGCCGGGCCGGAGAGCCGCCGGTCGCATTCTTCGCCGACGAGTACCGGCTCAACGCCTACATAGCGCGCTTCAAGAAACCCTACGTGGCGCTCATCGACGGCATCGTCATGGGCGGCGGCGTCGGCATTTCGTTCCACGGCTCGCATCGGGTGATGACCGAGAATGCCCAGTTCGCCATGCCGGAGGTCGGCATCGGGTTTTTCCCCGATGTCGGCGCCAGCCATCTGCTGCCCGATCTTGGCGGCTCGTTCGGCATGTATCTGGCGCTGACCGGCAACCGCATCCGCTATGGTGACGCGCTGTGGTCGGGGCTGGCCACTCACACCATCAAGGCCGAGGACCAGGCGAGCTTCCTCGATCGGCTGGTACTGACCGGCGATCCGGAATCGGTGCTGCGCGGTTTCTTCGTCCAGGCAAAGCGGGAGACCGACAGGTCGATCCTGGAAGCGATATCGCGTCATTTTGCTCAACCGTCGCTGCAGGATGTCGTCGACAGCCTGGAACGCGCGGCGGGCACGGACGAATTCGCGGCAAAAACGTTGGCGACGATCCGCATGCGCTCGCCGACCAGCCTTCGTGTCACCTGGCGGCAGATCAACGCCGGGCTGACATTGTCGATGGACGATTGCATGAAGATGGAGTTCCGCATTCTCAACCGCATGCTAGCCGGACACGATTTCTATGAAGGCATCCGCGCCGCCATCATCGACAAGGGGTCAAAGCCGCAATGGCGGCCGGCAAGTCTCGACGCGGTCAGTGAGGCCGATGTCGAGGCCTATTTCGCCCCGCTCGGTGAACGGGAACTCCTGGCATGAGCGAGGTGACCTCGAGACGCGTGGTGCTTCAGCCCTCGACGGTCGAGGTCATCTTCGCCTGGTTCCAGCGCGTCATCGCCGGCTACTGCCTGCTGTTCGGCATCCTGTACTGGGTCAAGCTGATCGGCTTCTATCCAGGTTCGCTGTGGCGCTTCGACCTCATGCCGGTGCATTGGCAGGTGGCGGCGGTGATGCTCGCCGTGTTCTTCCCCTTTGCCGCGGCGGGGCTGTGGATGCTGGCCTCCTGGGGGCCGGTGATCTGGTTCATTTGCGCAGTCACCGAGACCGTCATGTATGCCGGCTTTCCCGAGCTTTTCGGCCATCGATTGCTGATTGTCGTCTCGCATGCGGCGGTGGCGCTGCTCTATATCGTCTTTCGCGTCGTCATCTGGCTGCAGAAACGCCCCGTACGGCACTAAGCCGTTGAGGGCATTGATGACTTCGTGACAGCCCCGAACCGGCCCCGCGACAAGCGCCTAAGCCTTTAGGTTAATTATCCTTACTCGGGTGACCGTTCGTTAAGCCTCTTCCGAAACCTATTACCGGTAAGCTCTTGTTAGCCCTAGCGTTTAAGTCGAATTTTATGAGTATTCGATAGTGTCGCAATCAAGGTGAAAAACAAAAAATCACCAGGGCGACAAACGAGAGGCAAAGACAATGATCAATTCGCGTCCGGCGGCGAAGACCGCCAACGTATCCGACGATCGCCGCGAGGCTATCCGTTCCCTGTACATGGAATCGCTGCAGCTTGTTGAGCGGCTGCACCGCCGGCTGCTTGATGTCATCAAGGACGAATTCGACCGCAACGGCCGTTCCGACATCAATGCCATCCAGGCGCTGCTGCTGTTCAACATCGGCAATTCCGAACTGACCGCCGGCGAACTGCGCTCGCGTGGCTACTATCTCGGCTCGAACGTGTCCTACAATCTGAAGAAGCTGGTCGATCTCGGCTTCATCAACCACCAGCGTTCGCGCATCGATCGCCGTTCGGTCCGCGTCTCGCTGACGCCGAAGGGCAACGAAGTGGCCGATGTGGTCGCCGGTCTCTATGAGCGCCATGTCGGCTCGATCGAGCAGGTCGGCGGCATCAACACCGACGAGTTCAAGCAGATGAACCGTGCCCTGCAGCGGCTCGACCGCTTCTGGAACGACACCATCGCTTACCGGATGTAAGGCATCCGCCGCAGCGGATCTGGCCCGCGCCAAAGAAGCGCGGCCGCACGAGCGACCTTCAGTCAGGGCCGGTGCCGAAAGCACCGGTCCATTTTCTTGTGGCGCACGGCCGTCCCGGCCCAAGCTTTGCTTTCGCCTCCGCAGTGCCTAATGTCACCACACGAGGGAGGCATGATGGGACGAGAGGGGCGTTTCAGGATCTGTTCTGTCGCTGCGGTGCTTGCGATGGTGTCGCAAATGGCTTTCGCCGAGGACTGGTGGAAAGATTCCTTCGCCACCGAGGGCAGCAGTCCGTGCGACAACAATGACTCGATCGTGACAATTACCGACAAGTCCGTGGACATGTGGGAGGTCGGCTGCAGGCTGGACAAGGTTCAGAAGATCAATCGCCTGGATGCCGTCATTCTGGACATGACCTGTACGGACGATGAGCAGGGCGCTGAAAAGAGGCGGGAATTGCTGCTCAAACTGGACAACAAAGTCCTGCGTTATCCTCAAAACGAAGTGTTGCAGCGCTGCTCGGAACTGAAGGCGCAGCCAGGTCTGACGCCAAAGCCAGGTCTGGATCCAAAAGCACGTCCGGACCCAAAAGGCTGAGGCTTCTCGCACGACGGTGATGGTCGAGGACGAGACTGGCTTCGGACTGGATATCTGCGGATCGGGATATCTGGATTGTCACCGGTGCCGAAAAAGCACCGGTTCTTTCTTTTCGCGGTGTCGCCCGAAGCATATTGCGGGCCAAGGCCACGTTGCCGCCATAATCGCGGTGGAAGCGAGGATGCGGGTGATGCTGCCGGCCAGCGCTTGCGCTCACTTGAACCCGCATCGCGACAGCGCCTTTGACGCCTGTGCGATGCAGGTCATGGTTGGCTAATTCTTAACATTGCCAACCCTAGACTGCGGGCTCAATCGCCCGTTGAGAGCAAACCGAGCGAGATCGAACACAGCAAGAATGTCTGGAACGTCCATGAGAACCAGCCGCCGTTTTTTCCTTTCTGGAGCCTCAGCGCTCGCCGCCGCCATGGTGGCCGGCCGCGCGAGTGCGCAGGATGTGATTGGGGATATCCTGAAATCCTCGGCTCGCGGCAATTGGGATGATCAGTTCGACGCCCGCGCCAGCGAAGGCGGCAAGGTGGCCTCGACACTCCCGATCTTCAGCCTGCAGACCGTTGCATTCACCGAACAGGCTGTGGCGCAATACCAGAATATTGTCGGTCAGGGCGGCTGGGTAGATGTTCCCGCCACCAAGAAACTGGAACTCGGCGTCGATGACCCGGACGTCGTGCCGCTGCGCAAGCGCCTGATGATTGCGGGCGACCTGTCGCAGAGCGCCGGCATTTCGACGGCCTTCGATTCCTATGTCGATTCCGCGGTCAAGCGCTTCCAGTTGCGCCACGGTCTTCCGGCGGACGGCTCGATGGGCAAATACACCTATGCCGCGATGAATGTTTCGGCGCAGATCCGGCTCGGTCAGTTGCAGACCAATCTGCAGCGGCTGAAGGAGAAGGCTGGCACGCTCGGCAGCCGCTATGTGCTGGTGGACATTCCGGCGGCGCAGATCGAAGCGGTCGAGAACGACCGCGTCGTGCTCCGCCACACGGCAATCGTCGGCAAGATCGATCGCCAGACACCGATCGTCAATTCCAAGATCAACGAGATCATCGTCAACCCGTACTGGAACGCGCCGGTCTCGATCGTGCGCAAGGACATCATTCCGCTGATGCGGAAGGATCCCGACTATCTGAAGAACAGTCATATCCGCCTGTTCGCGCCGGATGGCAGCGAAGTCGATCCGATGAACGTCGACTGGTCGACCGACGATGCCGCCAAGTACCGTTTCCGCCAGGATCCCGGTTCGGAAAACGCCATGGCGTCGGTGAAGATCAATTTCCCGAGCCCGGATGGCGTCTATATGCACGATACGCCGCAGCAGAGCCTGTTCGGCAAGATGATGCGTTTCGATTCCTCAGGCTGCGTGCGCGTCCAGAACGTGCGCGACCTCGTCACCTGGATCCTGCGCGACACACCCGGCTGGGATCGCCAGCATTTCGAGGCGGCGATCAAGACGGGACAGAACACGCCGATCCAGGTCACCAACCCGGTCCCGGTGCACTTCCTCTATCTGTCGGCCTGGTCGACCGGCCCCGGTGTCGTCCAGTTCCGCGACGACGTCTATGCGCTCGACGGCAACAGCGAGCTGCAGATCACGTCTTCGCTCTAAGCGCCTGATAATTTGACGAAAAGCCGCCTTCGAGGCGGCTTTTCTGTTTGCGGCGCAGCCGCTGATTGGCCAGCGGCGCCAAAGCTTCCGCACGATTGACGGCGCCGAGCTCGGGGCTGGCCTTTGGTCATCTCGGTGCCGGCGCGGCCTGGCTGGACGCGGCGCCGGCGATTGCGCATGGTCCCCCGACAGCCGGAATCGCGCCATGCAAACCGCCATCTTCATCCTTGTCGTGCTCGTCTTCGTCGCCGTTTCCGGCGCGCTGGTGCGCCTGGTGCGGGTACCGCTGCCGGTGCTGCAGATCGCGATAGGCGCAGCACTTGCCTGGCCGGTGCGCGGCATCCATGTCGAGATCGATCCGGAACTGTTCCTGCTGGTGTTCATTCCGCCGCTGCTGTTCAGCGACGCCTTTGGCGCGCCCAAGCGCGAACTCATCGCCTTGCGCCGGCCTATACTCGATCTCGCCATCGGCCTCGTCTTCTTCACCATCGTCGGCTTCGGCTATGCCTTGCACTGGCTGGTGCCGAGCATTCCGTTGGTCGTGGCCTTCGCGCTCGCCGCGGTGCTGTCGCCAACGGATGCGGTGGCCGTCTCCTCGATCGTCGACAGGAACGTGGTGCCGGCGCGGCTGATGCACATCCTGGAGGGCGAGTCGCTGCTTAACGACGCGTCGGGCCTGGTGATGTTCCGCTTCGCCGTCGCGGCGGCATTGACCGGCAGTTTCTCCTTCGCCGCCGCTTCGTTGAGTTTCCTCTATGCCGTGGCGGTCGGCATCCTGGCCGGGGTGGCGGCACTGTTCGTCGCCGCCAAGATGCTGCAACTCTTGAACCGCATTGGCGGCGTGCCGGCCGAGGCACAGGTGCTGATCACCATCCTGCTGCCCTTCGTCGCCTATCTCGCGGCCGAGCATTTCGGGGCTTCGGGTATCCTGGCCGCGGTCACCGCCGGCCTTTTGACCGGGAGCACGGGCATATTCCGCTTCCTTGGCGTCTCGGCGCGCATGCAGACCATCTCGCTGTGGACGACGTTTTCCTTCGTCTTCAACGGCGCGCTGTTCATTGTGCTCGGCCTGCAGCTTCCCGAGATCGTCCGCAAGGTGCCGGCGGAGCTCACCGGCCACGATCCCATCATCCAGCCGGTGCTGACCGTCCTGGCGCTGACGCTGTGCCTGATCGCGCTTCGCTTCGTCTGGATCTGGATCGGCGACATCACGGCGGGGATCGCGGCCCGGCTCGGCAAGCGTGAGGCCGAGCCGTTCGGCCTGCGCGTGCGGCTCGCCGGATCGGTGGCGGGCGTGCGCGGGGCCATCACGCTGGCCGGCATCTTGTCGCTGCCGCTGGCCTTGCAGGACGCCTCGCCATTCCCCGCGCGCGACCTGGTCATCTTCCTCGCCGCCGGCGTCATCATCTGCTCGCTGGTGATCGCCAGCCTTGCCTTGCCGGTGATCGCGCGCGGGCTGGTCGAGCCGGGAGAAGATGCCGGCGCCGCCGAGGAACGCATGGCGCGCGTCGGCGCGGCGAAGGCGGCAATCGCCCACCTCGAGAGCATCACGCAGACGGACGAGGAGGAGGGCGACGTGCCTGGCATCAGGCTCGCCGCCGCCAACGGCATTGTCGCCGCCTATCGGCGGCGCATCGCGGCGGCCGACGAGGCCGACGAGGCGCGCGCCGAAGTGCGGGAGGCTGGCAGGCTGGAGATCGACCTCAGGCTTGCTGGCATCGCCGCCGAGCGCGATGCCCTGCGCGCCATGCTGCGCCGTGGAGAGATCAACGACCACACGGCGCGTGCCTTGTTCACCGAGATCACCCTCACGGAAGCCCTTTTGAACGGCAGACAGACACGGAAGTAGGAATTGCGGAAGCCTGACGCCGCGGATTTGCAGGCTCTGCCGCAAAACGGCCAGCAAATTTCGCGCTGCAAACGTGGCGAGGCCAAAACAACTGTGTTAATGGCGCGGCAATGCGTGTCGCCCGGAACTGCGCAGCGATTTTGGGGCAACGACATGCAGAAACAAATTGCCCCGAACCAGAGGATTTTTCAGGCCATGGCAACTGCAGCGGCAGCGTCGAACAAATTCGAATCTTTCTTCGAGACCACGCTTGCCGATGCCGATCCGGAGATTTTCGGCGCCATCCGCAGCGAACTCGGTCGCCAGCGCCACGAGATCGAACTGATTGCCTCGGAGAACATCGTCTCCCGCGCGGTGCTTGAGGCGCAGGGCTCGATCATGACCAACAAATACGCCGAGGGCTATCCGGGCAAGCGCTACTATGGCGGCTGCCAGTTCGTCGACGTGGCTGAGGAACTGGCCATCGAGCGGGCGAAAAAGCTGTTCGGCTGCAACTTCGCCAACGTCCAGCCCAATTCCGGCAGCCAGATGAACCAGGCGGTGTTCCTGGCGTTGCTGCAGCCCGGCGACACCTTCATGGGCCTCGACCTCAATTCCGGCGGCCATCTCACGCACGGCTCGCCGGTCAACATGAGCGGCAAATGGTTCAAGGTCGTGTCCTATGGCGTGCGCAAGGAAGACCATCTGCTCGACATGGACGCGATCGAAAAGACCGCGCACGAGACCAAGCCGAAGCTGATCCTGGCCGGCGGCACCGCCTATTCGCGTATCTGGGACTGGAAGCGTTTCCGCGAGATCGCCGATGCGGTCGGCGCCTATCTGATGGTCGACATGGCGCACATCGCGGGCCTCGTCGCCGGCGGCGTGCATCCCTCGCCGCTGCCGCACGCGCATGTGGTGACGACCACCACGCACAAGTCGCTGCGCGGCCCGCGCGGCGGCATGATCCTGTGCAATGACGAGGACATCGCCAAGAAGATGAACTCGGCGGTGTTCCCCGGACTGCAGGGTGGACCGCTGATGCATGTCATCGCCGCCAAGGCGGTCGCCTTCGGGGAAGCCCTGAAGCCGAGCTTCAAGATCTATGCCGAGAGCGTCGCCGCCAACGCCAAGGCTCTGGCCTCCAGCCTTCAGGAGACGGGCCTCGACATCGTGTCCGGCGGCACCGACAACCATCTGATGCTGGTCGACTTGCGCCCCAAGAACGCCACCGGCAAGCGCGCCGAGGCAGCCCTTGGCCGCGCCAACATCACCTGCAACAAGAACGGCATCCCCTTCGATCCGGAAAAGCCCTTCGTCACCTCGGGCGTGCGGCTCGGCACGCCCGCCGGCACGACGCGTGGCTTCGGCAAGGCCGAATTCCGCGAGATCGGCAAGCTGATCGCCGAGGTGCTGGACGGGCTCAAGGTCGCCAATTCCGACGAGGGCAATGCCGCGGTCGAGGCGGCCGTCAAGGCCAAGGTGGTGTCGCTGACCGATCGTTTTCCGCTCTATCCTTATCTTGGTTGACCATCCTTATCTCGATTGACCAGCCCCTTATCTCGATTGACCAGCCCCTTATCTCGATTGACCAGCCCCTTATCTCGATTGACAAGACCCTTATCTCGATTGACCGGACGCGAAGCGTCATCTTTTATCCGCCGGCAGCGGGCCACCCCTGGTCGGGTGGCGCATGGAACTGGAGAATTGATGATGCGCGATTTTCGTCTTGCCTCACTCGGCGCTCTGGGCTGGCTGGCTGCTTGCGGGTCCGCCTTGGCGCAGACGCAGCCGGCCCCCGACATGCCTGCCACCAGCACGTTCGGTCTATGGACAACCATGGTCGATACGCTCGACACCGGCCAGGATGCGCGCAAGACCTGCGCGGCTTCGACGGCGTTCTACGATGCGGGTGGCAATTCGGGCACGCTGACCTTGTCGATCTCGAACGGCGATGCGCTGCCGCCGGATGCCTATCCGGCCGTCATGATCACCATCGACAACAGGAGCCTGCAGACCGGCAAGAAGATCGCGGCGATTTTCGGCGATCCCGGCGTCAAGGTTTCGACGACTGTCTATTCCAACGACGCGGTCAACGGCCGTCCGACCTGGACCGTCGACAATCAGCCCAAGACCAGTCTCGCGCTGCTGCGTGCCATGCGCCAGGTCACCTCGCTCGACGTGACCTTCGGCAAGCAGGCTATCGCCAGCATCCCGATGGACGGCTTCACCAAGGCCTATCGCAGCCTCGGTGTGTCCTGCGGTTTCCCGACCAAGGACGTCGCGCCGTGACGCGGTCGACCGGATCGGCATAGGCGCCGCTGGCAATCTTCCTCGTGCCTCGCTATCTCTGGTGCGGCGGGCCGTCGAAGACACGGAACCGCTTCAATCCCGGCCGGAAAGGCTCTAAGCCTTTCGCCTCACCAGATTCGCGAACCCAAGGCTCTCCATGCGCTGTCCCTATTGCCAGTCCGAAGATACGCAGGTGAAGGATTCGCGCCCCGCAGAGGACGGCGCGGCGATCCGCAGGCGGCGTGTCTGTCCCGATTGCGGCGGCCGGTTCACCACCTTCGAGCGCGTGCAGCTGCGCGACCTCGTCGTGGTCAAGAAGTCGGGGCGAAAAGTGCCATTCGACCGCGACAAGCTGCTGCGCTCGGTCGAGATCGCGGTGCGCAAGCGCAATGTCGATCCCGAGCGCATCGACCGCGCGGTGACCGGCATCGTGCGCCAGCTCGAGAGCTCCGGCGAGACGGAAGTGGCCTCGGGCGAGGTCGGCCGCCTGGTCATGGAGGCGCTGAAGTCGCTCGATGATGTCGCCTATGTGCGGTTCGCCTCGGTCTACCGCAATTTCCGCGAGGCCAAGGATTTCCACGAGTTGCTGGGCGAACTGAAGGGCGACGAAGACAAGAGTGAAGAGGAAGCCGGCTGAGCATGGCAGGATCGCGACAGGGCGAGGCCGCACAAGCGGCCCTTGATCACCGTTTCATGGCCGCTGCGCTACGGCTGTCGCGCAGGAATGCCGGCAGAACCTCGACCAACCCTTCCGTCGGCACGCTGATCGTGCGCGATGACGGTGCTGGGCCGATGATCGTCGGCACCGGCGTCACGGCAGTCGGCGGCCGGCCGCATGCCGAGACCGAGGCGCTGGCCGAAGCGGGCGAACTCGCCCGTGGTGCCACGGCTTACGTCACCTTGGAACCCTGCGCCCATCACGGCCGCACGCCGCCTTGCGCCAGCGCGCTGGTCAATGCCGGCGTCGCGCGTGTCGTCGGTGCCGCCAGCGATCCTGATCCGCGCGTCTCCGGCAAGGGCTATGCTATTCTGCGAGCCGCCGGTGTCGAGGTGATCGAAAAGGTGCTGGCGGCGCAAGCCGCCGAGCAGATGGCCGGCTATCTCATCAGATCGCTGAAAAAACGTCCGGAAGTGATTCTGAAGCTTGCGCTTTCCAGTGACGGCAAGATCGGCAGGGAGGGCGCCGGCCAGGTCGCGATCACCGGCGAGATGGCCCGCCGCGAAGTCTATCTGATGCGGGCCGAGGCTGACGCCATCCTGGTCGGCATCGGCACGGCGCTGGAGGATGACCCAGCGCTGACGGTCCGCTTGCCGGGGCTCGAGAACCGTTCGCCGGCGCGCATCGTGCTCGACCGGCAGATCAGGCTGCCGGAGGCTTCGAAACTGGTTTCGGGCGTGGATCGCGTGCCGCTTTACGTTGCGGCTTGCCTGGAGGCCGATCCGCAGCGCAGGGCGGCCCTCGAGCGCGCCGGCGTGCGCTTCATCGGCACCGAAACCCATGAAGGCGGCGTCGCACTGCCGGAGCTGCTCGAGGATCTGGCGGCGCTCGGCATGGCAAGCGTGCTGGTCGAGGGCGGCGCCAGGGTGGCGAGCGCCTTCCTGGCCGACGGGCTGGTCGACCGCATCGTGCTGTTCCAGGGACCGGAAGCGATAGGTGAGGGCGGCATTGCATCGCCTATCGACGCTGACCATATCCCGGCAGGCTTTCGCAAGCTGCGCGAGATGCGTTTCGGCGAAGACGGTTCCGCCGAGTGGATAAGAGACCTCTAGACCATGATGCCGAAAAGTGGGACCCGGTTTTCGGACAAGGTCATGGTCAAACGGGATAGACCATGATGCCGAAAAGTGTCACCCGGTTTTCGGGCAAGATCATGGTCAAACAGGAAGACAACATCGATGTTTACCGGAATTGTCACCGATATTGGCACCGTCGCGGCGATCAAGTCGCTGAGCGAAGGCGTCGGCTTGCGCATCGACACCGCCTATGATCCCACGACCATCGCCATCGGCGCGTCGATCTCCTGCGGCGGCGTTTGCCTGACGGTCACGGCTTTGCCCGACAGCGGCTCGAACGCGCGCTGGTTCGAGGTCGAGGCGTGGGAAGAAGCCTTGCGGCTGACCACCGCCTCTGGCTGGAAATCCGGCACCAAGGTCAATCTCGAACGGGCGCTGAAGATCGGCGACGAACTTGGTGGCCACATCGTTTCGGGCCATGTCGACGGCACCGCCGAGATCGTCGAGCGCAAGGATGAGGGCGACGCGGTGCGCTTCACGCTAGAAGCGCCGCGCGGGCTGGCGAAATTCATCGCGCCGAAAGGCTCCGTCGCGCTCGATGGCACCTCGCTCACCGTCAACAAGGTCGAGGGGACCCGCTTCGACGTGCTGCTGATCCACCATTCGCTGACCGTGACCACCTGGGGCGAGCGCAAGGTCGGCGACCGCGTCAATCTCGAGATCGACACCATGGCCCGCTATGCCGCGCGGCTGGCCGAAGCGGCGAAAGAGGGACTTTGAGTGCTGCCTGCTTGAACCTCGACTTAGTCAGTATTAATCGCTATGATTAAGTCTGATTGTGAGGCTCAGATGGACACAAAAGTAATCACCGCTCACGTTCCGCTGCCGCTAGCAGAAAAGGTGGATCAGCTAGCTGCTCGCCTCGATCGCCCGCGCGGCTGGATCGTCAAACAAGCTCTTTCCGCGTGGGTGGATTTGGAGGAGGAGCGCCGACGTCTCACGCTTGAAGCACTGGCCGATGTGGATGCAGGACGGGTCATCGATCACCAGGCCGTGCAGGCGTGGGCTGAGAGTCTTGGCACCGACAAGCCACTACCGGTGCCTCGTTGATGGAGCTGAAATGGACCAATAAGGCTTTGTCCGACTTGGTCCGGCTCCACGATTTTCTCGCGCCAGCAAATGGCCCGGCGGCCGCACGCGCCGTGCAGGCGCTTGCTGCCGCGCCGGCACGGTTAGTCGAGTATCCGCGCATCGGTGAGAGACTAGAAGAGTTCGAGCCACGAGAAGTGCGCCGCATTTTGGTAGGCAGCTACGAAATTCGTTACGAAATACAGAACGCGACAATTTCTGTGTTGCGCCTGTGGCATACGCGAGAGGATCGATAGGCCCGGCGGCCCTCCGCCAATCTTCCGCTTGCGATCAACCCGGCTTCGGCCTAAGTCACCGGCAACCCCCCGGAGACTTTTATGGCTGGCACATCCCAACACGGCAAAGCCTTCATTCGTCCGAAGACGAAGGCGCACTTGCTTATCATCGAAGCGCGCTTCCACGATGGCCTTGCCGACGCGTTGCTTGACGGCGCGACAAACGCGCTCGATGAAGCGGGCGCGACCTACGACGTCGTCACCGTTCCAGGCTCGCTGGAGATTCCCGCGGTCATCACCTTCGCGCTGGATGGTGCGGCGGAAGGCGGCACAAATTACGACGGCTTCGTTGCGCTCGGCACCGTCGTTCGCGGTGATACATATCATTTCGACATCGTCGCCAACGAATCCAGCCGCGCGCTCATGGACCTGTCCGTGCAGGATTCGGTCTGCATCGGCAACGGCATCCTGACCACCGAGAACGATGCGCAGGCGTGGACGCGGGCCAAGCGCTCGGAAGGCGACAAGGGCGGCTTTGCCGCGCGTGCGGCGCTGACCATGATCGCGCTCAAGGAAAAATTGGGAGCGCAATCGTGAGCGAGCCCGCTTCGCCCGGCCAGCCGGCGGTGCGCCACGCCAACAAGCGCGGGGCTGCCCGTCTTGCCGCCGTGCAGGCGCTCTATCAGATGGATGTCGCCGGCAGCGGCGTCTTCGAGATCACCGCCGAATATGAGGCGTTTCGCCTTGGCAAGGAAGTGGACGGCGCGCTCTACCGCGAGGCGGATGCCCAATGGTTCCGCGCCATCCTGACGGGCGTCGTAGAGGACCAGAAGACCATCGATCCGATCATCCGCCAGTCGCTGACCGAGGACTGGCCGCTGTCGAGGCTGGATTCGACGCTGCGCGCCATTCTGCGCGCCGGCGTCTATGAACTGATGAAGCGGGAAGACGTGCCGGTGGCGGTGATCGTCTCGGAATATGTCGACATCGCCAAGGCCTTCTACGAGGAAGACGAGCCGAAGCTGGTCAATGCCGTGCTCGACCGCGTGTCACGCCGGGTGCGCGGCGAGGGACGCGGCAAGGACGCATCGTGACAGCCATCGCCGTCGAGGTGGGCAAGGGTGGGCGGCGCACAGCGCTGATCCTCGCCGCCTCGCAGGCGATCATCGGCTCGGCGGCACCCATTGCCATCTCCATGGGCGCGCTGGCCGGGCAATATCTGCTCGGTGCCGACAAATCGCTGGCGACGGCGCCGATCACCGGCTTCAACCTTGGCGTGGCGCTCGGCGCTCTGCCCGCCGCGGCCATCATCCGCAAGATGGGCCAGCGCGGCGGCTTTATGACCGGAACCGTCGTCACCGCGCTTGGCGGCCTGGTTGCCACCTTCGCGCTTTTCCATGGCAGTTTCTGGCTATTCGCGTTCGCGCTGCTGGTGATCGGCATCGGCGGTGCCTTCGTCCAGCAGTTCCGCTTCGCCGCCGCCGACAACGCACCACCGGAGTTCAAGGCGCGCGCCATCTCCTTCGTGTTGGCAGGCGGCATCGTCACCGCCATCCTTGGGCCGCAGATCGTCATCTTCACCCGCGAACTGTTCGCGCCGGTGATGTTTGCCGGATCGTTCGCCGCCATCCTGCCGCTTGCCGCGGCCGGCGCCATCATCCTGTCCTTCCTGCAACTGCCGGCGAGGGCGCCCGGCAGGGTGGAAATCGTCGACAGCGACGCAAGACCGTTGGCGGAAATCGTGACCAAGCCGCGTTTCGTCGCGGCGCTGTTCTGTGCGGTCGGCAGCTATGCGCTGATGAGCTTCGTCATGACCGGCGCACCGCTGGCCATGGTCGGCTGCGGCCTGTCGGAGGATGATGCGACGCTGGGCATCTCCTGGCACGTCATGGCGATGTTCGCGCCGAGCTTCTTCACCGGCTCGCTGATCCATCGTTTCGGCGCCGAACGCATTGTCGCCATCGGCCTGCTGCTGCTGATCGGCTGTGGTGCCGTAGCTTTGTCGGGCCTGGCATTATGGCAGTTCTGGACGGCGCTCATCCTGCTTGGCCTCGGCTGGAACTTTGCCTTCATCGGCGCCACCGCGATGGTGGCGGCCAGCTACCAGACGTCGGAAAAGGGCAAGGTGCAGGGCTTCCACGACTTTGTCCTGTTCGGCTCCGTCGCCTGCGCTTCGCTGATGTCGGGCATGGTCTACAACGCCTGGGGCTGGACCATGCTGAACTGGATGATCTTCCCGGTTGCCGTGCTCTGTTTCGTGGCGCTGGGCGCGCTGAAGATGACGAGCGCGCGCCCGGTTTGACGCCAAATCTATGCGTCCGGCGGCAGAACCTGAAGCACCCGCGCTATGAACATGTGGAACTCGGCCATGTAGTTGCGCAGGAAGTCCTCGGTGGATTCGACTGTCACTTCGCCGTCGTCCGTTATCAGTCCCGGGGTGAACTGGATGTAGGCCTCCGGGGCATTCATCTGGGGTGAGTTGCAGAAGCTCAGAACGCTGCGCAGGCTTTGTTGGGCGACAGCGGTTGCGATGGCGCCCGGCGATGTTCCGATGACGGCGGACGGTTTGCGTGCGAATGAATTCTTTCCATAGGGGCGGCTGGCCCAATCGATCGCGTTCTTCAATCCGCCAGGGATCGAGCGATTGTACTCCGGCGTGACGAACAGCACGGCCTGGACGGACGCGATCGCCTTCTTGAAATCCTGGGCGACCTGCGGGAAATCGGCGTCGTAGTCGTAGCTGTAAAGGGGCAGATCCCTGAAGGGGATTTCGGTCATTTCAAGTTCCGGAGGAGCCAGTTGAACGAGCGCCTTCGCGAGCTTGCGGTTGATGGATCCCCGGGCAAGACTGCCGATGAGGTAACCGACTTTGTGTATGGCCATGACACGCACTCCGTGTTTGCCACCCGCACCCTCACTGCATTATCCGTCAGATGGCGCCAGATCGCCAGCGTCGCCTCGAAATTGAACTTCCCAACAAAAATATTGCGCCTGTGCCCATTGTTATGAAACCGTGTACCCCGACTGGCCGTTGAAGCCATGCTCATATGCGGCGGCCGCATTACGGTTCACAGCAAGGGATTTTCACGATGTTTTCAGTCAAGGTTCTGGCCGGCGCGGCATTGGCGCTCGGCATCACCATGGCATCCGCCAGCGCCCAGGTGGTTGTCTCCTCGAAGATCGACACCGAGGGTGGCGTGCTCGGCAACATCATCCAGCTCGTCCTCAACGCCAACGACATCAAGACGACCGACCGCATCCAGCTCGGCGGCACGCCGGTGGTGCGCAAGGCGATCACCGCCGGCGAGATCGACATCTATCCCGAATACACCGGCAACGCCGCCTTCTTCTTCGAGAAGGCCGACGACCCCGCGTGGAAGGATGCCGCCAAGGCCTATGAGACGGCCAAGAAGCTCGACTACGACGCCAACAAGATCGTCTGGCTGTCGCCGGCGCCCGCCAACAACACCTGGGCGATCGCATTGCGCAAGGAAGTGGCCGACACCAACAAGCTCGCCACGCTCTCCGACTTCGGCAAATATGTCGCGGGCGGCGGTCAGGTGGTGCTGGCGGCATCCGCGGAGTTCGTCAATTCGGCGGCAGCCTTGCCGGCCTTCCAGACCACCTACGGCTTCAAGCTGAAGCCCGAGCAACTGATCACGCTCTCCGGTGGCGACACGGCGGCGACCATCGCCGCGGCCGCCAACCAGACCAGCGGGGCCAACGCCGCCATGGTCTACGGCACCGACGGCGGCATCGCGCCGTCCGGTCTTGTCGTGCTCGAGGACGACAAGGGCGTGCAGCCGGTCTACCAGCCGACGCCGATCGTCCGCGAATCCGTGCTCAAGCAACATCCCGAGATCGAGACGCTGCTGAAGCCGGTCTTCGCCAAGCTCGATCTCGTCACCCTGCAGGAACTGAACGGCCGCGTGCAGGTCGGCGGTGAGCCGGTCAAGGGCGTCGCCGAGGACTTTTTGAAGAAGAACGGGTTCTTGAAGTAGTCAGCGCACCCGGAAGCGACGTTGGTGCGAGGCGCCCCTCTCTGTCCTGCCGGACATCTCCCCCTCAAGGGGGGAGATTGGCAGCATCGGCGTCGGCACTCACCTTGCATCGCTGGAGATTGGCGAAAGCCGTTAGGATATCCGATCTCCCCCCTTGAGGGGGAGATGGCCGGCAGGCCAGAGGGGGGCGCCTCGCGCAAAGGGGCCGCCGCTCTGCACGGCCGCGTATCATGACCCTGCGCTTCGACAAGCTCGGCGTGGTCATTGCCGCGATCGCGGCCTGCGCGGCGTTCCTTGCCCCCTTCGCCACGTTCCGCGCCAACCGCATCGTCCCCGGCCAGGCGCGCTCGATTCTCGAGGCGCTGCCGGCAATCACCGGTCCATTGCTTTTGGCAATCGTGGTCGCGGCAGCGCTCATCGCACTGTTCAGGACGCCGCTCGTGCTGCGTCTTGCCGCCAGCGTGGTGGCGCTGGCCGCGCTCGCGGTGCTTGTCGGCGTCGCCGGCACGTTTCTCACGCCGGCCGGCAACACGTTTGCCAGGGTGTCGCCGGCCTCCGGTTTCTGGATACTCATCTTCGCCTTCACGCTTTTGCTGGCGGACGTCCTGACGCGCCTGAACCTGTCGCCCTCGGCCCGTGTCGGCGTGCTGGTCGCCGCCGCCGCGGCCATTGGCCTGCTTTTGGTGTCGGGGGCCTGGAACGACCTTTCCATCCTCAAGGAATACGCCAACCGCGCCGACAGTTTCTGGGCCGAAGGCTCCAAGCATGTGACCCTGGCGCTCGGCTCCCTGCTTGCCGCGGTGGTCGTCGGCCTGCCGCTCGGCATCCTCTGCCATCGCGTCGAAAGACTGCGGGCCGGCGTGCTCAACGTGCTCAACATCATTCAGACCATTCCCTCGATCGCGCTGTTCGGTCTGCTGATCGCGCCGCTCGGCTGGGTCGCCACGCATGTGCCGGGAGCCGCCGCGCTCGGCATCCGCGGCATCGGCACCGCGCCTGCCTTCGTCGCCCTGTTCCTATATTCGCTGCTGCCGGTTGTGGCCAATACCGTGGTCGGCCTCGCCGGGGTGCCGCGAGCCGCCCACGATGCGGCGCGCGGCATGGGCATGACCGAACGCCAGCGCCTGTTCGGCGTCGAGTTTCCACTGGCCTTTCCGGTGATCCTGACCGGCATCCGCATCGTGCTGGTGCAGAACATCGGCCTCGCCACCATCGCCGCACTGATCGGCGGCGGCGGCTTTGGCGTGTTCGTCTTCCAGGGCGTCGGCCAGACGGCGATGGACCTTGTGCTGCTCGGCGCGGTGCCGACCGTGGCGCTCGCCTTCGCCGCCGCCATCGTCCTCGATGCGGTGATCGAAATGACCGCCACCAAGCGCAGGGTTGAAACGGCATGATCGAGATCGAAGGCATTACCAAGCGCTACGACGCGACAACGGTGGTCGACGATGTGTCGATGGTCATCGAGCCGCGCACCATCGCGGTCATTGTCGGCACCTCCGGCTCCGGCAAGACGACGCTGCTGCGCATGATCAACCGGCTGGTCGAACCGACCGCCGGCATCATAAAGCTCGACGGCGCCGACAATCGCTCGGTGCCCGGCTACGAACTGCGCCGCAGCATCGGCTATGCCATCCAGGGCCATGGCCTGTTTCCGCACCGAACCGTGGCCCAGAACATCGCCACCGTGCCGGTGCTGCTCGGCTGGGACAAGTCCCGTATCGATGCGCGTGTGGACGAGTTGATGACGCTCTACCAGCTCGATCCGCGGGAATTCGGGCCGCGCTACCCGCACGAATTGTCCGGCGGCCAGCAGCAGCGCGTCGGCGTTGCCCGCGCGCTCGCCGCCGAACCCAACGTGCTGCTGATGGACGAGCCGTTCGGCGCGCTCGACCCGATCATCCGCACCAAGGCGCAGGAAGACCTGCTGGCCATCCAGAAGCGCTTCGGCACCACCATCATCCTCGTCACCCATGACATGGAGGAAGCCGTGCATATGGGTGACAAGATCGCCGTCATGGATGCCGGCAAGCTCGTCCAATACGCCAAACCCGCCGAGATCCTGGCAAACCCGGCCAGCAGCTTCGTCGAGACCCTGGTCGGCGCCAGCGAACGGCCATTCAGGCTGTTGTCGCTCGGGCGGGTGCGCGACGCCGTGGAGAAGGGCGCCGCCGATGGCGAGGCGATCCCCGGCGATGCCAGCCAGCGCGATGCGCTGGCTGAACTCCTCTGGTCGGGCCGGCTGGCGCTGCCGGTGAAAGGCGCCGACGGCAAGCCGCTCGGCCGCGTCACGGTGGACGGGCTGGTCAAGCGCGCGGCGAGGCCGGCATGAAGGCCTGGCTGCCTTTGCTGCTCAGGCTTGCGCTGGTGGTGCTGCTCGTTGCTTTCGTTACCAATCCAGGCTGGTTCGAGCCGCTGCTGAAGCCGTTGACCGAAAACAATGCTCCCGCAATCTACAATCAGGGCAGCCTGCTGACGCTGACGCTTTTGCATCTGCGTACCGTGCTGATCGCCACCGTCGCGGCGACCATTGTCGCGGTGGCCCTGGCTATTCTCGTCACCAGGCCGGCCGGTGCCGAATTCCTGCCCTTGTCGCGCAGCCTGGTCAACATCGGCCAGACCTTTCCGCCGGTGGCGGTGCTGGCGCTCGCCGTGCCGGCTGTCGGCTTCGGCGAGAAGCCGACGCTGATTGCGCTGTTTCTCTACGGCTTGCTGCCGATCTTCGAGAATGCGCTGACCGGGCTGACGACGCTCCCAGCCAACGTCGTCGAGGCGGCGCGTGGCGCCGGTATGACCGGCTGGCAGCGGCTGACCAAGGTCGAACTGCCACTCAGCGCGCCGATCATCCTTGGCGGCATCAGGCTGTCGGTGGTGATCAGCCTGGCCACGGCCACCATCGGTTCGACCGTGGCCGCCAGGACGCTGGGGGAGGTCATCATTGCCGGCCTGTTGTCGAACAACCTGGCCTTCATCCTGCAGGGCGGCCTGATCGTGGCCGCACTGGCCGTGCTGATCTATGACGGCCTGTCGGCCGTCGAGCACTACGCGGCGCGGCGCATGGGACGCGAGGCGGAGTAGCTCTTGAGGGCGCTGGCGGTCTCGTCGGAATGATTCCCTTGCGTCATTTCAATCGATCTAAATGAAAGACCGCACGGGCAGGACCGTCGCGGCTTTTGTCTTTTGGGCGAAAGCCGGGCAAAAAACGAACAATATCTTGACGTTCGCGACCCTGTTTCGCATACACCGCTGCGAAGAGGCGGATTCCGTTCGCGGATCCGGTCTTTGTCTCAACGGCCCAGGGAGGGGTTCTTTTGGGCCATCAATCGAGGAAAATCCGGCAATGACAATTATTTCCGCCGTCATCGCCTGCGGTCTGCTTTCTGTCCTTTACGCCATCTGGGCGACACGTTCGGTTCTCGCGTCCGATCAGGGCAATGCACGCATGCAGGAAATCTCCGCCGCCATCCGCGAAGGCGCGCAAGCCTATCTGGCACGCCAGTACACAACCATCGCCATCGTCGGCGTGGTCGTACTCGTGCTCGCCTGGTGGCTGCTTTCCATCACCGCCGCGATCGGCTTCCTGATCGGCGCCGTGCTGTCGGGCGCCGCCGGCTTCATCGGCATGCACGTTTCGGTGCGGGCCAATGTGCGGACCGCGCAGGCGGCATCCAACAGCCTCGCCGCCGGCCTCGACATCGCTTTCAAGTCGGGCGCCATCACCGGCATGCTGGTTGCGGGCCTCGCCCTGCTCGGCGTCTCGATCTACTATCTCATCCTGACCCACTTCATGGGCCTTGAGCCCAACGACCGTATCGTCATCGACTCGCTGGTCTCGCTCGGTTTCGGCGCGTCGCTGATCTCGATCTTCGCCCGTCTCGGCGGCGGCATCTTCACCAAGGGCGCCGACGTCGGCGGCGATCTGGTCGGCAAGGTCGAAGCCGGTATTCCCGAGGATGATCCGCGCAACCCGGCCACCATCGCCGACAATGTCGGCGACAATGTCGGCGACTGCGCCGGCATGGCCGCCGACCTGTTCGAAACCTACGCGGTGACGGTCGTCGCCACCATGGTCCTCGGCGCCATCTTCTTCGGCGGCACCGCCATCCTGGGTGCCGCGATGCTCTATCCGCTCGCCATTTGCGGCGCCTGCATCCTGACCTCGATCGTCGGTACCTTCTTCGTCAAGCTCGGCTCCAACGGCTCGATCATGGGCGCGCTCTACAAGGGCCTGATCGTCACCGGCCTGCTGTCGATCGTCGGCCTCGCCGTCGCCACCTCGGCAACGCTCGGCTGGGGCGAGGTCGGCACCGTCGCCGGCATGACCATCACCGGCAAGAACCTGTTCATCTGCGGCCTGATCGGCCTCGTGGTGACCGGCCTTATCGTGGTGATCACCGAGTACTACACCGGCACCAACAAGCGCCCGGTCAACTCGATCGCCCAGGCGTCGGTGACCGGCCATGGTACCAACGTCATCCAGGGCCTTGCGGTCTCGCTGGAATCGACGGCGCTGCCGGCCATCGTCATCGTCGGCGGCATCATCTCGACCTACCAGCTCGCCGGACTCTATGGCACGGCGATCGCCGTCACCACCATGCTCGGTCTTGCCGGCATGATCGTCGCGCTCGATGCCTTCGGCCCGGTCACCGACAATGCCGGCGGCATTGCCGAAATGGCTGGCCTGCCCAAGGAAGTGCGTCATTCCACCGACGCGCTCGACGCGGTCGGCAACACCACCAAGGCGGTGACCAAGGGCTATGCCATCGGTTCGGCCGGCCTCGGCGCGCTGGTGCTGTTCGCCGCCTACTCGAACGACCTGAAGTTCTTTGCCGCCAATGGCGACAAATATCCTTACTTCCAGGGCATGGGCGAAATCTCCTTCGACCTCTCCAACCCCTACGTGGTCGCGGGCCTCATCTTCGGCGGCCTGATCCCGTATCTGTTCGGCGGCATCGCCATGACGGCCGTCGGCCGCGCGGCGGGCGCCATCGTCGAGGAGGTGCGCAAGCAGTTCCGCGAGGATCCGGGCATCATGGCCGGCACCTCCAAGCCGAACTACGCACGCGCGGTCGATCTTCTGACCAAGGCGGCGATCCGGGAAATGATCATCCCGTCGCTGCTGCCGGTGCTGGCGCCGCTCGTCGTCTATTTCGGCGTGCTGCTGATCTCGGGTTCGAAGGCGTCCGCCTTCGCAGCTCTCGGCGCTTCGCTGCTCGGCGTCATCGTCAATGGCCTGTTCGTGGCCATCTCGATGACTTCGGGCGGCGGCGCCTGGGACAACGCCAAGAAGTCGTTCGAGGACGGTTTCACCGACAAGAACGGCGTCAAGCACCTGAAGGGCTCCGAGGCGCACAAGGCCTCGGTGACCGGCGATACAGTCGGCGATCCCTATAAGGACACCGCCGGCCCGGCGGTCAATCCGGCGATTAAGATCACCAACATCGTCGCCCTCTTGCTGCTGGCCGTGCTCGCGCACGGCTGAGCGGCCGGCGTTTTGAAATGAAGATCCGCGGGGAGCGATCCCCGCGGATTTTTATTGGGAGAGCCTGTCGGGTGTCACGGTTTGCCGATTGGGTGTGCGGGTGGGCCATCCAGCCGTCTGGTGCTTGCCCGGTTGCTGGCAAGCCGGCTTGCCTTGGCCGTAACAAAAACCCGCAGGATCGCTCCCGCGGGCTTTTGGTCGCCTGAGATGGTGCTGCCCTCCAAGGGAAGGCAGGATCTGAAGATCAGGGAGTACCGCCGCCGGGAATGCCGGGCGCCAGCTTGCTGGCGCCGTTGATGATCTGGCTGAGGAAGTTCTGGTCCTTGCCGCCAGTCGGCGTCGTGCGGGAGATGAAGTCGAAAACCTTGCCGTCCTTCAAGCCGTAATTGGCGATCTGGGTGACGCGGCCGTCATCGCCGAAATAGACCGCCAGCACTTTCTGGTCGATCAGTCTCGGCTTGTCGAAGGCGACATAGCGTTTGCGGGTTTGCGAGATGTAGTAAAACGCCTCATTGTCGAAAGTGGCCGTGGTCGACGGCGTGCCAAGCGCCAGAAGCACCTGCTCGCGGCTGGACCCGACGGGCACCGAATCGACCGCCTGCTGGTCGTAGACATATCCTTGCGTCAGCGTCTCGCTCGGACTGAGATCGCCAATCATCTTGTTGGTGTGGCATGCCGACAATGCCGAAACGACAAGCAGCAGCGAGATCGCGCCGGCGGGCCTGGAAGTGAAGGTCGACTTGAAATTCAGCGCGCGCAACAACAATTCTCCATTACATCGCCGCAACTTGCGCTGGGCCGCAAAACCGGTAAACCAGCTTGCTTGCCGTTGCAACAAGGCCATTCAACAAACGGTCCCCGGAGACCATCCCCATGTTCCAGCGCCTTTTTGGCCGCGAACGCCACGCCAACCGCGCCATCACCGACGCGCTTTACGCACAAATCGTGGCGGCGGCGCGGCAGACTGCATTTTATTCCGAGTGGAATGTGCCGGACACGCCTCTCGGCCGGTTCGAGATGCTTTCGCTGCACATGTTCCTGTTCCAGCATCGGCTGCGCGGCGAGGGCGGCGCGGCGCAAGAGGTCGCGCAGGTGCTGATCGACGAGTTCTTCCTCGACGTCGATCATTCGCTGCGCGAACTGGGCATTGGTGATGTCGGTGTGCCCAAACGCATGAAGAAACTGGCCAAAATGTATTATGGCCGCACCGCCGCCTATGACGATGCGCTGGAGAGAAACGATCACGACGGGCTGACCGCGGCACTTGCCCGCAATATCCGGCCCGATGCCGGCGCGTGGCCGCAGGCATCGCAACTGGCCAACTACGTCGCCGATGTCCGTCGGCAACTGGCCGCGCAGCCGTCCGAATCAATCGTTTCCGGCACGGTGGCTTTTCCGCTCGCAAGGGAGGTTGATCGATGAAACATGCCGATCCGCAAAGCCCGGTTTCCTTCCGCGCAAATGTCGCCCGTCTGCCGCATAAGGGGCTGCCCGTGGTGATAGACGCCGACGCCGCGCAGCGCGCCGCGCTCGCCGAGGAGCACGGGCTGCTGTCCGTCGAAGCCTATCGCGCCGAGCTACTGGTCGTCTCTTGGAAGCGCAATGGCGTGAAGGTCAGCGGCCGTGTCGAGGCCGACATCACCCAGGCCTGCATCGTCACGCTCGAGCCCGTCGAGGCCCATATCGATGAGCCGGTCGAGGCACTGTTGCTGCCCGAGGACTCCAAGCTTGGACGGCAGGGATTCGAAGGCGGCGGCGAAATACTGCTCGATGCGGACGGACCCGACAGTCCCGAAACGTTTTCCGGCGACACCATCGATGTCGGGGCTCTCGCCGAACAGTTCTTCGGCCTGGCGATCGACCCCTATCCGCGCAAGTCGGGCGCGGCGCTGGATGCCGGCGGCGATACCGAACCGGCGGAGAACGAATTTCAGCAAAAACTGCGATCCTTGCTGGGAAAATCCTGAAAACCGCGACGGCGACGGAAAAGTCGGTTGTGTGAAAGCCCAAAACCGCTATTTTCGCCGAACCTTTGCGACCACTAAAGCGACCTGCCGGATAACCGTGAGATGAATAACGCGTGATCAGGATTTCCATCGATGCCATGGGCGGCGATCACGGACCAGCCGTGGTCATTCCGGCGCTCATGACGGTCGCGACCCGCCGTCCCGACATCCGTTTCGTCATCTACGGGCGTGAGGAGTTGGTGCGTCCCGAACTGGCCAAATTTCCCAAACTGGCCGAGGTCAGCGAGTTCATCCACTGCGAAATCGCGGTCAGGATGGACGACAAGCCGAGCCAGGCGTTGCGCCATGGCCGCTGGAAATCGTCGATGTGGAAGGCGGTCGAAGCGGTCAAGTCGGGCGCCGCGGACGCCTGCATCTCCGCCGGCAACACCGGTGCGCTGATGGCGATGTCGAAATTCTGCTTGCGCACCATGGCCACCATCGATCGCCCGGCGATCGCGGCATTGTGGCCGACATTGCGCGGCGAAAGCGTGGTTCTGGACGTTGGCGCCACCATCGGCGCCGATGCGCACCAGCTCATTGATTTTGCCATTCTGGGCACCGGCATGGCGCGTTCCGTGTTCGGCATTGCCCGGCCGACGGTTGGCCTGCTCAATGTCGGCGTGGAAGAGATCAAGGGCCAGGAAGAGGTCAAGGAAGCGGGGCGCATGCTGCGCGAGGCCAACATGGCCTCGATGAACTATCATGGCTTCGTCGAAGGCGACGATATCGGAAAAGGTACGGTCGACGTGGTGGTGACGGAAGGCTTCGCCGGCAATATCGCGCTGAAGACGGCCGAGGGCACCGCGCGCCAGATCGCAGGCTATCTTCGCGCCGCCATGAGCCGTACCCTGATGGCCAAGATCGGCTACGTCTTCGCCAAGGGCGCCTTCGATCGGCTGCGCGAAAAGATGGATGTCGGCCGCTCCAATGGCGGCGTTTTCCTGGGCTTGAACGGCATCGTCGTCAAAAGCCATGGCGGTGCTGATTCGGACGGGTTCGCCGCCGCGATCGAACTCGGCTATGACATGGTCCGCAACAATCTGCTCGACCGCATCGAGGCCGACCTGGACCTGTTTCATGCGCGCAACCCGCATGCCCTGACATCTAGGAAATCCGACGTCGTTATCGACGCGAAGGAATAGGAAAGAACTTTGATCAGATCAGTCGTGGGGGGGGGGGGGGGGGGGGCGGG